>JBKBWT010000018.1:0-8894 GCA_046314415.1 Saprospiraceae bacterium
CAAAGATAAATAAAAATAAAAAGAGCGTAATACTTTGAATAACAAGCTTTTCCCACGCAAAACGCCAATAATATTGCTTCCATGCCAGCCAGCTCCCGCCGAGCACGCCCAGCGTCAATAACAAACTAAATCGAATATGATTCGCCGGAGTAGGAATCGATTTGCCGTGTTTGATCGATTCGGTAATCACCTCAAAATGAAGCAGATAGTTAATTCCAACACCTATACAGGTTACAAAAAGGGCAATTAGCATAAAATAAATCAAACCGAAATATTGCCGTTGTGAAAAAACGGGCAGTCCCAAAAAAGCAATGGGCAAAATCAAAAAAGGTAACTTGATTCGTAATCTACCCAGCCAATATCCCCAATCTTCTGTTTGCCAACCACTTATAAATACAATTAAAAAGAACAAGGTAATAACCCAATATACCGGTTGGTTTATATTTTGTAATAAACCCGGGTTGAAGCGAATGCGCCATCCCTTACCAGTCTTATATAAATCGAGCAAGCCAAGAATAGCTAAGCCAAACATGCTCACCGACAACAAAAAGCGCGAATAAATCAACGCCAGCACAAAAAGCGCACAGAGCGCCAGTGCAATTTCCGATCTTCCTATCCTCATTTTTCCGAGTCAAATATTGATTTTACGAAACTATTTTACTAGACATACCGGTTAATTTAGGGCGTTGGTATGCCTGTTGTTAAAAAACCTTTAACTTTGCCACGTAATGCAGTCTTTAAGGCTGCCTTCGTCTCACAACCTTCAGGTTGTATAAAATTGAGTAGGGAATCAGGTTAGAGCAGGTGTGGTTTAGCTAGAGTTGAAGCTGTTTTCAGAAAAACGAAAATATTGAAATTACTATTATAATTATGAATACTTCCGTTGCCGTTTTCGATCAGATTTACGACGTCATTAAAGAAATTGAAATAGCTAATCCTTTGAATATCGAAGAATTAGAGCAATTTCGCATCCGTTATCTGGGTACCAAAAATATTATAAAACCACTCATGGGTGAAATTAAAAATGTGCCCAATGAGCAGAAAAAAGAATTTGGTCAGCTTATTAATAAAGCAAAAGAAACAGCGGAAGAAAAGTTCAATGCTTTAAAAGAACAACTCGAAGCCGCCGCTGAAAGCGCCGACGCCCAGCACCTCGACCTTACTGCGCCTGGCGAACCCCTTCCACTAGGCTCGCGCCATCCCATTGCAATTACGTTGAATCGCATCATCGGTATTTTTGAACGCATCGGGTTTGTGGTTGCGGATGGACCAGAAATTGAAACCGACTGGTACAATTTTACCGCGATGAACACGCCGGAAGACCACCCCGCGCGTGATATGCAAGATACTTTTTATGTGAAAGATTCCAGTGAGTGGCTTCTGCGCACGCACACTTCGCCCGTACAGGCACGCACGATGATGACGCAAAAACCGCCGATTCGCATCATTGCACCGGGGCGCGTTTATCGCAACGAGACAATTTCGGCGCGTTCGCATGCGCAATTCCATCAGGTGGAAGGCTTGTACATTGACGAAGGCGTGTCCTTTGCCGATATGAAGCAGACGTTGCTGTACTTTGCCCAGGAAATGTTTGGTTCGCCCAAAATTCGCCTGCGCCCGTCGTTCTTCCCGTTCACCGAGCCGAGCGCCGAGATGGACGTGTGGATTGGCATGGACAATGAGCGCAACTACCGCCTCTCCAAAGGCACCGGTTGGCTGGAAATCATGGGCTGTGGCATGGTGGATCCGCAAGTACTGGAAAATTGTGGCATTGACAGTACGAAATACTCCGGTTTTGCTTTTGGCATGGGTATCGAGCGGCAGGCATTGCGTTTGTACGACATCAGCGATATCCGCTATTTCTTTGAAAATGATGTGCGGTTTTTAAAACAATTTACCTCGGCAATGTGATTTATTAGAAAAATCATTCTAAATATGATTGCAGAAATCATTACCATATCGCCGGAAATTCAAAGTGGTACGCCTGTATTTGCTGGTACACGCGTACCTGTCAAAAATTTTTTCGACTATCTGAAAGCAGGCGACACCATCGAGGAATTTTTAACTGATTTTCCTTCGGTATCCAAAGAACAAGTAGAGCAATTGCTTGAGTTTATGGAAGTTATTTTGACTTTCAATACCTCGACTTCCCATGAAAAGAATGCTGCTTGACGAAAATTTACCGCGTCCTCTCAAGAAGCATTTTTCCAGTGATTTTGACATTACCACGGTGCCAGATTTAGGTTGGCAAAGTAAAAAGGACACTGCGCTGCTCGAAGCTATGATGCAGGAAGGCATAGAAGTGTTGATAACGGCGGACAGGAATTTACAATTTCAGCAAAATTTCGAAAAATACCCTATCCACTTAGTGGTATTACTCTCGTACGATAATCGTTATAAAACCCTCATTAACAAAGTTGCTGAAATAGAACATCACCTTCGACAAATATCTGATCAGAATAAATTAACAATTATTGATCTGCGTTAAACCGCTTGTAACGAGACATCCGAAGTTTTTAGAAACTTCGGATGTCTTTTATAAATGCTTGTCAATCTCTGTTATCAATTTTTCTTTATAAGCATACGGGCAAATTAAATAACCATTATTATTTTTATTACGTGTCTCACTAAATGAAATCGGCTCGCCATTTAAAAAACTATAATTAAAACCCAATTCATTTAAAAAAGCTTTTTCCGCCGATAAATCCCAGGGCGAAATGTACGGTTGTAATAAAACCGCCACATCCAGCTTGCCTTGAACGATATCAATCGTGCGCTGAATACCGACGGGATAATAAAAGCGGTCTTTATCGATTCTCATTTCATGAAATAATTTTTCATATTTATCGCCCAGATAACGCAGCGGATGCGCAAAGCAAAGCTCCTGCCATTCCTTTAGCGGCGGGGCTTCCAGCTTTCTGGTTTCCCCGTTTTGCTCTATAAACGCCCCCTGTCCTTTCACTGCATATAATAAAACATCTTCCAAGGGATAATACAATACGCCAACAGTAAGCCCCTCATTCGCATCGTAATAAGCTGCCAAATGCGCAAAACCCGTCACACCATCGGCAAAATAACTCGTGCCGTCCAGTTCATCAATGATAAAATAATGATTACCAGGCTCAATTTTTGGCTTTTCTTTTACTTCTTCGGTAAATAAAAGCACATCCGGAAAGGCAGCGTTCGATTTTTTGACAATCATTTCCGAAATCGTCAGATCGGCATCGGTCACTTTGGAACCATCGGGTTTGGTATAAACTTTACACGCCGGATTGCGGAAAAAATGGCGCATGATGGCACCGGCTTCGAGCGCCTGCTCGCGCAGGTGAGCGAGGATTGTTTCATATTGGCTCATTGAACTTAAAAGTTGTGGTTTGCTGTTGTAAAAGTAAGTATATTTGAATTATAAATCGCTTGAATAATGGTTGCAATACAAAAAGTTCCGATAAGAGGTTTGGCGGATAAACTCACCGACGAAGAGTTTTCGGAATTTTGCGCTGCCAATCGGGATTATCGCATTGAACGAGACAAAAACGGAAATATCATTTTTATGTCGCCCGTACACACAGACTCCGGTTACTACGAAGAAGAGATTTCCTCTGCATTGAAAGCTTGGAGTAAGAAAAACAAAAATGGCGTTGCGTTTAGCTCCAGTACCGGCTTTAAGCTCGCCAACACCGCCATCCGCTCCCCTGATGCCTCCTGGGTTTCGATGGAAAAGTGGCAATCCTTAACGGAAAAAGAGAAAAGAAGCTTCGCTCCGCTTTGCCCGGAATTCATTGTGGAGATCCGCTCCAAAAGCGATAAACTGGCGGATGTTAAAGAAAAAATGGAAGAATGGATTGAAAATGGTGCGCAATTGGGTTGGCTCATCGATGTAAAAACACAAAAAACCCATATTTATCGCGCCAATGGCTCGGTCGAAATGGTAAAAGGGTTTGATAAAACTTTGACAGGTGAAAATATTTTGCCTGGTTTTGAGTTTGAATTGAGCAATTTGCAACTGCCTTAACCTTCCATATTCTCCTGAAAATACAATTCGCGATTTGTCAGGTCAAATGCCACCAGATAACCCACGCCGCGCCGCTTGCCTTTATGTACACAGCCACCGTCAATGTTTAAAACCGGGAATTTTTCTAAGTGGGTGAATTGGTTTTCGATGTCCACTTTTGGCATAGGGGTATGCCCGTGTACAATGATACGCTCGCCAAGCCAATGCCGATTCAAGTCGGGATACCAGTCGCGAATCCACAGCATCGAAAATTCATCCGTCAGGGGCAGCGGCATTTCAAAATTCAGACCGGCATGCACCATAATATATTCGTCCACTTCACAATACAATTCCAGGTTGTCAAAAAAATCGTAATGATGGTCAGGAATCCTGGGCTTACCGTTCACCATATAGCTCCGCAGCGTTTCATCGCCGCCATTAATCAACCAAATTTTAAAATCTTCTTCGTCAACATCCGCCAACGCATCTTTCATCATCTGTTCGTGGTTGCCGAGTAAGCAGCGCACGACATTACCACTTTGCTGCAGGTCGAGAATGATATCAATCACGCCTTTACTATCGGGTCCGCGATCAATGTAATCGCCCAGAAAGTATAATTCGTCATCTTGCGACAGTGACAATTGTTCTAACAAGCGTTGAAAGGTAGCATTGCAACCGTGAATATCGGAAATGGCTATTTTTCGCATTTTAGCGTATTCAGGTGTTGGTGTGTTCAAGTGTTCTTGCCCGTTTACACGAACACCTGAACACTCGAACACAAGCACACAATTTTACTTTTTACCTCCACTCGTACCACCGCTATTCGTCATGCGCACGGTCGGATATTTGATACCTAACTGCTCCAGGTAAGAATTGTATTTCGTTTCGTCGTAATAGAACTTTTGCAACTTTGGGCGGAATTCTTCCATCGTTTCGGTATTCAGATAAATGGCAGGCTTATCGGTCTCACTTACCATCGGAATGTACTTTTGCTTCATGCCCTGCTCGGTGCGGAAATATTCTTTGGCTTGATCTACCAGTTCCGGCTTGAGGAAGAAATCCAGCAGCGTCATGGCTTCAGCTTTGGCACCGGCGACTACGCCTTTGTGGGCGATAGGGGTTGCCATCGCTACGGCATTTGCCCAGTGGTGCCCCGGCAAACCCGGAATATTGGAAGGGAAACCCAGCGTCACAGTCGGCAATTTCCACGAAATATCGCCGATATCATCGGAGCCGCCGCTCACCGGATTGCGCACGGGCAAACCTAAAGTGTCCAGCTTCACGGCTAAGCCAACTGTATCATTGGGTGCTTTTACCTCTTTCTGAATGGCTCTCGCCAGTAGCTGATCTTCTTCGCTCCATTTGGGCAAGCCCACTTGCTTGATATTATCATACATTTTTTCGGCAATCACTTTATTAAAATGGCGGGGCCAAGCCGAACCCAGCACTTTTTTATTCAATTTGGTACCCGTCATCATCGCCGCGCCTTCGGCAATGCGGTTGCCTTTTTCGTACAATTCCATAATGCGCGGATAATCTACGTGGCGGAAGTAAAACCAAATGGACGCCTTCGAGGGCACGACGTTGGGCTGGTCGCCACCATTTTTAATCACGTGGTGCGAACGTTGCAGCGGATCCAAATGCTCGCGCTGGTACTGCCAGCCAATACTCATCAGTTCGCAGGCATCCAACGCACTGCGCCCGCGCCAGGGTGCGCCGGCGGCATGAGCGGCTTCGCCTTCAAATTCATATTCCACCGAGATCAAACCGGTACCGAAGGCCTGCCCGTAGGACACGCTCAGGTTGTTGGAAACGTGCGTGAAAATGCACATATCGACTTTATCAAAATAGCCATCACGGGTGAAGTACGCCTTGGTTCCCACGAGTTCTTCCGCGACGCCGGGCCATAAAATTAAGGTGCCGGGAATCTTTTCGCGTTCCATAATCTCCTTCACGGCTAATGCCGACACGATGTTCAGCGGCGTACCTGCGTTGTGCCCTTCGCCATGACCAGGCGCTCCTTCTACAATCGGGTCGTGATAAGCCACTCCGGGCTTTTGCGAAGCTTTCGGAATACAATCCAAATCGCTACCGAGGGCAATCACCGGACTACCACTCCCCCACTTTGCCCACCAGGCGGTCGGCACCCCCGAAATGCCATATTCAATGGTGAAACCGTTCTTCTGGAGAATGTCGGTGAGGTACTTGGAGGTCTCTACCTCCTGAAAACCTAATTCGGCGAAGCTAAAAACTTTGTCCACCATCACTTGCGCCATCTTGGCGTTGCCGTCTATTTTCTGTACCACTTCTTTTTTCAAGGCGGCGAGGCGGGTATCCACCGGATTGGCGGCAGGTTTCTTCGATTTTTGTGCCAGAACGCCCGCGTGCGTCCCCACAATTAACAAAATGACCAGCAATACATTCTTGCTCATGCGCTATGGGTTTTAAAGATGTTTACAATGTCTTTCCTTTTTGACAATAAGAAGTGACGCAATTTTTCAATGCGCCTTCATTTCTAACTAACTATTCGTCAAGGCTTTACCGGTAGGGAAAATGGGTTCACCAGCGACATGAACGCGCTCCGCTGCTCCCATTGCGGTAACAAAATAAGCATCGTTGGCGATTTTATCCGTGTTTGGGGCAAGGAAATCATCCGGCAGGATGCAAAAATTTGAAAAACCGGGCAGTCTACCTCTGAAATCTTTTAAAATAAAGCCATTCCGCAGCTTCTGAGGGGTAAAGTCGGCAATTAAATTTCAATTTCCGGCAATGAAATTTCAATTCCTCGTAACGAAACTTCAATTTCCTGCAATAAAAATTCAATTTTCCGTACCAAAACTTTAAAATTTTGTACCAAGAATTAAATTGTTTGCGCCAAAAAATAAAATCTATGTACCAACAATTGAAGTTTATGCGCCGGAAAATGAAATCTATGTACCAATAATTGAATTACATGCGCCGAAAAATGAAGTCTATGTACCAAGAATTGAATTATTTGCGCCGAAAAATGAAGTTTATGTACCAGCAATTAAAGTTTATGCGCCGAAAAATGAAGTTTATGTACCAACAATTGAAGTTTATGCGCCAGAAAATGAAGTTCATGTACCAATAATTGAATTATTTGCGCCAGGAATTAAAAGCTATGCGCCAGAAAAGGAGTATCTGAGCAATAAGCAGGAAGCATTTATCCTAAATTTGGAAATACTAAAGGCTTGAAAATCAAATCATTTAGCAATCATCCATCCGCCCTAATCAATTTCAAATAGCAGAAGCGGGAGTATCCAAAAAAATAGGTGCGACTACCCCGTTCAATCAGCAGGCAATCGCACCTAAAGGCTTTGTACAGTATAGTAGATGTAGTTTATTGTTTCACCAGGCTCGCCAGTTGTACCGGCTCGCGCCCAATGCTTTCGTAGTAGAAGCCGTCTTCCTGCATGCGCTCCAGATCGTAGAGATTGCGCCCGTCGAAAACCACCGGATTCTTCAGCAATTGCTTCATCACTTTAAAACTCGGGGTGCGGAACACGCTCCACTCCGTCACAATTGCCAGCGCATCCGCTTCGATGAGGGCTTCGTACTGCTCCTCCACCAGTTGGACGCGGTCGCCGTAGATGGTGCGCACATTGCTCATGGCTTCCGGGTCGAAGGCTTTGATTTTAGCGCCTGCTTCGAGCAGTTCGTCAATGGTATAAAGCGCGGGCGCCTCGCGGATGTCGTCGGTATTGGGTTTGAACGCCAAGCCCCAGATGGCAATGGTTTTGCCGCTCACATCGCCGTTAAAGAATGCTTTGATTTTCTTTGCCAGCACGTGGCGCTGCTTCGTATTGACATCCATTACCGAATTCAAAATCTTAAAATCATAGTCGTATTCATTTGCCGTTTTAGCCAGTGCCTGCACGTCCTTCGGGAAGCAACTGCCGCCGTAGCCCACACCGGGGAAGAGGAAGCGCTTGCCGATGCGCGAGTCACTGCCCATGCCCATGCGCACCATGTCCACATTCGCGCCCACGCGTTCGCACAGATTGGCAATTTCATTCATAAAAGAAATGCGCGTAGCCAGGTAAGAATTGGCAGCGTATTTGGTCATCTCCGCCGAACGTTCGTCCATGAAAATGATGGGGTTGCCCTGGCGCACAAAAGGTTCGTACAATTCGCGCATGACGCGTTTGGCACGTTCCGAACTGGTGCCTACCACCACGCGGTCGGGTTTCATAAAATCATCTACGGCTACTCCTTCGCGCAGGAATTCAGGGTTGGAAACCACATCGAATAAATCTTCGCTCAGGCGCTTTGCCAAAATGGCGTGTACCTTTTCGGAAGTGCCCACCGGCACGGTACTTTTATCAACGATGACTTTATAATCCGTAATTAAATCCGACAGTTGGCCCGCAACGCCCAGAATGTAGGATAAATCGGCGGAGCCGTCTTCGCCCGGTGGCGTCGGCAATGCCAGAAAGATCACTTCGGCGTCTTTAATGGCTTCGGCGAGATCAGTGGTGAATTTAAGGCGTCCCTGCCGGGTATTGCGCTCAAAAAGCACGTCGAGTCCAGGTTCATAAATCGGAATTTCTCCGCTGCGCAGGCGCGCCACCTTGTTCTCATTGATGTCCACACAAATGACTTCGTTACCAGTTTCGGAGAAGCAGGTACCAGTGACTAAGCCCACGTACCCTGTGCCAACTACTGCAATATTCATACGCTAATGATTTTTTGGTAAATTCCAAAGTTAACTAATATAGGTAATTTATAAAATTGAATAACGACAATCGTTGCGCAAAGTTAATGCAGATCGCTTTACAAAAGCGATATTTTCTACAATTCGCATTAAACCTCCGTTTTTCACTTGAGTCTTACCGGAAATTGGCGTTATGAAGGAACAGATCAAACATCTCTACTGGCGGGC
>JBKBWT010000018.1:8904-20192 GCA_046314415.1 Saprospiraceae bacterium
GTTTTGGCTTGAGTCCGCAAGAATGGCAGCAAAAACAAAACTGGAGCATCCAACAGGCCGTCAAGGAGTTGTTTGCACAGGTTAATAAAGCCCCGGCTTTGCCCGTACCGGAGCTACCCGTTGATGGTGAATCGCGTAAAATGATGGACAAGGAGGACCTGAAGGAAATTATAAAAGCGCAACGCCAACAAGTGGGTGAAATCGGGGTGGCATGGCTGGAAAGAATGGCAAATCCGGCAGAACGGGCGCTGCTCGAACGCATGACCTTCTTCTGGCACGGGCATTTTGCCACCCAAATCAAAGCGGGTAGATCGGCAGTCTTACAATTGAATGCACTACGAACCCATGCGCTGGGGCATTTCCGCGATTTGGTGCTGGCAATTGCCCAAGACTCCGCCATGATCCGCTTTTTGAACAATCAACAGAATCGCAAGGACAGTCCCAACGAAAATTTTGCGCGGGAATTGCTGGAATTATTCACCCTGGGACGCGGCAATTACTCGGAAAAAGACATTAAAGAAGCGGCGCGCGCCTTTACCGGCTGGTCGAGTACGCTCACGGGGGAGTTTGTTTTCCGGGCGGGTCAGCACGACTACGGCAGCAAAACTTTCTTTGGCAAAACCGGCAATTTCAATGGCGAGGACATCATTGATCTTATTCTGGAAAAGCGCGCCTGCGCAGAATTTATTACCCGCAAAATGTACCGCTATTTTGTCAATGAGCAAGTGGACGAGTTGATTGTCAAAGACTTAGCTGATCAGTTTTACAAAAGTGATTATGATATTGGTCAGTTGATGCGTACCATTTTTACCAGCGACTGGTTTTATGATAAAAAAAATATAGGCACCCGAATTAAATCGCCGGTGGAACTGCTCGCCGGGATATGCCGCACTTTGAATGTTGATTTTCAAAACAAGCAAGCAGTGGTATTCCTCCAACGCGCCCTGGGACAAATGCTGTTCAATCCGCCGAATGTAGCCGGTTGGGCGGGCGGCAAGAGTTGGATTGACAATGCCACCCTGATGTTGCGCCTGAATCTCGTACCAAATCTCGTCAACGCTGCGGAATTGACCTTGCGCGTCAAAGCACAAGCCGAAGAACCGGAAACCGACGCCAAAGAACGCCGCCTGAGTGCACGTGTGGATTTCGCACCTTTGGAGCAACTCATTGGTAATCAAGGACAAATGGAGGCTTTAGAAGAGCTGACCCAGTATTTACTGCAAACGCCGGTGGTGGTCGGCAACACCAAGCTGCTCCAGGCTTACGAGCGAACGGGTAAAGCCGATTTTGTAAAAACAGCGACGATGATGTTAATGGCGCTACCGGAGTATCAGGTATGTTGAAGGGTTGAATGCTTGTATTTAATGATTTTTTATCTGACGTTTCTTATTGCACATTTGATTAAACGTCCAATAAGCAATAAAAAATAAATTAATATTATGAATCGCAGAGATTTCTTAAAATCATCCGGATTGGCATCTAGCTCCATGCTCATTCCGTCGTTTTTATCTGATTTTAATAGTCAGAAATTATATAAAACCCGTACTGGTAAAATATTGGTTGTGGTACAATTATCCGGCGGAAATGACGGATTAAACACCATTGTACCCTACCGCAATGATCTATATTATAAAAATCGCCCTACTTTAGGCATTAAAAATACCGAAGTTTTAAAAGTAAATGATGAACTGGGTTTTAATCCAGCATTACAATCTTTACAAGATTTATATCATAATGGCTTAATGACTATCATTAACAGCGTGGGCTATCCCAATCCCGATCGCTCGCATTTTCGTTCGATGGACATTTGGCATACCGCCAGTAACAGCGACGAGTACCTCAGCACCGGCTGGCTGGGGCGCTATCTGGATAGCAATTGCGCGGGCTGCGCCACGCCGTATCACGCACTGGAATTGGACGATAGCCTGAGCCTAGCCTTGAAAGGCGCACAGCGCAATGGTTTTGCAGCGAGTAACCCGGAACAGTTGAAACGCGCCACCGGGAATAAATTTTTGCAAGCCCTGGGTAAAGCCGCCGGGCACGATCATGAAGAGGAAAACGTCGCTTATTTATATAAAGTAATGATTGAGACGCAGCAATCGGCGGATTATTTATATCAACAATCCAACGTGCATCGTTCTAATATAAGTTATCCACAGAATGCGTTTGCCAAAGATTTACAGCAAATTGCGGAGCTAATTACCGCTGATACCGATACAAAGATTTATTACGTGAGTCTGTCGGGTTTTGATACTCATGCCAATCAGAAAAATCAGCAGGAGCGTTTATTACAAATGTATGCGGACGCAATGCAAGCTTTTGTAAAAGATTTACAGCAAAATCATTTACTTGATGAGGTATTAATTATGACGTTCTCAGAATTTGGGCGACGCGTGGCGCAAAATGCCAGCAACGGTACCGACCATGGCACGGCAAATAAGGTATTTTTAATCGGTGGTCAATTACAAAAGCCCGGATTTTATAATAATGCACCGGATTTATTACATCTGGATGAAGGGGATTTAAAATTTGAAATAGA
This sequence comes from Saprospiraceae bacterium, assembly GCA_046314415.1. Taxonomy (GTDB): domain Bacteria; phylum Bacteroidota; class Bacteroidia; order Chitinophagales; family Saprospiraceae; genus JADJNW01. The sequence goes on from JBKBWT010000018.1 coordinate 11,444, forward strand.
TTTTCGCCATATTTATGCAAGCCTGTTAGACAAGTGGTTAGAGGCACCAACAAGTCAAATTCTTGGACAACAATTTAAACAATTAGCATTGATTTAAGTAAATAAGTCGATAATAGCTTGAAAATTTTATCGACTTATTACATTATAATTTTACTCTTTTTCACCAATGCCGGTAAGAATAATCGAGCGCGGTGCTAAACACATGGCTTCCAGTTCTTGAAGGCTGCCCTTAAAGACATTAAAATCCACATTGCCGGCGATGCCATTGACCCTGCCGCGATTGCCATATTGCCAGAAATGCCAGTTGCGCCCGCAGGCTAGCGTCGGTTCGCGGAAGCCGTATCGCGCAATCCACATCGGGTAATCATTGAAATGACCGGCGAGCAATTTATTATAAAACTTAATATTCGTGTAAATAATCGGCTTTACGCCATACCGAATTTCAGCATAATACAGCCAGGTACGCACGCCATTGATCAGGCTTTCTTTGGAAACGCCGTCGAGCACCTCGACATCCAGCACCGGCGGTAAGTCGCCTAGTTCAATTTCAACGGAACGCGTAAAATTATCCGCTTGTGCCAGCGGCGAAATGGTGGGTCGGAAAAAATGATAAGCGCCGCGCTTGAGTCCGGCTTTTTTCATCCCTTCCCAATTGTAGCAAAATAAAGAATCCACATGCATGGCGCCTTCCGTGGCTTTGATAAAGGCAAAATGCATGTTTTCCTGCGCCACGGCTTGCCAGTTTACCCTCGACTGATAGTGGGATACGTCGATGCCGTGCACTGCGTAGTCATAACGCCGAGCCGTATGTTGTTCGCATCCATATGCGATCATTACCAATGCTACTATTCCCAGCCAGTGTTTCATCGATTTCTAACAATCATTTTGCGCTCTTATTCACAAAATCGGAATTTTCCGTTGGAAAAAAAAGAACATTTGGAAAATTGCTGTTCAATTGACAATTTATTAACAATTTTTTTTTCAAAATCTCCGGAATTTAACGAAAGCTCAGGAAAAAGGATTCATTTTTGTAAGATCAAAAATTAACAGTAAAGCCAGAATTTGCCAGGTGTTTTGAAAAAACAGGTATGACGCACAGACAACTTTTTTTACAACATGTAGCCCAAACGAGTGATGCGCCGCTCGCCCTCGAAATTGAGCGTGCCGAGGGTATGTTTTTATATGATACGAGTGGAAAAGCCTATTTGGATCTCATTGCCGGCATCGGCGTGAGCAGCCTGGGGCATCGGCACCCTAATATTATACAAGCAGTTAAAAATCAGTCGGATAAATATCTTCATACTATGGTATATGGCGAATTTATCCTGGCACCGCAAGTACAATTGGCGCAACTGTTGGCGGAAAATTTACCCGCTTCATTAAACAGCGTTTACTTTGTCAATTCAGGTACCGAAGCCACGGAAGGTGCCATGAAATTAGCGAAACGCTACACCAATCGCGCCGAAATCATTGCGTGTAAGCGGGCGTATCACGGCAGTACACAGGGCGCGGCGAGCCTGATGTATCCGAAAGATTTTACGCAAGCCTACCATCCATTATTACCCGGCATATATCATATTGAATATAATTGTGATATTTGTTTAAATAAAATTACCGAAAAAACAGCAGCAGTTATTGTAGAAACCGTACAAGCCGAGTGGGGCATTCGACCGCCGGTGAATGATTATTTACTAAAATTACGCGAAAGATGTAATAAAACCGGCGCTTTATTAATATTGGATGAAATACAGACCGGTTACGGGCGCACCGGTACGCTGTGGGCTTTTGAACAATATCAGATTGTGCCGGATATTTTATTATTGGCAAAAGGCATGGGCGGTGGTATGCCGATTGGCGCATTCGTTGCATCACAAGAGATTATGCAGGCACTCACCAACAATCCTGTACTCGGGCATATCACTACTTTTGGCGGGCACCCGGTGAGTTGTGCCGCTGCACTGGCAACTTTACAAACTTTATTAGAAAGTAATTTAATATTACAAGTAAAGGAAAAAGAAGCCTTGTTCCGGCAATTATTACAACATCCTGCCATTATTGAGGTACGCAGCGCCGGACTGATGATGGCGGTAGAACTGCCCGATTTTGATTTTGTACGCGCGGTTATAAAAATTTGCCTGGAAAACGGCGTCCTTACTGATTGGTTTTTATTCAACAGCCATTCGCTGCGCATTGCACCACCGTTGATTATTGAAGAAAGTCATATCCGATTTGCCTGTAATGTAATTTTAAATGCGATCGAAACTATTGAAAAACAGCGCCTATCATAATGTAATTTTACTAAATGTTAAATTTTGTAATAAAATTATTATTTAACAAAAAACAATATACAAGTGAACAGAATTCCCTTTACTTTTGATTATTCTATTCACTTATTTATGATACCCCATGAAAATCTTTTTTACCGTTGTTTCATGTGTATTGTTATTTTATAATGTTCTACCAGCGCAAGCGGATTACCGCCCCGGCTTTATTGTCACATTGCAACGCGATACCGTGCAGGGACTGGTGGCTTTCCAGGGGAATAAAAAAAATACGCGTTCCTGTAAATTTAAGCCCTCCCGAAGCGCTCCGGCTATTGTTTATGCGCCTTCTACGATTGCAGCCTATGGTTTTGAGCAAGGCAGATTATATAAAACCCACCTTTTATTAAATGCTGAAGGCGAGGTACAAGTCGCTTTTTTTCAGGTATTGGTGCAGGGCGAAGTTTCCTTATTAGAATATCAAGGACGCTTTTTCATGCAACGCGGCAATGCGCCAGACTTAAAAGAACTTACGGTACGCAAAGAAGAACGTGTTTTCGATGGAGGAGGCACCAGAAAAATAGAGGTCAGAAATTATCTGAATGATTTATATCAAATTATAAATAATTGCTCAAAGAATACCATTACCGCCGAAGAAGTAAATAACAGTAAATTTACTTTATCAAGTTTGGTCAATATTTTTGATAAAATTAACGCTTGTTTAAACGCCAATTATACCATTTATAATACCGCTCAACCCTGGCTGGCAGTGCAGATCGGGGTAGCAGGAGGGGTAAGTGCATCGCAATTAGCGTTTGAGCCTACCGGAGTGGAAGAGGACCCCATTCAGCGCACTTTTACAGAAAGCACTTTTAACACTGATTTACAACCAGTTATAGGCGCTTTTATCAACCTTTCACCGGCAAAAATCAATGAGCGTCTCTCTTTTCAGGTCGAGTTTTGGTACCAAAAAGGAAAGTACGAGGGGTACTCTGAATTCCCTATTTTTCAAGGCACGCAACGCACCAACCTATATTTAAGCAATTCGACTTTAAAAATTCCGATACTGCTTTCTTATCAGCAATCTTTAAACGCTTTGAAATTATATTATCGCGGTGGCATTGTCGGCAATTTTACATTCAACGCCGGTACCCGCCTGGTGATTGAAGCAGAAAAGGAACAAATTATTTTTACCCGTTTTCAAGATATTGAAACCATTCCTAATAATTATGTGGGCTTTTCCGGCGGCTTAGGAGCTACAAAACGCATTGCTGATCAACTAGATTTACATTTGGAAATTCGTTATGAATATACCAGAGACCTGTTTAATTATTACCGTTCAGCATCCGCGCTAAAGAATAATGCTTCTAATTTTTCGCTTTTACTCGGCATAAGTTTTTAAACCATGAAAACAATCATTGTCAAAAGTTTACTCTTTTTCCTGCTCATTTTTGGCTGCACCAAAGAAGATTTTGAAAAGCGGGATTATCCGCGTTTGGAAACCAATGCGGTGACCAATGTATCAGCAGAAGGTGCCGTTTTTAATGCCACTATCCAAGCTGCTAAAAATACTCCCTTGATAGATCATGGTTTTTTATGGCGTATCAAGATTAGAACCTTTGGGGACGCTGACATTGAACTGGAGCCGGTTAATGCTGCGCCGGAATTCAATAAAATATCCCTGGGTGCCAAGGCAAACCTGGAAAATTTTGAGGCAATGATTGATTATGCCCTATTACCCGACACGCCTTATTTAGTAAGAAGTTACATCCAAACGGCGGATCATATCATATATGGAAATACTGTTATTTTTAATAGCAAAGGCAGTAAATTAAACCCCGAGATAAGCGATTTTGCTCCAAAAGTAGGAACAGGCGGGGATACAGTTGTAATAACTGGCAATAATTTTAGCCAAGTTACTAAAGAAAATAATGTTTTTTTTGATACCTACACAAGTAGAATTATCAAAGCAAACCGAACCTCCATCACCTGCATTGTGCCACTTAATATTTTGGCAACCAATGTAAAGATTAGCGTATCCACACTAAATAAACCGCCCGTTTTTACAAAAGAAGATTTTATTCTTGCCAAACCGTCCATCACTGGTTTTGCGCCACAACAAGGTACTTACAGAGACATTATCACCATTAAAGGCAGCGGTTTTAGTGGTACTTTGCCAATTAACATTGTAAAATTCGGTGATGCGCAAGCTGAAGTTATTAATGCCTCCTTTACGGAATTAGTGGTACGAGTGCCCGACGCAATTAATGTTCCAGCTGCTCCTATACAGGTAACGGTTTTTGGGCGAACTGTTTTGACACCAACTAATTTCACCCTCTATCCGCCTGAAATTCAATCGGTTGAACCGAATGAGGTGTTCATCGGAGAGAATCTGACCGTCCGGGGTAAATATTTCTCTCCGATTGGCGGCTATAACAGTATTTATCTGGATACAGAAGCGATTCCTTCTTACAGTAGTGGCTCTTCTACTTTTATCAGTATAACGATTCCTAATGATAAACAGCTGAGCCGAAATCCCCGGATTGGAGTCACTACCCTCGGTAAACTGGTGTATAGTAATAAAACTATAAAAATATTAGGCTGGCTGCGCCGGGCAGCAATGCCGGTTGCCAGAGAAAGTATGGTAAGTTTTTCCATTGGGAATAAAGGCTATATTGGATTGGGGAAAGAAGAGGGATATAATGATTTCTGGCAATATGATCCATCGTCTAGCCGCTGGGAAAATATCGCAGCTTTTCCCGGAAAATCCCGCTACAAAGCCATCAATTTTGTAATCGGCAATAGCGCTTATGTTGGTGCAGGTATCAAAACGCATTCTGAAGACTCGACTTATCAGGATTTTTGGCGATATGATAGCAATGTAGATAACTGGACAAGAATAAGTGATTTCCCGACCTTGATTCCTACTGGATCATTTGGGTTTGCTGTCAACGGCAAGGGATATATTTGTCTTGCTGAAAATCCGGCTTCTATCTGGGAATACGTTGCTGCTACGAATACCTGGATAAAACGAGCGGAAGTTAATTTACCTTCTAATGGCATCAATACTCGTCCATATGCAGGTGCAGTGTTGAATGGGAAAGTGCATATTTTTACAAATGCGCAGCCAAATGGGCTTTATATCTTTGATCCGGGTACAAATACTTTAACTAAGCAATCGGATGTTTACCAATCCTACGAATTTAGAGAGATCCCAGCTGTTTTTAATATAGAGGGGAATACTTATTTTCTACTGCCTGATAATCTTTATCTTAAACAATACGAACCTTTAACCGGAAGTATTAATGCTACTATTTTTCCTACTTATATGGGAAACACATTAGGATATCGGGATAAGTTTATATGGTTTGCCATTGGAAAGGATATATATATAGGTAGCGGCTTTGAAAGCGTAGCCGGAACAGGGTACAGCCTCCAAAATGATTTATGGGAATATCGTTTTGACGAATAAAGTTTATTTTACCAACTCCACGCCCTCTACAAAATACGACGTATCGCCCTGCCAGGGTAAAGACTTTCGATATTGCTTGTAATGTAGCACTATCTGCTTGCCCTCGCTACGCTGAAGCTTTTCATACACGGCATCATCAGTGACGGAAAATTCCCAGATGTTGCTGGCGACCCCGCCTTCGGGATTAGACTGAAAACCGCCTAGATTCAGCTGCCCTTCATAGGTTTTGAATATGTAGCCTTTTCTGGATACTTTGATCAAAGTACCGGAACGGGTGCCTTCGCTGTATGCCCAGGCATAATTGAACCACATGTACCCAGCTAGGATTACTACACCTACTGCTAACAAGATCAGCAAAATACGTTTGGTGCCGCGCCAGGCTTTTTTACCTACTTCTTGTGCGCCATCTTTGACGACATGACCAAATTCGCTCATTGTTTTTGGATTTTAGTTTGCTTGTATAACATTTAGGACGGAACCAAAGTTAGAAGGTCACTATATTTTAATAAAAATTTTATGAAGCCTTCCACTTGATATTACATCCACCACTTGGATATTGCTTGTCCGTTACAGGTGCACCCGCCAGCACTGCATCCAACGCCGCGCGCAGGTCAGCGCCCGTGAGCGGCAAATCATTTTTGGGGCGTGCACCGTCTATTCTACCGCGATATACTAATTTTAAATTTTTATCAAACACATAAAAATCTGGCGTACAGGCGGCATCGTAAGCTTTAGCTACTTCCTGCGACTCGTCGTACAGATACGGAAAGGTATAACCTACCTGCGCGGCAAAGATTTTCATTTTATCCGGTGCATCTTCGGGGTATTTTTCTACATCATTCGAGCTGATGCCCACAAAATTTACCCCCTTGGGCTGATAATCATTGACAATTCTGACAATTTCCGGGTTAACGTGCAAAACATAAGGACAGTGGTTACACAAAAACATGATCACCGTTGCTTTGTCGGATGCAATGTCTTGCAAACTTACACTTTTGCCGGAAACGGTGTCAGGCAGTATAAAATCGGGCGCAACGGTACCCAAGGGCAGCATGGTAGATTCGGTAAAAGCCATAATTCTGAAGTTGATAAGTTGATAAGTTGAAGGGTTGATATTAAAAGGGCTTCAACTATTAAACCCTTTAACCCTTCAACTTTCTAAAGACACTCCTGGTTGATGCCGAGTACGTATTTTTCTACAATGCCAATACTTTTGGCGGTTTCTGCTCCTTTGAAGCCATCAATCATCTCGTCTTTCAATTTCTGAGATGCCAGCGCGGTCAGTTTTTTGGATACCGGCATGTACGACCAGTGCCATTTTTCTTCATTGTAGCCATCCGGGCGATCCAGACCCTTGGGTGAATAGGGCTGACAAAAGCCATACTCGTGTGCATGAGCTCGTAGCCATTGATACACTTTTTTGCCTTCACCACTTTGAAAATGAGCGTCATTCAAATCATTTAAATCTATATCTGTACCCCAGTGATGCCGCGAAGAGCCAGGCATGGAGCTGTATTCCAGAATCTTGAGGGCGCGCTGACGCGGGTCAGCAATGGTTTTAGAAATGTCCTGATCGTCCACGAGGCGAGCGCCGGTCCATTTTGCTTCCCAAATGCCTTTTTGCGCTTCAAAATTGCGGGTCGCAGAAATAATCGTGAGCTTTACCCCGTCTTTGGCGGCGGCGGCATGCATTTGCTGGAAAGCCTCATAAGCGTCTTTGCGCAAGTAGCGTTCGTTGTTATCTGCAAATGGCGGAGCCATTTTAACAAAAGCCGGATGCTTGGCAGGGTCAAACTTACCCATTAAATACGCCACATTGAAGGTTTCGTCTTCCCGCGATGGCGCTACGTTGACGCGTTTTGCTTCGGGCGGTACGATTTCCTCTACCATTTTATCCTCAGAAGGTTCTGACAATTCGTAACGTTCGTCCGGGGGCGCAGGTGCTTGTTTACAACTAAAAAGCGCCACCAATGTCAGTACACTTATAACTTTTAAAATATTCATAATCAACAAGTTGCCTAAAATTATTAACAAGATATAATATTAAAATCAATACTCAAATGTCATCTGTTCGGAGGGAAAACCAAATAAATATTTTTCTTTGATAAGACTTGCTACTTTCGGCGGCACCATACTCTCCCACCCAGTCTCGCCTTGCTGTACCATTTGTAATACTTGTTTGGAAAATATGTGTAAAATATTCATATTATATTCCTTTACATCGACAATCTGCTGATTTTCCAGCAAATGCCGATAAAGGAATTTAACACCCTCCGGAATGGGTAAGTTTTGCGTAGTCATTAACTCGTCGCTGCCCTCCTGCAACGCCGGGTAGGCATACATGCGCACATGACGCGTAAACAATTCGCCGAAAGCCGCCAGCAGGCTGCTATCAAGGTTGTCATTGTACTTTTTGTGAATCAATTCCAGCAATTCGCGAATACCAATGACCAACCCCAACTGCTGCACTTTATAATCCGCTAAATAACTGATTAGTTTTTGATAATCTTCACAATCCGAAATAACTACGGTTTGTCCCAAAGCATTGAGCAAATCCGCCCGATCCAGAAAATCTTTCTCATCCAGTTCACCGGCGGAAAGTAGATTTTCGAGGGTAATTTCCGTCAGCAAAAAACTTTTTCCACCTGCCACCTGCGGGTCTTCCCGAAATTGTTGGTACGCCGTCTTTATCATGTCCAGATTCACCAACGTAGGCGGTCGAAAACTGCCGCGCACCACCATCACATTTTTCTTGTACAAAAATTCCGAGGCTTGCACCGGTCGCCCATCAGCGCCAAACATGGTTACATCCGTCAAACCGTTTTTCACTGCCCAGAGACTGAGCAAACGATTATCCAGGTTTTCAAAATTTGGTCCTGTCAGGCGAATCATATCAATCATCACCCGACCGTGCAGGCTATCTATGAGCGATTGCAGCAGTGCTTCCGGGTCTGCGTGGTAGCGGTAGCAGCCATGAATCAAGTTAACCCCCAGAATACCAATGGCTTGTTGTTGC
>JBKBWT010000018.1:20202-30216 GCA_046314415.1 Saprospiraceae bacterium
TCATTATCGAGCATGCGCACGTGCAACACCAGATCATTCGGTTCACTGTCAGGATTCAACTGAAAACGCACGCCCATCCAGCCGTTACCTTTCACGGTTTTGGTATAATTAATTGCCGCAACGGTATCCGCAAATACAAAGAAATTGGTATTCGGACGCTCGGCGCGCAAACGCGAATACATCAGATCATACTCATGATCGAGCATTTTGTACAAGCGTGTTTCACTCACGTAGCGCCCACCGGCTTCCACCCCATAAATATGGTCAGAATACACTTTGTCATAAGCCGACATCGTTTTGGCGATGGTGCCCGCCGCACCGCCCACCTGAAAAAAATAGCGCGCGACTTCCTGCCCGGCGCCAATTTCGGCAAAGGTGCCGTAAATACTGTCGTCGAGATTGATTTCCAGGGCTTTTTGTTCAGTTTCAAGTCTTTGACGCGTCATCATGGTGTAAAAACGTTCAATGGTTTAATGTTCACAACAAATTTCCGGGCAATTTGGCTGCCATTTTTTTACAAAAGTGCTCAAAAGTACAGCATTCTCAGCCGATTTAAAATGCTATTTTTGAATGGGGCATTTTACTCAAATCTATTTAAACAATTGTTATTCAAATATTTACATCCTTATTACTTTTATCGCACTTTTATACTTTATTTTTAACCTTATTTTACATTAATTAACAATCATTTCGATAGAATTAGAAAACCAGCGTCTTACTTTGCAAGTCTTATAATAAAAGAAAAATTTCGCAATGAGAACGCTGCTTGTCCCCGCTCTATTTTCAATACTCGCACTTTTGCCGTCGTTTTTATTTGCACAACGCACGATAACTATTTCGGGCAAGTTGCTTTCTGCCAAAGACGATACGCCCGTCATTTTCGCCAATTTATATATACCCAATACCAGCTATGGCACCTACAGCGACGACCAGGGCAATTTCACCTTTCAGGCGCAGGTGTGGGAAGCGTTTGAATTAGTCATTTCGCATGTCGAACATGATATTACTTTATTAAAACTAAATGTTTCGAGCGATGAAGTAAATGTGCAAACCATTCGTTTACAGCCAAAAGCCTATAATTTGCAGGAAGTCGTTGTAAAAGAAGATAAAAATTGGAAAGCTTATTATGAGCTGTTTCGCAAAAGTTTTATCGGAACAACCCCTAATTCCCGGCAATGTGAAATCACCAACCGATTGGTACTCAATTTTGACTATGATTCTACCACGCATATCCTGACCGCCTGGGCGTATGAACCCTTGAAAATCAGGAATAAAGCACTCGGTTATGAATTGACGTACGATTTGGTTTCCTTTGAAATGGATAACAGCCGGGGTGCCGTTTTTTATCAGGGTTTTCCTTTTTTCAAATCGATGGAAGCTTCCAACAAACGGCGCACCAATCGCTGGGATCGAGAACGCCAGGAGGCTTATCGCGGCTCCATTCTGCACTTTGTGCGTGCCTTGTACCGGGGCGAAGCAGCAAAGGAGGGATTCAGTATCACAGCGCAGGTGCGACAAGAACAAGCAACCGGTGGAATGCGCACGGTACGAACAATTGAACAAGTGGTTAGCCCGGAAACCCTGGTTAGTCCGGATTCCATCGCACCGGCATTGCGTTTTCAAACCCCGCATCGGCTGCGCTTGCAATACAATGGGGAAAAAGAATCAGGCGTCTTTGCGCAGGAGCGCTCCCTCAACTTTGGCGGATCGGCTCAAGCTGCTAAATTTCAGACTTCTTTTATCAAATTGAACACAGAATTTGTACGCATTTACAGCGATGGCTACGTAGATAATGGACTTGACATGCTGCTGGAAGGCTACTTTGGCTGGGAAAAAATAGCGGATATGCTGCCATTGGATTATAAAGAGTAAAAGGGTTATTGGTTATTAGTTACCAGTGCAACATGTCCTGATAACTGATAACCAATAACCTTTCTCAATGCGCAAAATCCACTGCAAAATCCCCCCGTATCCGCTCCATCGGTGGATTATAATACCCATATTTCAAATGCGGAAATTCTTCTTTCAACAACTCCATCATTTGCTTCACACCAATCGGGTCGCCGGGGTCGGTCACGTTTATTCTTGTCAGATACCAGTCGGGATCAATATTAAAATTGCGCCACTGAATCATTTTTAAACCCGTATCTATTATTAGTTTTCGTAACGCTTCATACTCTGCCTCACTATCCGTCATGCCGGGGAACACAAAATAATTAATACTCGTCCAGCCGCCATAGCGATTTACCACGCGCAGACTTTCTACAATATCTTCAAATTCATAATTATTCGGGCGGTAGTAAGGCGTGTAAACACTGGCTTGCGCCGAATTCGTACTCACACGGATGCTGTTCAGCCCTACTTTGCACAACTCCTCCACCCATTTTGGACGACTGCCGTTGGTATTGATGTTAATGCTGCCTTTATCGGTAAACTTGCGGATTTCGATAATCGCGTCGCGAATGGTTTCCCACATCAGCAAGGGTTCGCCCTCGCAACCCTGCCCAAAACTAATGATCGGATAAGGTGCTGATTCTAAGTGCGGTACGGTAAATTCGACAATCTCCTGCGCTGTCGGCTTAAAGGTCAAACGATCCTGATTCGATACAATGCTTTCCTCCTCCGGTTGGAAAGAAATACAGCCCAAGCAATTCGAGTTACAAGCAGGCGATACCGGCACCGGACATTCCCAGCGCCCCATGAAATAATTCCGCGCCGCCGGGCAGGTGTAGGTCAACGCACAATTATTCGCTAAATGTTCCACCAAACGATTATGTGGATACGCTTTTTTATAATAATCAATGCCCTGTTTTATTACATCCCAGTCAAAACCATTACATTCCTGGCGAATATCTTCCTCAATTCTTATTGCCGGCACATAAAATTTGCCATCGTACCAGCCCACCGCCGTGTAGCAAAACAAAGACAAAGTCGGTGCATCCGGTTTTTGATCAAAAGCCGCCAGGTACAAGCCCGTGTGCGCGGGAGGAATAAACGCCGCCACCGCCAAGCCTTTCTCACAATAGCGAATCTCACCCGTACGCACATCCATGCCAATGCCTACGCGATCCGGCAAATTATATAAAGACCCGCCCTCCGGCAACTCAATCCAATCCTCCAGCGGCACCGGGTACGCGTACCACGCACTGCGTCCCAGCGCATACAACGAGGTATCTTCAAAGACATTGCCGTTTTCGTCGGCGTAGAGGAGGTATGGTGAATATTGTAATTGCATATTTTTTGTATTGGGTAGAGGGAGGAGGGTAGAGTGTAGATGGACTTTCCCAGCACGCTTTGTCCCTCTACTTTTCTTCCTCTACACTTTACCAACTACCCTCGTCCAAAATAAAAGAACACAAAAGTCGGGATTTTAGGTTGAAAAGGGAAGAACTTGCAAGTTATATTCCATTCTTTGTTAACAGTGGAAATTCTCTATAATCTCCATTTGAATATTCTACTTTACATACTTCAACTTGGTTAAGCCGTATTATATTCAAACTCGTTATTTTTACATCCCTATTTCTTTGCTCTTGTAAGTAAAAGAAAATACTATCTGTCACTCCAGAATCCCTTTTATTTAGTTCATCAATTATGTTCTCAAGACGAACCTTATCTATAGTCGAATCTATGTAATCCCAAAGTAGATATTTCATAAATCACGTATTTTTAGTTAAAAAAACACAATTTTTATTACTTAAGAATATGGATCATCACTAGGTATATCTAAATCAATCCATGTTTTTTCCATTTGGCTATCTATGCTAAATAAAAAATAATTACGATGAGTTTCAAAATATTCGCTGATTAAACCAAGTTGAACTAGTTGCTTTCTTTTCAATAATTTATCTTTTGTAGATAATCCAAAATATAATAATCCTAAAATATCTTCAAGTTCTTCAGCATACTTTTTCGCAGTGATTGGATCACTGTCAATTATTTGAAATTCAGATTTTGCTTTTTCCAGCTTATCTTTAACTTCTTTAACTTAAGGCTGGACCAATGAGGATATGGATCGAATGCTGAACGAACATCTACGCACGCCTTACCAACCGCAGTAGTACCTCTACCCATTCTTAAAAATAAAGCAGGCGTATCAAATCGGCGTATCAACCTTTCCAAGCTCAAAAAGATACCCCAAAGGTGCTGCCTTAAACCTATACAGGTTCAGTGGAGAACCTATAGAGGTTCAAGAAAGATGCTGTAGGGGTTCTTGCCAGATGCTATAAAGGTTCAAGGTTGAACCTGTAGGGGTTCAATAGAGAACCTAGGAAGGTTCAAGGAAGATGCTCCAGGGGTTCTTGCTTGATGCCAGGTAGGTTCAAGGGAGAACCCCGATAGGTGCTTTAACTTACCTTCAGAGGTGCTTAATCTTACCCAGAGGGGTTCAGGGCGGATGTAAAATCGCCAGGGGGATCGAACGCGGGTCAGGATGGGTTAGGATATTATACCATTTTTAGTCGATAATGGCTTATTGATCATTAATTCAACTATTGATTTTCAAATGCTTAATATTTTCAAATTTACACCTGCTCATTTCAAATTTGGTATTAAGCTTTGCTTTGTAATAATTGCCATACGGCTGCGGCTTCGGCGGGTTCGTTGACGTTGCGCAGGGCGTCGGGGTTAGTGGCTGATAGTAATTGGATATCGTTGTTGATCAGCACTTTGCGCGGACAGGAGAAGCCCTGGGCTAAAAATTGCAACAGGATGGGATAGGCTTTGGGCTCCCAAATGGCGATCAGCGGCTCGGGGAATGGCTCGGTCGGACTTTGAAAAGCAGTGGCTATTTTGGCGCGGTTGCGGTGGTTGATGAGTTGTTGTAAAGTGGTGCTGTCGAGCAGGGGTAAATCGCAGGCGACCACCAGCCAGGCGGCATTAGGCTCCGCCCGGAACGCCGATAAAATGGCACCGTAGGGTCCCAGCTCCAAAAAAGTATCTTGCAAAACGGGATAACTGGTCTCCATCGCTTGTCCGGCACGCCCGGAAATAAAGGTTTTTGCGCAGAGACTGTTCAACAAATCCGCCAGGTGTTCGCGTTGCGGTTTGCCATGATAATCAAACAAGCTTTTGTCCTGTCCCATGCGCCGACTTTCGCCACCGGCGAGCACCAGCCCATACAGCGGCGGCAGACTTTGTTGTAATTTAGAGGCTAAAAATTGGATAATCCGGTCGGTTTCGGAATAGCGAAAGGTGGGAATCTGGGTGTAGTGCGGCAGGTGTTCTTTCAGAAAAGGGAAAAGGGCATCGCTTTCCTCCGTTAATATAATCAATTGTACATCAGTTAGTTGCGACAAGCGTTTTTGTAACGACGCTTCCTTCTTCGGGTCAATGACGACGATTTGTCGCTGCGCCGCAAAATGATTGCCGTTTACCAGCACCAGGTCCATTTCATTGAACCACTGCCGATATTGAAAAGTATCAAATTTTAAAGTCGTATCAAAGCGATGAAAGTTGATTTTGTCGGTGTACTCCAGGGCGGCACCCTGGGCGGTGGCAGTGTCGGTGGTAGCAGGCGCATCGGCAGCCGCATGGTCGGCATCTACGTAAGCGATTTTATATTGCGGTGATAATTGTTGAATAATGGCGTGCGCCAGCTTTTGGATGTTCCCGCAGGGCGTACCTACGATTGCCCACTCATTCCGCCCGAAAAAGCCATAATCGGGTCGGGTCATCACTGCATGTTTTTGATGTTTTTCCATAAACTTATAACGAAAAAGTCCACGTTTTTAATAAACGTGCCGTATTTTTTAATATTCGCCGTTCAATATTACATCAATATTATACAACTTTATTCCGCCTTCAAACCGCGTCCGGGAAAGATGCCAGTGGTTTTATCCTGGTTCCACACCATTTTGCCATTGACCCAGACCTTGAGCACGCCGCTTGCCAGAGCGCCGGGGTTTTGAATGGTAGCATGATCTGTAATCGCCTCAGGATCAAACAATACCAGATCAGCGTAGTAACCGGGTTTGATGCTGCCGCGATTTTTAAAACCCATATTTTCCGCGGCTAGCGCCGTCATTTTGCGAATGGCTTCCGGCAAGGCGAAGCGTTTTTCCTCGCGAACATATTGCCGAAAAATTTTCGGGAAACTACCCGCCCCCCGCGGGTGTGTACCATTCAAAGAGCCGTCGGAACAGATGTTACTCCATTCCCAACTGATGATTTTCGCAATATCTTCGGGGTGCATACTGGTGCAAATTACACTTTCATCGGCTTGATTATCAAGGGCTTGCTTAATCAAATCCAGGTAAACCAGCTCCGGTGCCTGCCCGCGCTCGGCAGCGACTTGCGCCAGGGTTTTGCCTTCTATTTTTTGATCCGCTTCATAATTGGCGATCACCATGCCTTGTGGGGTGGTCAGTTCGGTCAGCGCGAATTTAGCCGCATTGACATCCTCAAAATTGCGATCGGGGAAGAGTACCGTCATCGTACTTTGCCAATATTCATAGGGATACACATCAGCGGTAATGTTAATACCTTCCTGACGTGCCTGATCTAAAACTTGTAACAAGCTATCGGCTTTACCCCATTGGCTTACGATGGCAATCTTGGCGTGTGAAATTTGCACGGGAATACGGTGCGTCCTGCCGATATTGATAATTTCGTCAATCGAACTCCAAAAATAACGGTCCTCACTGCGAATGTGACTAATATAACGTTTGTTGGTTTCTTTCAACACTTTTGCCAAATCAAGCACTTCCTCGCGAGTCGAGTAAATACCTGGGTCATATTCCAAACCCGTTGCCAAACCAATGGCGCCTGACTGCAACTCTGTGCGCAGCATCTCTTGCATTTTGGTAATCTCAAACGGTGCCGCCGGACGGGTAAAATTGCCTAAAGCCTTGCGGCGCAAGGTGTTATGACCGACATAAGAAGCCACGTTTACCGCAACGGGTACGGTGTCGAGCTTCGCCCAAAATTCCCGTAATGGATAATAAGAACCGCCATCTTGTCCTACTACAATCGTAGTAACTCCTTGACTCACAACCTCGGGCATATTGCGTTTTTCAAACATATCCCGATCGTGATGGCTATGGGTATCAATAAAACCCGGCGCCAGTACTTTACCAGCTCCATCTATCACCCTATCACCTTTTTGCGCTTTTAGATTGCCAATCGCCACGATCTTATCACCCTGCACGCGCACGGCACCTGCGTACAAATTACTACCGCTGCCATCAGCAATTTGTACATTGGTAATCAAGTTGGTACGATAGCGGTCGAGCAGTTGGTTGACGCTCTGTATCAATTTCCCGGGTCTTGCGCTGGAATTCGTCAGGATAATCAATTCAAATGGACCCTGCAAGTCGCGCTGGATGTAAGTGGCAAAGCCAACCCAACTCCCGGTGTGCTGCACGCGCAAGCTATCGGGCTGCAAGCCCCAGCCAAAACCGTAGTAACTTTTTTCGCCGTTGTTCAAAACGTACGGTTGATAAGCCTCCCGCATGGTTTCAGCTTTCACCAGTTTGTTTTTATACAAAGCCTGACTCCATTTTTGCAAATCGCCTACCGATGCATACATATTGCCGTCGCCGATGACACCATCAATATTGTATAAATCATTTTTTGCAATGGTATCACCTTGGTATTCAAATCCAAAAACCCGATTTTTCGGATACTTAGTCTGGTCAACGGTGTACGGAAATGTTTCCTTCAGTTTTAAAGGTTTAATAATATGTTTCGTTACAAAATCCTGAAAACGCATGCCCGAAACCACTTCAACAATGGATGCCAGCATCAGATAACCGGTGTTGCTATATTGATATTTTTCACCGGGCGCGAAGTCGAGCGGCGGCTGGTGTTTGGCATATAATTCAAGAAAATCTTTATTGGTAAAAACCTTATCCGCAGGGAATTCCTTTTTGTACAAGGCAAAATAATCGCCCAAACCTGCGGTGTGCGTCATTAAATGTCGAATGGTTACTTTATTATATGGTAATTGAGGTAAATATGTAGTAATCAAATCGTCATACTGTAATTTGCCTTGCTCTTTTAAAATCATGACGCACATGGTCACAAATTGCTTAGAAACCGAAGCGAGATTAAAAGAACTATGCACCGTCAGCGGCACTTTCTGTAGGGCATTTTGGTAGCCCAAGGCATTTTGGTATAAGATCGTATCATTGCGCGCAATCAGGATCGATGCGCTGGTGCGCGTACGCTGGTGAAAACCTTTAAAAAGCGTGTCCAATTCATACGTAATGCCCGCCGATTGGGCATTCGCAAAGATGCAAAGTGATAAGAGCAAACCGGTAAAGCCAATTTTGAACATGGGTCGGAAATTTTCAGGGAAGATAGCAAAACGATTCAAAAAAACTAACGGTAAATGGGTTCTTCCATCAGGGCTAACAACTCGTTGAGCATCATAGCCGTCGCGCCCCACACCACTTTGCCAAAGAGATTGAAATAAGGTACTCGCTTGAGAATTAAATTCTGAGCTAGTTGTAAATCAATGGTTTGTACAATTTCCGGTTGCTGCAAAAGCGAGAAGGGCACTTCCAGGATGGAGCGTACTTCGCGCACCTGCGGAATAAAATTTGGCGTCTCCGCCGTAAAGCCGACAAAGGGATTTGCCTGAAAATTGCTAACCGGAATGTAGAGATCGGTCAAAGCGCCAAGTAGCTCGATTTTAGCGGGATCCACGCCGACTTCTTCTTCCGCTTCCCGCAAGGCAGTGTTGGCAAGGGTTCCGTCGCCTTCTTCATATTTGCCACCTGGAAAACTAATTTGTCCGCCATGCCGGTCATTCGGATTCGAAGAATCACGCTCAATAAAAACCAGATGCCAGTCGTTGGCTTTGGGGTAAAACAATGCCAGCACCGCTGCCTGTCGGGTGGTGGGTGGAATGGGCAAATCGGGCAGGCGTGAAGCGTGCGCCATTTTAAACTGCACTTCCCTGCCAGGCAGCGGCTGCTGCAATTTATTGGCTAATTTTTGAATAAAATCGTTCATACGATTGGGAAACAGTTGGGAGGGAATAGAGGTTGAAAATTTTAAGTGAAATTGCTGGGAACAGCGTAAACGCTGTAGGACGAGGGCAGCACAAATGCTGCACTACGAAAAAACCCCGACAGCTGGCGCCATCAGGGTTTTCTGAAGGAAAACAAGATATAATCTATTATTAATCTTCTTTATTCGATACTTGTAAGTAGAGCTCCAACGCCATCGGCATACTCGGTGCATCAGGAATAGGCGCTTTGATATTCACCGTCAAACCACGATCTTCCACTTCTTTGGTAGTGCTGTTACCGAATACCGCAATGCGGGTTTCATTTTGTTTAAAACCCGGAAAATTATCGTATAACGACTTGATATCCAGCGGACTAAAAAAAACCAGCACATCATACGTCACGTCGCTCAGATCGCTCAGGTCACTACTCACCGTTTCATACATCATGGCATCCTGATACTGGTAGCCATGGGCTTCCAGAAAAGAAGTCACATCTTTAGCGCCGAGGTTGGAGCAAGGCAACAAGAACTTCTCATTCTTATGCTTTTTCAACGCCGAAGCCAGGTCCTCAATCGTCTTGGTGCCCGCAAAAACCTTACGCTTGCGATAAACAATAAACTTCTGAAGATAATTGGCAATTTGCTCCGTGAGACAGAAATACTTGGTTTCCTGCGACATTTTGATGCGCATTTCCTCACACAAGCGGAAAAAATGATCTACTGCATTTTTGCTGGTGAAAATCACCGCTGGATACTGGTCAGGATACACCCGCTGCTTGCGAAAATCCTTCGCTAATACCGGTTCTACATGAATGAAAGGACGCCAATCTATCTGTAAGTCATACTTCTTTTCCAAATCATAGTAAGGAGAACGTTCTGGTTTGGGCTGGGTCACAAGGATGGTTTTGACTTTTTTGAAAGTCTCCACTTGTGCTTTTCCATTAACTGCCATCATCAAATAAAAATTTTTATTTTTAATACCTGCTTACCTTAAATTTGGTTCAACGCGAGTTTAACCAAAAAAAAGACAGGTGCGATTTCGACGGTGCAAAGATACAACAA
>JBKBWT010000019.1:0-14467 GCA_046314415.1 Saprospiraceae bacterium
GGATTATTTACAACCAAATCAGAATGAAGCACCAATATGATATGGATATGATATTGGGTATTTGTGCCGGTCTTTGGAATTTTTTAATATGCTGATAATCAATTTGACGCAAGTCTATTAATTATTGGGGATTTTTTATTTGAAATATAAGTAAAAAAACAAATGTCAACGTCAAGTGGATAACGTCAAATTTCAAATAGAAAATAAAAAGTCCATATCAAGTGCGGAACGTCAAATGAAAAATCTCCAATAAAAATAAACCATGCAAAGAATTTTCTTCAATTTCCTCCTCGCAATGGAGGCGGTGCTGGCGAATCGCTTGCGGGCTTTACTCACCGGGATGGGCATTCTGTTTGGCGTGGCGGCGGTGATTGCCATGCTGGCAATTGGTACCGGTGCCAAGCAATCCATTCTGGATCGGATGAAGCTTATTGGTACAAATAATATTGTGGTCAAAGCGGTCATTCTGGAAGAAGACGATCAATCCAAACCACAAGCACAAAATGCATCTAACAATAATAATACCGGTGGGGGCAAGGAAAATAATAAAAAGCCTTGGTCGCCGGGGCTGACGATTGCAGACCTCGAAGCCATTCACACCGTGATTCCGCATGTAGAGCAAATCAGCCCGGAAATTGTACTACCCACTTCGCTGATTGAGGATGGCAAACTTGAAAAAGGACGTTGTATCGGCGTGACCAATGCTTTTTTTGAATTGAATAATTTGAGTCTGAGTCAGGGTAATTTTTTTCATCCGGAACACCTGGAAAATGGACGTTCCGCTTGTATCATCGGTAAAAATATTCAAACGCGTTTCTTTCCAAATGAATCGCCCATTGGCAAAAAACTAAAAGCCGGTAATAGTTGGCTGACCGTCGTAGGCGTACTGGAAAAACGCAATGCTAGTGAGGAAAGCCTGCAAAATCTGGGCATTCGCGATTATAATGACGATGTATATATTCCGGTGACAACCGCTTTATTGCGTTTTAAAAACCGCGCAATCATTTCCAAAGCGGACATTAGCAGTGGCAATCAATTTTTTGACAATCGCAATCAGCAAAAGAAAGAAGATAATTATCACCAGCTGGACCGCATGGTGGTGCGTGTAACGGATTCCAAATACCTGCGCTCCGCGGCAGATGTGACGGCGCGTTTGCTCAAGCGTCGGCATCATGATGTCATAGATTTTGAAATAGAAGTGCCGGAATTATTACTCGAAGAACAGCAGAAGACCCAGGAAACGTTCAATTTCGTGCTTGCCGCCATTGCCGGTATCTCCCTGCTCGTCGGGGGTATTGGCATTATGAATATCATGTTAGCCTCGGTGCTGGAAAGAATTAAAGAAATCGGGGTGCGGCGTTCGCTGGGTGCCAAGCAGGAAGACATCGTGCAACAGTTTCTTTTTGAGGCAGTTACGATCAGTTTGCTTGGTGGCATCATCGGTGTAATTCTGGGCGTCGTTGCAGCGAATTTAATTACATCTTCTTTTGATATTCCAGCAGTGGTGTCGGCCTGGTCGGTGGTCTTGTCATTTGGGGTAGCGGCGTCGGTGGGTTTGGTTTTTGGTATTTTCCCGGCACGACGTGCTGCCCAGCAAGACCCGATTAAAGCATTAAGGGTAGAATGATTCTCGCTGCGCGACGCTTTTGCAGCTGAAGCACCACCGCATCAAAAGCATCTCAGCATCAACAGTATCCATAATATCAACAGCAACAACCGCATCAAAAAAATCTTAAATATCCATGAAAAACACCTGGCTCTTATTCTTGATGGTATGTTTGCAATTCAACCCCATTATTGCGCAAGAACCTGAAGTATATCGGCTTACACTGGATGAGGTAGTCCAACTGGCGCAGAGCGACGCCCCCGATGTGCAATTGGCAAAAACGCGCCTGAGTAATTTTTACTGGCAGTTTCAATCATTTAAGGCAGATTATAAACCCATCATTGGTTTCAATGCTACTTTACCAAATTTAAACCGCTCGATTCAACCTATCACGCTTCCTTCCGGTACTGTAAGTTTTATTCAGCAGTCTTTTATGCAAAATAACGTGGGATTAGCTTTGCAACAAGATATAGGCTTGACCGGCGGAACGGTTATTCTAAATTCCAGTTTGAATCGGCTTGATATTTTTCCCAACCCTCTTGTACCACGTTCTATTTCTTATCTCTCTAACCCGGTATCTTTATCATTTATCCAACCTTTATTCGGTTTTAATGCATTGAAATGGAACAAGATTATTGAACCGCTGCGCTACCAGGAAGCCAAACGTACTTATTCAGAAGATATGGAAGTGGCGGCATTTAATGCAGTGCAGCTCTTTTTTGACATATTAATTGCCCAGCTTAATGTAGAGGCGGCTTTACAGGAAAAATCCAATGCGGATACGCTGTACGGCATTTCTACCGGACGCTTTGATGTAGGGCGAATTGCAGAGACCGAATTATTGCAAATCGAATTGAGTGTAGCGAATGCAGAAAACTCAATCGCTCAATCCACTTTAAATCTGCAATCAAGCATAGAACAATTACGTACTTTTTTGGGGATACAAAAGGCGGTGCGTTTTGAAATGGTTCCACCCACCGAATTACCCGATTTTTACGTAGATCCCAACAAAGCCTTACAAGCTGCCTTGCAAAATCGTAGTGTTATTGTAGCGTTGGAACGCCGCTTGCGGGAAGCCGAGCGAAATGTGGCACAAGCCAATCGGCAGACCGGACCCCAGGTTAATGTAAATGCTGCTTTTGGTTTGCAACAAACAGGGAATACTTTTCCAGGTGCTTTTCAAAATTTATTGGATCGGGAGCAAATCAGTATTGGTTTGGATATTCCTATTGTTGATTTTGGTAAAGCTAAAGCCCGACGTGAAATTGCCCAATCCAACCTTGAACTCGAACGCCTCAATGTCTCCCAGGAGCGCGTCAATTTTGAGCAAAATATCTTATTGAAAGTCAAGCAGTTCGATCTCGTGCGCAGTCAGGTGCAGCGTGCCTTGCGTGCGTACGAAGTGTCGCGCAAACGCCAGGAGATGACGCGTAATCGTTATTATATTGGTAAAATCGGCATTACGGATTTGAACATCGCGGTGCAGGAACAGGAAGCCGCCCGCCGCACGTATATCACCTCGCTTCGCAATTTCTGGGAAGCTTACTATGATCTGCGCCGCAGCACTTTATATGATTTTGCAAATGATCGCTCCCTGGTGAATCTGCCGGAGGGGTATTAATGGAATTACTTATTTTTAAATAATTGATTTTCAATTTTTAATTCATTATTTTTTTACCTGAAGGCAAAGATAATGTGCACGAAAGACAATACCAGAGCTGGCAGATACAATGCCATTTTTCGATTAATGTTGTATCAGCACTTTTTTGGTCACACTTCCTTGCGCTGTCTGGATATTTAAAAAATAGATGCCATTTACTAAATGACTCGTATTAAATTGTAATAATGTGGTCGGATTATTCACTTGCTTATATTGTAATAATTGTCCATTGATATTATATAAATTGATTTTTATTACATTTTCTGATAAATAATTGAATTGAATATTTAGTAAATCTTGTGTTGGATTAGGGAAAATTGTTATATGCTGCTCGTTCCAGTGCTGATTGGTACTTGATGTAGGATTTTGTTGAATTTGGATGTAAGCGCGTTGTTTGGGCAGCCAGCCGCCTCTGCCATCTTCCACCACAAAAGTAAAACTGTCGATGCCCACTGCTTCGCCCTTATGGAGATATTGGAGTTGCAAATCGTTGATATCCTGCTGGGTGAATTGGTTCCCAGCCTTTAGTAGCGTATCGTGTAATCGTAAATCGCCTTTGCGCGGGGCGACGACGAGCGTGTAGGTTAGTTGTTGGGTGGAGTGATCCATTTCAAGTTGAGCAGGGGTATAGCGTTGGCTACCTCGGTTGGGTACAAAGAGCGTATCATTTTGAGCCAGGACGAGCGTACTGCTATGAAAATTGCCACAAATTTCCAGCGTAGCAGCCTGTAGTTCACCCAATGAATTGCCGCTTGCATAATTTTGCATTTGCAAGGTCCAAATACCCGCAGCATTCTTACCATAATAATTTGAAAAAAAGCCACGCGGACGTACGGTTTGTCCATTTTCGGGAGGGCAGGCGATGGAGGTATTAAAGACTTCTCCATCAAAATTAAGAAATATGTTTTGTGAAGAACCGCAAGCCTGATCATATACAAGTTCTCTTCTACCACTTGGATCTATTAAGCTCACCCGGAGTGCATTTACCTGATTCGTTTTAATGCGCAGATTCAGCATATTAATATCACTTATAATTACAGAATCTTTAATAAATACCTCCGCATGACTGATTTGATTGGGTGGAATAGGAATGGGCGTGGTAACAACAGGATATTGGCGGCAAGCACCGCCGCTAAAAACAAAAGGCTCAGAAAATTCACCTTCGGTACAATCGTTTTTGGCACGAACTCGCCAGTAATACAGCTGCCCGGCTTGAAATCTGACATTGGGGAAAAAGGCTGGGCTACTTAAGTTGGCAAAACTGCGAATAATGGAAGTGCCAAACGCAGGCGTCGTTGCCAGTTCAAAATCATAGGTACGGGCTCCCATGGGTGCTTCCCAGGTAAAAAAAGAGGATTGTCTTGATGAGACAAGTGCTCCATCTTCGGGGTAACCCGCTTGTAAGTTAGAAAGATGATTCGGTAATATTGTAAAATCAATTGGAACCAGGATGATTCTACCGGCAGCATTCGTTGCCTTTACTTGAAAAGTAAAGAATTGTTGCGTTTGTTCGTGAAAATTAAAAACCAGTTCGACTTGAGCCGGCGGGATAACTCGGCTTTGCGTAAAAACGGCGGACACATCATCGGGTAATTCCCCGACTAAATCTAGTTGAACCCATTCGTTATAACCTAAAAGCGTGTCAATGCTAATTAGGAATCTTAAGGGTTCGGGTAAGCAATGCAGTGGAATTTGTCTGGGAGCGACCTGTAGGGTATAAGCGGGTTCGTTTGGTGCATTTATCTGAAAATCAGTATCGCTGATGTCAAAGAAAATATTGTCTGCCGCTTCAATCAAAATGCGTGCGTGCTTAGTGATCACTGTAGGTAATTGCACGGTTGCAAAGCCATTATTTTCTACGCGTTTCGCCAAGGTATAAGGATAAGTATTGCCTCCATCGGTAGATAAGCGGATGTTCACCTGTCGGCAATTTACCGGAAACGTATGCGTATTCGCAACTGCCCAGCGAATGTCCACGAAGCTGCCGATTTCTAAGCTGGTACTGTGATCATTTGGAAAGACCACCTGAAAAGGTCCGACATTGGCATTGGTATTCACTTCTACATCGGTCCAGGCAACTGCTCCACCACCGGAATGGTTATCACGCACTACGCAGCGAAAGTTCAATTGTTGATTGCCAGTGGGCAATACTTCGAATGGATCATTTTGTCCGCTCAGGAGCGTTGACATTGCCGGGAAAGTGCGGCGCGGATTGGGCGTCGGCGCAAACATTCGGAAAAGACTGGTGTTTTCACCAGGATTATTCTGTTCCCAGGAGTACGTGAGTGAATCCTGATCGGCATCTTGTCCCAACGCTTCCAGCGCGAAGGGCGTTTGAATGGGAATATAGAGTCCGTTGCGATGGGCATGCGTTACCGTGGGAGCTGTATTCTCGACCGTAGGCACTATGGTTCCACAGCCTTCATCGCTTCTTTGTCGGATGACGGTAAGCATATTCTGTAAGGAAATCGCATGAAAATAAGGCAGTTTATCCTGCAAATTGTAGGACATGATGCTATGCCCACAAAATGGTTCCAGCCCAACAAAATATTGGAAAGTATTGCAAGAAGCGCTAAAAGTATGATTTGCAGCAATTTGGTGCCCTATTTCATGGGCAAAAATATTTGTGACAACAGCATCTAAATCAGCCGAAGTAAAACAAGTAACGCCGCCCGCCCGATTATTCCGACACAGACTACGCAAATGGGCGATGCCATTTGCACCTGCACAATTTACGACAAAAATATGCCCTAAGTCATATTGCCTTAGGGAAATCGGTAAGTTGTATTCAAAAATATAACTACTTCTATTCAAAATTTCGCTCACCTGATCAGTAGTTGGAAAAGGATCTGTGGCTGGATTGGTAAAAATAAGTTGATCATTATTGGCAACCAATTGAAAACGGACACTTAAATCTCGTTCATAAATATGATTCATACGATTTACCGCGCTTGCCACCATTGCTAATGCACTTTGTACATTTCCGCCAAATTGTTGTACAAACTCACCGGTGCAAGCCACCGCCAGCCGGAATACACGCAGACTGACAGCATTCTCCCGCTGTTGAATCAGATCGCTTGTTAATTCTAAGGAAGTATCGGAGGATTGAGTAGCACAACTCGAAATAGTCGTACTTACAAAATCATCTGCATAATAAGATATATATTTATTGTATTCATTTCTAATTGGATCGACGTAAACGGTGCGCTCATTTATTTCGAGCATCGCGTGAAACCCGTCCGGTGAAAGATCAACTCGTGCCGGTGCGGCATTTGGTGCTGCCCGTAAGGTTCGAATAGCAGGGTAACGCATTGCCAATTCCGACGCCATTACTGAAGTTTCTTCCAAGGCAATCGTGTAAAAGTCACCATCGGGCAAGGGCAACGTGATGCGTAAAGGCTGTCCGTCTTTTTGTAACAAACTAGTTTGTAACTGAGCTAAATCCAATTGATACACCTGATAATTAGCAGCCGATGCAAATGGAATGGTTGCTTCGGTTCGTGCTAGCGGATGCCAATATTTGGTGCCATTTTGACTGTGTAAAGGCAGGAGGAATAATAAAAAATAGCAGCCTATAATCCATTTCATGGAATCATATAATAACGGTTTCTGAATATGTATAAAATTACAAAAGTGAATGTATGTATGAAGCAGGTAATGAAGGTTATGTAAATAGCCGACAAAAATTAAATGGCACATTGCTTGCAGTGTGCCATTTAATAAGTATATCTTATTTTATAATATAAATAGCGCTTATTCTAATTTAACTTATAGCATCAAATATTAATGCTGTATGGTTACCTTCTTTGTTGCCATTCCTTCGGCAGTACGCACTGTGAGGAAATACATGCCACTTGGTAACTGATTGGTATTCAATTGCAAAGTTTGAGCTGCATAGTCAAAACGCTCGCGTTGCACCTCTTGTCCTTGCGCGTTGAATAAGCTTAGTAACACTGCCCCTTTCGGCAATTCATTAAACTGCACATTCAACAGATCACGCGTTGGATTCGGATAAACCATTACGGCATTGTCATTCAATAAATCATTGACGCCAACAGTTGCATTCGCATCTATTTGAATATTAGCTCTTTGTGTGGGTAACCAGCCGCCGGTACCGTCTTCTACCACAAAAAGAAAGCTGTCGAAAGTAGCATTATTGCCATTATGCGTGTATTGCAGTTGGAAATTGTTGATTTCCGCCTGGGTAAATGTGCTTCCCACTTGTAAGGGTGCACCTCCGCGCAGCAGCGTGCCATGTTGGGGCAGCGTGACCAGCAGATAGGTCAATTGCGTAGGCGTATTGTCGGTGTCCGTTACTTCCAATTGATTGCGGGTATAAGTATTGGTTTTGCCCGGGGGCACTTTCAAAGTATCATTCTTCAGCAGAGAAGGATTATTGGGCGACAGCGTACTACAAAACTCAATATTCCAACTTTGGATAGAGCCGCCACCACCGGCAGTGACTACGCGGGTGCGCAGTGTCCAGGTGCCAGCCGTATTTTGTCCTTTGAAAGCCGATAGCGCTTGTACCGGTCGAACCACCGTACGGTTGGCCGGCGGACAAACAATTGCGCCTGGCGCTTCATCGTCAAAGCCCGTTTCCAGTCGGGTCGTATTGTTGGTACAAGACTGATCGTACAAAATCACTTCGGTACCTGCCGGACTAATGAGCGTTAGCCGGAGGTTGCGTACCGTTTCGTAGTTGATGCGAATTTGCGGAATATTAATATCATTGATAATACCTTGAGTCGGAATGTTGACGACAGAGTTGACCGTTGGTAAGCCCGAAGCGGAAATATTCACCGGTACATTCGCACTTGCGGTAGAAGCACAAGATACCGCGGCAGTGCGGAATACGGAAGGCTCCAGGAAGGCACCCTTACCGCATTCATTGACCGGACGGACGCGCCAGAAGTAAAGGCGATTTTCTTCAAATTGTAGTTGGTTTGACATGTAGGTCGTATCCTGTAAATTGCTTACGCTGGCAATCACGGTGTTGCCAAAAGTCGGGCTGGTCGCCAACTCAAAGTCGTATGTATTTGCATTCGGCGATTTGCGCCAGGCAAAAGAAGTCGAAATACCAATATTGGATGCTCCATTAACTGGCTGTAAAAGAGCAAGTTGTGAAAAATCATTCGAGACAGTACTAAAACTGAGCGGAATGGATTGCGAGACATTATTGGCAGTTGCTTTCAATTCCAGATTGAAAGTACCTTCAATTTGGGTTTTAAACTGAATTGTCAAGGTTGTCGCTTCTGATGGCGCAACGGGATTTTTAGCAAACGTCACTACTGCATCTGTAGGCAAATTTCCTTCCACTGACAAGGTCAAAGGTGTGTTAAAGCCCAGAATATCATCGGTTTGTACAGTAAACTGTAAGGGTTGTGGCAAGCACTGCTGCGAAATGCCCCGCGGCGTTGCATTTAAGGTGAATCCGCTTCGAGTGGCGGGCCATATTTGAAAATTCCGATTGGAAATATCAAAGAAAATATTGTCAGCCGCTTCAATGCGTACGCGCGCCCGATTCGTTGCAACTTCTGGGACAGGAATTTTGGCTGTTCCGGTATTCGGAGCGTTTTGTGCCAGCACAATCGGAAAGGTCAAACCCCCATCGGTTGAAAGTAAAATGTTGACCGATTTACAATTGACCAATGCTTTATCCGTATTCGCTACATCCCAGCGCACTTCTACGTAGGCACCGGCGGTCCATTGCACCGTATCATCATTCGGGAAAGTCACGCGGAAAGGTCCGGCTTCTTTGGTTGCTTTGAATTTGACATCCTTCCACACCGAAGCGCCCGCCTGCGTGCGATTGTCGCGCACCAGACATCGAAAACTCATATCACGGGTTGTATCCGGAAGTCTGCCATCGGCATTGATAAAATCATTGAGAATACTATTCAAATTTGGGAAGACCCGTTTAGGATTGTTACTTGGTGTCAACATTGGGAAGAGCGCACCATCCGGGTCTAATTGTTCCCAGGAGTAAGTTAAGGGGTCATTGTCGGCATCCGTAGTCGTCGCATTTAGCTCGAAAGGTGTTTGTATAGGAATGTAAAATCCATTGGGATAATTCAGGGTTAATTCCGGTTCATTATTTTGCACTTGTACAATGCTGGCGCAGCCGCTACCTGTTCCCGTCCGGGAGTAATTGGTAATCTGTTGAATGGAGAAGCTGTGAAAAAAGGGAATCGGATTGCCAGAGTAAGACATAATCGAGCTTCCGCAAACGGGTTCAAAGGCTGTACTGGGGCTGAGTTGATCCGGATCGCACCCTGACCCAAAAGTATGGCTTGCACTAAACTGATGCCCCACCTCATGCGCAAAGACGCGCAGGGCGGTACTCTCCAACCCACCTCTGAAACAACTCACACCGGCAGCACGTGCGTTGCCACAAACGCCCAAAGATGCAATACCCCCGACATCATCGCAATCGCCCGTAAATACGTGACCCAAGTCATATTCCTGAAAACTAATCCGAAAAACATTGCCGAATACCTGCACTTGTTGCTGGATCAAATTTCTTCCCTGATTGCTGTTGGTATAAGGATCCGTTGCCGGGTCAAGCGAAATCAAGCGCTCGTTATTATTAATCAGGATCAAGCGGATGGCTACATCGCGCTCGAATACTTGATTGGCACGGTTTACTACAGTATTAATTGCGGATAGCACGCTCATGGTTGTGCCACCAAAACGCTGCGCAAATTCTCCGGTGGTGGAAATGGCAATGCGAAAAGTACGTAAATCCAAGGCAGTATTCGTCGCATCTCTGGTCTGAACCGGAGCGTCCAATTCTTGCGCTTGCAAATATTCCGCTATATGTTCACCCGCAGGCACACCGCAAGCAAGCGCAGCGCCTGGGTTTACTTCGTCTTCAAAGTACGCATGGTAAAATTCATTGTTCGTCCACACTGCCGGGTCAATAAATACGGCACGGTTGTTCCAGTCAATCATCGCATGAAAATTCACCGGCGAGATGTCTATTCGACCCGTGATCGTTTTATGCTCCTGGTGTACTATTTTAAATGACTGAATATCAGGGAATTTTGCTGCCAATCCTGGCTCCATTACCGGCGACTCGATCACCTCAAACCACTGCATTGAACCGTCAGGCATCGGCAATTCCAAGCGTAGCGGATTGCGCCTGGCGGCAGTTGTATTTTCTAAAGGTGCTTTAGCCAATAAATTACGCATGGCGGTAAATTTTAATTGTAAACTACGGGCATGGCGTAAATTCAGTTCTTTTTCAGGATTATCCAGCGCCGGGAGTTCACTTTTGGCTACATCCTGCCAGAGGCTGCTTTGAGCGATTAAGAAGTTGGTTAGCAAGGTTAACAGCAGGGTAAGTTTAATTTTCATATTAAATGTAGATTAATTTAAATTAAATGAATGATATAGCGATATAATTTAATATTATTAAATGAATAATAAGGCGTCAAACTTATTACAAATAATTAATTGTTTTATTGTAAAAGATTGATAGTCAATTTTAAAGCTGATAATTAATTATTAATAACCAATGCTCAATCCCTTACTGGCGATTGCATTTTGACAAAAATAGGCATCCGCGCTCACTTCAAGAACTACTCTTTGCAAATTTGTCGGATGTTTGCGCAATCCATTCGTTCTAGCCCGCAGGATTCGCTCTTGAAGTAGCCAAAAGAAACTTTTGCCGTCCGTTTAATGTTATGGGGACGAATATGAGCAGCCAGGAACACGCCATCATACAGATGAATGAATTGGGCAAACGCGGGGTGCCGTTTTTGTTTATGGTGGATTTTTTAATGCAAAACCCTCTTATACAGCCACTTAGCGCAGTTAACCCTCAAGCGTTACTTTATTCCGTCAATGGTTTTAAAAACTATCAGCCGCCGAAAGTACTGTCCAAACCATTTTTTTTCAAAAAATATCCGTTGACCTTTGCTGAATACCTGCCAAAATTTAATACAGTCAAGCAGCATATTCAAGCCGGCAACAGCTTTTTGGTCAACCTGACCTGCCCCACGCCCATTGAAACAAATATCACATTAAAGGAAATCTTTCTGCGTAGTGAAGCACGGTATAAAATTTGGTGGCGCGATCATTTTGTCTGCTTTTCGCCCGAAATTTTTGTGCAAATCCGCCAGGGTAAAATTGCTTCCTTCCCGATGAAAGGCACGATTGACGCGGCTGTCCCCGATGCTGCGCAAGTGATTTTAAGCGATCCGAAAGAAACTGCCGAACATCATACCATCGTAGATTTAATTCGTAATGATCTGAGTATCATTACAAAAAATGTTGAGGTAGAACGACTTCGCTATGTAGAACAGGTGCGCACCAACGGGAAGCATTTGCTGCAAGTAAGCTCCAAAATCGTAGGCGAGCTGCCACCCAATTTTGCCGAAAATTTGGGCGATGTCATTTTTCAATTGCTGCCCGCCGGCTCTATCAGCGGTGCGCCCAAGCCCAAGACATTGGACATCATTCGCGAAGCGGAGCAGTACGAACGCGGTTTTTATACAGGTATTTTTGGCATTTTTGATGGTGCAAATGTGGATTGTGGTGTGCTGATTCGCTTCATCGAGCAAACGCCTAATGGCTTGATTTACAAGAGCGGCGGCGGCATTACGGCTTTTAGCGAAGCCGAAAAAGAGTATCAGGAAATGATAGATAAAGTGTATTTGCCTTTTGAAAAAAGCCCACGCTCCAATACCAGCATAAAAACCAATTCAGGTGCAAAGGTTTTTTAAGTAAAAGTTTAATACGAATTTTGTCGGAGCGACAAACCAAATTTAAGCAGAAAAAATGAAAACCTGCCTGGAAACCATTAAAGTACAAAATGGTAAATTGTATAATGTGTCTTATCACAATGCTCGCCTGAACCGCACCCGGCGGATGCTTTTCAACAGCCAGTATGATATTGATTTACATAATATTATTGCCATTCCTGATAATTTGAGTGAAAATATTTACAAATGTCGAGTGATTTATGATATAGATATTATAAATATCGAATTTACCCCCTACCAAATCAAACCAATTCATAGCTTGCAATTGATCGAAGCCAATGAACTGGACTATTCCTACAAATACCTCGATCGCAACGTTTTTACCGAATTATTGCAGCACACGACCGCCGATGATATTTTGATTGTTAAAAATGGGTTTTTAACGGATACTTCTTACGCAAATGTTGTATTTTGGGATGGCAATCAATGGCTAACGCCCGCTACCCCGCTGCTGCCCGGCACCAAACGTCAATATTTACTGGACATAGAGCTAATCAAAAGTAGCCCCCTGCGCCCCGCAGATTTACACCGTTTTTCGCAGGCTCGGCTGATTAATGCCTTGCTGGATTTGGATAACGGTCCGATAATTCCGATTCAAAATATTTTTTAACGATCAAGTGGTTAAACTTCGTAAATTGCTTTACATTGTAGAATAAATCTACATTTGTAACTAAGCCCAAACCAGAAACCTATGCGTAAAATAAAATTATTTATCGCCAGCAGTCTCGATGGCTTTATTGCTCGCCCCGACGGCGCACTCGATTGGTTGCCTACCGACGGCAACGACTACGGTTATCATGATTTTATTACAACGATTGATACTACGCTTATGGGCGGTAAAACCTACCGCGATGTGCTTAAATTTGGCGAGTTTCCTTACAAAAATCTGCAAAATTTTGTCTTTACCCGCGATAGAGCCATAAAGAAAAATCCTAATGTAAAATTTGTTCCCGAGCAGATTTGTCATTTCACGCAAACGCTCAAAAACCAGGCTGGTAAAGACATCTGGCTCATTGGTGGCAGCGAAATTATTGCAGAATTATATAATACACACTTAATTGATGAATACATTATTACCATTATTCCCACCATTTTAGGCAGGGGTATTCCGCTGTTTACTGCGCTCAAAAAACAGGCATATTTACAATTGACAAATGTAAAATCTTACCCTTCGGGCGTGGTACAACTGTTGTACCGAGCGGTTGATGCACCGCCGGAAGCTGGAATGCCCACTCAATGAGTCCATAATTATTCTGCTACGGATCATACCAGAATAGCCGTACAAGTCCTTATCTTTAGGTGCAAGTGTGAAAGCGTGCAGGAAAGTTGGAATAATTTAGTAAATAAGTCACTAAATTATTTACTTTCCTTGTAAATATGCTGGATTTCGTTATGTAATTTATTGTTTCAGTATTACATTAAAAATACTGCCCTATGTTCCGAAAATTAATACCTTATGATGCCGCTTATATCATATTAGGCGATTATATTAATTATTACCACCGGTTCAAGCGCATTACCAAGCGTGCCAAAATCCGTTTTGAACATCGGGACTGGCACGGTACGCAAGCCGATTCGCGCGAACGATTGACCCTCTACCGCGAAAGCGTAGGCGCAACCGTGGAAAAAGTGCGTAGTTTTCTGGGCGAACGCGCCACAGATCGCGATATGTGGCACGAAATGAAGCAGTTATATTTAGATGAAATCTTAAATTTTAATACCCGTAATATTGCAGAAACATATTATAACTCCGTTTTTCGCCATACACATAAGGGCTTGAGCGCCGATGAAGAATTGATGTTTGTACACGCCACCGGCTCTTATCGCGAATTCAAATCTACGGTGCCGATTTATCATACTTTTT
The DNA here is from genome assembly GCA_046314415.1 of Saprospiraceae bacterium. Lineage (GTDB taxonomy): Bacteria > Bacteroidota > Bacteroidia > Chitinophagales > Saprospiraceae > JADJNW01. Next base: position 13,899 of record JBKBWT010000019.1, read on the forward strand.
TTCTGGCTACGCCGCTGGAAACTACTGTACGTCAGCTGTTTGCGTGTTATCCCTTCGATGCACCCTTCGAAAATCTGGAGCGCGATATTGCCTGTATTGTGTCGGCTTTACAGCAAAAACTCGACCGGGAGCGCAAAACCATGCGCGGTGCGCGGATTGAAATGTTGAAATCGGTTTTTTTTCGCAATAAAGGCGCTTATTTAGTAGGGCGTTTGTGCCTCGACGAGCGCATTCACCCGTTTGTATTACCTTTGTTACATGAAGAAAATGGCATATATATAGACGCTTTATTAAGCGAACATAATGATGTAAGCTCGATATTTAGTTACAATCGCTCGTATTTTCTGGTGGATACCGATATCGCCAGCGAAATGGTGGATTTTTTACAAACGATTCTGCCTTTTAAAAGCATGAGCGAATTATATAATTCGATTGGATTTGTAAAGCACGGAAAAACCGTACTTTATCGGGATTTTTTGCGGCATTTGGCAAAATCAGACGACAAATTCATTATAGCGCCGGGTATCAAGGGGATGGTGATGAGCGTATTTACATTACCCTCTTATAAT
>JBKBWT010000019.1:14477-24992 GCA_046314415.1 Saprospiraceae bacterium
TGTTTAAAGTCATTAAAGATTATTTCCCGCCGCCCAAAAATGTAACCGAACAGGAAGTCAAGGAAAAATATGAACTCGTGTCGCTGCACGACCGCGTGGGGCGTATGGCGGATAGCCACATGTTTGAAAATTTTGTAATCGATTTGAATCGTTTTTCGGATGATCTGGTGGAAGAATTACTACGCGAAGCACCTTCCAAGGTGAAAATCCAAAATGGACAGCTCGAAATCAAGCACTTGTATATTGAGAAAAAGATGATACCACTCAATCTTTTCCTCGAAAAAGCCACGCTGGAAGAAGCCGAGCAGGTGATTGATGATTATGGCAAAGCCATTAAACAGCTTGCGGCAGTGAATATTTTCCCTGGTGATATGTTGTTGAAAAATTTTGGGGTGACGCGTTTGCGCACAGTCGTCTTTTATGATTATGACGAGATTTGTTTTTTAACGGATTGCAAATTCCGTAAAATTCCACAATCCAAGCACGACGATTATGATCTGTTTGGCGAACCCTGGTTTTCCGTTGGTCCCAATGACGTTTTTCCGGAGGAATTCACGAAATTTCTCATTGGCAGAAATGATATAAAAGAAATATTTTTCCGGCTGCATGGCGATTTGTATGAAGTGGATTTCTGGCAGCAGCGCCAGGATAAGCTGCGGCGCGGCGAAATTGTAGATGTGTTTCCGTATCATAAGAAATTGCGCTTTCGCAACGTTTATGCAACACCGGAACCCGTTTTAGTTGATGGGGTAAAAAGTTGATCACGTATCAACACGTCAACCCATCAACCCATCAACCTTCTAACACAGCATGAGTAAACGAATTTATGTGGCTGCAACGAGCCAACATGTAGGTAAAACGACTTGTACGCTGGGCATCTACTCGGTGCTGCGCGAGCGCGGTTATAATGTAGGTTATTGCAAGCCGGTGGGGCAGGAATTTGTGGACCTGGGTGAGTTGAAAGTGGATAAAGATGCGCTGCTTTTTTCCAAAATGATGGGCTTTGAATTGCAGGCAGATTTGCACAGTCCGGTCATTATTGGCAGTGGCGTGACGACCGCCTATCTGGAAAATCCAACCAAATTTAATTTTAAAGAAAAAATATTACATGCCGCCGCGGTATTAGACGAAAAACATGATGTGGTGGTATATGAAGGCACCGGGCATCCGGGCGTGGGCAGTGTAGTGGACCTCTCCAATGCGGACGTGGCGAAAGCATTAGGGGCTGAAGTAATCATGGTGGTAGAGGGTGGTGTGGGCAGCACGATTGACGAACTCAATGTAAAGCTCGCTTTATTTCGTGAACTAAATGTTCCGATTCATGGGGTTATCATAAACAAAGTGCTGACGGAAAAAATGGATAAAGTACGCACCCTGGTGAGTAAAAAGCTCGACCGTTGGGGCATTCCATTACTGGGTGTGCTGCCGTATGATAAAGTGCTGACTCATCCAATCATGGAAACCATCCGCCAGGCGGTGAAAGGGCGCACCGTTTTTAATGAAGAATATTTGGATAATTGGGTAGAAAATATTGTGTCGGGCGCTTTGGTCGAACGACGCGAAGTCGAACATTTTGAACGTTTGTTGTTGATTGTCAGTTGCAATCGGCTCAATCGTGTGCTCGAAGTGCTGGAAGAACTCACCGCGGAACGCCACATTGAAGGCTCACCGCTGGCAGGCATTATCATCAATGGGGTAGCGGATTTCGTTCCTGATTTTTTACAAAATTTTAACCGCCAGGACTATATTGACAAATATAAAATTCCCGTCATCTCTACGACGTTGGATACCTACGGTGCAGCCTTGAAAATCAGTCGAATAGCGGTAAAAATTCACCTGCGTACCCTCTGGAAAGCCGAACGGGCGATCAAGATGATGCGCGAACATGTGGATTTGAGTGGGGTGGTGTGACGTAAATGAATAATGAAGGAATGAATAAATTGGAAAATATCCAATATCCAATATCTAATATCCAATATCTAATATCCAATATCTAATATCCAATATCTAATATCCAATATCTAATATCCAATATCTAATATCCAATACCTAAAACTCCACCTGCCCCGTCCTCACTGCTTCTGCGCCCTGCACGAGCATTTGTTTTAATACTTCGATATTTACATCGTCTAATTTTTTAATATAAAGACAGCTTTTGCCGGTTTTATGTTTGCCGAGTTGTTCCAGCAATGCCTGCTGCCGCTTCAAGCCACCCATGATGTAGAGGGTTAAATCGTTTTTACGTGGAGCGAAGCCCGTTATAAACCAATCGCCCTCCCGCCCGCTGGCGTATTTATAATGATATTCCCCAAAACCGACGATACTCGGACCCCACATTCTCGGAGCTTCCTGAATGACTTCCTCCATGATTTCCACCATTTTATAACAATCTGCCCGACGCTTTTCATCGGCAATTGCATCAAGGAACGCATTGACATTCAGGTCATTTGGTTTGGTTTTTAACTCCGCCATGGTGCTTATTTTTTCCTGTAAGTTATACAGAAATTTTAAAATATGCAATCACAAATCATAAATAGTCAACATTAAATGGTAAATAGTAAATAATCAATGGTAAATGATAAATCACTGCATATTATTTACTTCATGCGCAATTTTATACAGCAATTGTTGTAATAAGCGATTAAAATCATCGGGGTTTTCGATCATCGGATAATGGCTCGTGACGTGAATATAAGTGATTTCGTAGCCCGATTTTACACAGGCTTGTAATGCTGCTTCATTCGTCGGGTAATAATCGCATTGAATCAGGTATAATTTAAAGGGTAATTGTTGTAATAAATCCCCTTGGCGCTGCCAATAATTAAATACCGACTCCAATGAACTTACACCCATCGGTGGATAAGCTTGCCGATAATCCTGTACAACACGATTAACGATGGCAGGATCAGTTTCAGGTGTAACCAAAGCTTGCCGGGCATACCACTCCGACGTATTGGCAAAATCATCGCGCATATTTTGCAGAATACCAGGTACTTGTGCTTGAAATTCGGCGGGCATTTCCGTTCCTGCCATTTTAAAATAATCAACCGCAATACAACCAATCACCGGTTCAGGATTTCCCACAGCCGCTTCCAACATGATATCAGCGCCCATCGAATGCCCGATAATTATTACATTTTGTAAATGTAAATCCTGCATGACTTTTATTACATCTTCCCCAAAAGCTTCAATCGTCCAGTTGCTGCGATTTTGACCGGATTTGCCGTGCCCCGCCAGATCCAGCGCCACCACATGATATTTTTCACTAAATAAATCGAGCTGCGCCTGCCAATACGTATGATCGATAAAAGCGCCGTGTATAAATAATAAGGTAATATCGCCGCTGCCTTTTTCAATATAATGAAGGTCAAGCCCATCACGTTGAATGGTCATAATATTATTATTTGGATGTAATGGAATGATATTTTCTTTACGTAATACTTTTTTAATGCGCCAACGCATGCCCAATAAACGCCCCAGCATCACCCCCGCCGCAACTGCCAGCAGTACCACCGACAACTCCCGCCCCTGAAACCAATTTGCCAGTACAGTTTTTCTGGTAAATGCAAAAATGACGTACAAGGACAACACCAAAACGCCCGCCATATCTACCCTTTTCACCACTTTGGCAGCTTCGGCATCCCATTGCAACTTCATGCGGCGCGAGGCTAGAAATCCAATACCCAGACTCCCCGATATCGCCAGCAGCACAGTCCAGGCATTCGCATACCCTTTGAACACCTCATACCCCAGCACCCCCAGCATAATGATGAAAATAATTAAAAACAATCGAAGCCTGATAATCAGTTTCTTATGAATATGCGCCCGCAAAAATCGCATCTTTACTCTTGGCATGACCGGTAGTACACCTTTGGTTCTTTTGGGTAGAAAGAATAAGGCGAGCAAAGGTTAGATCAATCCCTTAACCATCGTTTTAAAATTGTAAAAAAGCGCCTATTATCACACTTAACATTTCATTACTAATTCTTCATCCCTTCATTCTTAATTCTTTCATTCCTTCATCCTTTCATTCTTTCATTCTTTCAGCAGCATTTGATACAACTCCACCATTTGCCCCACATGATACGCATCCGCCAAACCATGATGTACATAAATCGCCACCGGCATCAGCAGTTGATCGTTTTGTTTTACAAACTTACCCACCGAAATCTTCGGCGCACTATCGCGATACGTAAAGCTCCGCGCATGCGTCAGACCCGTAAAATGCAGCCACGGCAAAGCCGAGAAATGAATCGTATCAATACGTTTGGCATTGTCGTTGAAACGCAAGCCCGGCGTGCTTTGTACCGCTTCAATTTCCGCATTCATATTTTTAATAAAATCTGGTAAAGCCGCATCATATTCGATAAATGAAAACCCAAAAGTGCCATCCTGCCGCCCGATGGTTGCCGATACATGCACCGCATCATAGCAGTAAACCTGCTCATTTTCAATGCGATAGCGAAAATTTTCAATCTGATTGGCAGCTTTTAAAGCCAGATATAAATAATACTGAAAAAAGGTAATACCGAGTTCCTTCGCTTTAGCGTAGGCTTTCGTCACGTCCACGTCCACCACAATGCCAAAAAACGGCTCGTCCATACGCGAAAAAAAGTGATAATGTTCCTTGCGGTTCCAGGTATCCAGATCAAGTAAAGTTTTCATAATAAAGATTTGATCATCCGTTGCTTGTGTTTAATGATTGCCCAATTCACCGGCAGTTTACAGCCATTACCCAAGACCCCTGTTTGGCGCAATAAAGATAAGTTTTTATCAAATAATCCATACAGACCGTCCATTATTCAAGCCGTGTTGGGACGTTAATAACCCCTGAATCCACCATTCACCTATTCAGGTAAGTCAAAGCGTTTGTAGCGGTTAACCGGGAGGGGTACTTGGGGCGGAGGTGTTAAAAAGTGGAAGGTAGTTTGGCTAAACTTTGAACATTGCCCCTGACTGCAAGTAGCCATTGGCAAACTTTTCTTATCTTTGTCCACGATTTTTCGCTGAAAAATCAGTGGGCTGGGCGGAGATGCTATAGCAGGGTTACTTTGGATACGGCGCATCGTTTGCAAGGTAGCCGCCAGGGTAACTGCGCCAGGTAAGCGTATCAAAAGCACCAGCAAAGCAAATATTATATTAGGAAAACTGCGCGATGAAGATTAACGTAGGTATTTTTTTCGGTGGTCCTTCCCGCGAGCGTGAAATTGCTTTCGCCGGTGGACGTACGGTGTATGATAATCTGAATAAAACCCTCTTTGAGCCGATTCCCATCTTTGTGGATAGCTTCCGCAATTTTATTCTGCTCGATTGGCATTATATTTATAAAGGTTCGATCCGCGATTTCTTTCCGCCGGTGGACACGCTGCCGCCTTCCGCGCATGGGTTTCAGATTTATGTGGAAAGCCTCGGACGCCTGACGCCCGAAGAGCAAACGGCGATTATCAATCGCGTGGGTCGGAAAATTGAACCGCAGGAATTGCCGCAATTGATCAATGTGGCTTTTCTGGCGCTGCACGGTGAGTACGGCGAAGATGGGCAAATTCAGCAGCAGCTCGACGATCTGCAAATTCCTTATACGGGTAGTGGGGTGCGCCCCAGCGAGATTGGGATGGATAAGGTGTGGCAAAAGCAGTTGATGAAAGAACTGGGCTTTGATGCACCGAAAATCCGCGTGTTGAATCGGGTAGAATGGACGGATGGCAATGTGGGGGCATTTTATCAGGAAGCGGTGGAGACGGTCGGTTTTCCGATTGTGATTCGTCCGGCAAATCAGGGTTCGTCTATCGGGGTGTCGATTGTGGATGAGCAGGGCGGGCTGGAAGCTTTTGAAGAAGCCGTGAATCGGGCATTCTTCCGGGAATTGATTCCGGTAGAACGTTGGCGCAACAGTAGTGAATTTGAGCGCGAAGATTATATTCGTTTCCTGACGGATATTCGCGATGGCTTGGGCTTCCCGATGGATGTCCAGTTTGATGGCGAACGCATTACTTTTTATCATCCGGAGCAGCTGCTCGATTATTTAAACGAAAAAGCCGTCAATGCTGACCTCAATGCAGGCGTTTTTGTGTTGGAAGGGCATTTGAGCGAGCGGCAGGTCATTGTAGAAGAATTTATTCGCGGACGGGAGTTTTCGTGTATCGTTATTCGCAAGGAAGACGGCACGGCGGTCGGCTTACCACCTACCGAGATTGTAAAAGGCAGCGAAGTATTTGACTATCGCTCGAAATACATGCCGGGTTTGTCGCGCAAGCTCACCCCCATTGATCTGCCGGAAGAACAAATCAATCAGATTCGCAAGGAAGCGGAGCGGCTGTTTGTAGAATTGGGCTTCCACGTGTATGCGCGCATCGATGGCTTCATTACCCCGGAAGGTCGAATCTTCCTGAATGACCCGAATACCACGTCGGGCATGTTGCCTTCGTCTTTCTTTTTCCACCAGGCAGCAGAAATCGGGCTGAATCCTTCGCAATTCCTGACCTTCATCATTCGGGTGTCTTTGCAGGAGCGGCTCAGCGAGCATCCCGACCGGGCGGCGTACAAGACCCTGCTTGATCTCTTAGACCTGAATATCACGGATTTGCAATCGGCAACGGCAAAACAGCGGCATATTGCGGTCGTTCTGGGCGGTTACTCGTTTGAGCGGCATATTTCGGTGGAAAGTGGTCGGAATGTGTATGAAAAATTATCCAGTTCGGATAAATATGATCCCATGCCCGTGTTTTTAACCGGCGAGGATTATAATTATCAAATGTATCGCATCCCGATCAATTTGTTATTAAAAGATAATGCGGATGATATTCGCGATAAAATATTACATTTTAAAAAGCATCCATTAATTGAATACATCAAGGCGCAATGTTTTGAAATAACGCAAAAATATGGTTCGCGTGATGTAATATTCGAGCCGCGCCTCATGACGTTTGAAGACTTGCAGCGCAACGTAGATGGCGTGTTCATTGCCCTGCACGGGCGACCCGGCGAAGACGGGCAACTCCAGGAGCAACTGGATAAATATGATATTCCCTATAATGGTTCGGATGCTTTATCTTCGGCTATTACCATCAATAAGCATCAAACTTTAAAAGCTTTAAAAAATAATGGTTTCCCGGTTGCGGATCAATTGGTACTAAAAAAATCCGATTATGATGCCAATCCACAGGATTACTTCAGCCGCATTGAAAGTCGCTTCCGTTATCCGTTTATTGCCAAACCGGTGGACGATGGTTGCAGTTCGGCGGTAAAAGTAATCAGTTCGCGTCAGCAGTTAGAGGCTTTTGTACGATTGATGTACCGTCCGCTGGGGCAGGAAGGAGAGGAAGCGCGTCGCACCTTGAAATTAAAACCCAAAGAAGAATTTCCCCGCAAGGGCGAAATTTTGTTTGAAAACCTGATCACCGCCAACGGTTCACAGGGTTTTATGGAAATCACGGGCGGTTTTCTTACGCATTATAATGCCGATGGCAGTCTGCGTTATGAAATGTTTGAACCCTCGGAAACCCTGGCGAGTGGCGAGGTTTTATCTTTGGAGGAGAAGTTTTTGGCAGGCGAAGGGCAAAATATTACGCCGGCTCGTTTCAAACCTGACTATGATGCAATTGCCAAGCAGGTGAAAAGTGATCTGGAGCGTGCTGCCCGTATTTTGAATGTACAAGGCTATGCGCGGATTGATGCCTTTGTGCGGGTGTATGAAAACAACCATGCCGAAACGCTGGTGATTGAAGTCAATTCCCTGCCGGGTATGACGCCGGCGACTGCCATTTTCCACCAGGCGGCGCTCAATAATTACAAGCCTTACGAGTTTATTGATAAAATTCTGACCTTCGCGTTTCAGAAGAAGCAGCGGGAAGCGTTGGTGGTTGAACCTACTACCGTTGAAGCTACTGCGGTAGAGCCGGTTATTCATGAAAGCCCGGCATTTCATCCTTTGGGTGCGCCCGCTGAACCGATTACGGCGGTGCCCGTGCAGCCTACGCCTGGCAATTATCCACCGATTTTACAAGCGCGCGAAGAACGAACAACTGCGGTTTCGCCGTTTTCACCCGAATTACTGTGGGAAAATACCAAGCGTATTGCCAATGAAATCTGGCTATTCATCAGTTCGCCTATTTTCCTCAAAAACTTTGCGGTCTGGCTGGGCACGATGATTGCACTGTTGTTTTTGCTGGGTTTGGTTTTGCGCATTTACACGCGCCACAACGAATCGGTGCAGGTAGGCAATTACATCGGGATGTCGCTGGATGAAGCCACGCGCCGCGCCCGCGACCGCAGTTTCCGTATGGTGGTGATTGATTCGATTGATGCGAGCGGCAGCAACGAAGGCAAAGCCCCCGGAACCATTGTAGATCAAGACCCCTTGCCGTTTTCGCGCGTAAAGCAGCGTCGGCGGATTTACCTGACCATCATCAAGAGTGTGCCGAGTGAGACAGAATTGCCGACCCTGGTTGGTCGGTATTTATTTGATCAGTACAAAGCAGCGGTAGAAAGCCGGGGCTTTAAAACCAGTATCAAAGAGCGGCAGTTTGACGCGAAAATGGAGCCAAATACGATTTTATATTTTTATTATAAAGATCAAAAAATCACCGATGAAGATTTGCGGCGGGGAATCAAATTGCCCCGAGGGAGTTTGCTGGAATTTGTGGTGACCGAGCGCAGCGCTGATTTTGTAGAAATCCCTGATTTAGTGTGCAAAACGTATGAAGCTGCTTCCTTTATTATCAGTGCCAATAATCTGGCGGTCGGCAATATTGTAGGAGAAGTAACGGATTTGAACAGCGCTTATATCTGGAAGCAAGAACCGGAATACGTACAATTTCAGACCATTCGCATGGGCGAGCAGATTACACTCTATGTCACCCAGGAACGCCCGGCGGGCTGCGCGGTAGAAGGCATACCGGAGGATACCACCGGCTTTGATAATGATGATTTCGACAATCGATAGAACTTATAAGTAAATTGACTATAAACCTTTTTGATGGCAGTAAATCCTTTTACTGCCATTTTTGTTTTTAATCGTAAATGTAGTAATCTGATTATCAGGTTTGTAAAGCGATAAAACCCGGAAATAAATTTTTTTCAAAAAAAAATCATCTTTTCCTGTCCAGTTTTGTCTTACTCATTCGTCGAGCAATCGTAATTCATTTTTTTTAACTAAAATTCTAAACAACATGAAAGAATTCATGCTGATTTTCCGCGGTGCCGACGAAGGCGCTAAAAATTTTTCTCCAGAACAAATGCAAGCTCAACTCGCCAAATGGGGCGAGTGGTTGGGCGGCTTGGCAGCGCAAGGCAAGCTCACCGGCGGGCAACAGCTGCTACCCGTGGGCAAAGTGGTGAGCGGCACCGCCAAAAAAGTGACCGATGGACCATTCGCCGAAGGCAAGGAACTCATGGGCGGCTACGTGACCGTGAAAGCCGACAGCGAAGCAGAAGTATTGCAATACGCCAGCACCTGCCCGGCTTTGGTCTTCGAGGAAGGCTCGGTGGAGGTGCGCGAAATCCTGCAAGCGCAAATTGACTAACGACGTCTATTATTTTAATTTTTAAAATTAAACACATGAAAAAATTATTATTTGCATTCGTAACACTTGCCTTTTTGCTGGCATTCACGCCCGCAGAAACTGCCGATAACATTACTAAAAAAGAGCGCAAAGCCGCCTTGAATTATTTAAAATCCACTAAAAAAGACTTGTTAAAAGCAGTAAAAGGCTTGAGCGCAGCGCAGTTGAACTTCAAAGCTTCGCCCGAGCGCTGGTCCATTGCCGAGTGCCTCGAACACATTACGCTGGCAGAAATGGGCTTATGGCAAATGTACCAGGGTAGCATGCAGCAGCCCGCCGACGCAGCGAAGCGTGTGGACATAAAAGTAAGCAATGAGCAGATTATCAAAGGGTTAACCGACCGCTCTCAGAAAGCCACTGCACCGGAAGTGGCAGTACCAAAGGGCACTTTTCAAAATTACGCAGCAACCTTCGCGGCTTTTACAAAAAGTAGAGACGGCTTGATTCAATATTTTGAAACCACCACGGATGATTTGAAAAATCACACGTTGCAGCACCCTATTTTTGGCACCATTGATGCCCGGCAGTTTCTCTTGAGCCTAGCGGCGCACGGGAAGCGGCATACCTTGCAAATCGAAGAGCTGAAGGCGCATCCGAATTTTCCGAGGGAGTAGAGGGATTTGGGTAGAGGGTAAAGGGATAAGCTTTTGACGCTGACCATCGAACGTTAAAACTACAAAATTTCAAAATAGACCGTCTTTGCGCATATTGGTAGGAGATGGTCTATTTTTTTTTGAAAAAGTGTTCAAAATCTCGCCCGTTTGAGAACGCTTAATCGTCAGAGCAGCATCAAATAACTTTTTAAACATCAATGACCATGAAAAAAGGATTGATTGCTTTAAGCCTGCTGGCGGTATTGGCATTAAGCGCCATGAGTTTTTACGATTTTAACCAGAACAAAAGAGCGTTACAAAATTTAAATGGATCGTATGCAGACCCTAAGCCTTATGCTTAT
>JBKBWT010000019.1:25002-29632 GCA_046314415.1 Saprospiraceae bacterium
GCTGAAGTTTACGTTAGCGTTAGACCCAGAACTGAAAAATCCAGTTTTTGTTTTTAGAACATATGGGAATTATGAGGTTTTGCGCAAATCAAAAGTGGTGAAAAATGCTTACGAAGCCGTATTTTCAGAAGATAAGAAATTTGTGACCCTGAAAACCGATAATCAAAATTTGGTAAATGCCTTTGGTTTTGCAGCTTGTGGTTTGACTTTGAATGTAGAAAAAGACATTTCCCAAGTCGGCTGCTCAGCTTGGAAAGCGGTTGCGATTTGCCATCAAGACCATGATTTATTGGCATTGGACGAGTCTGGGAAATTGTACTTTGGCGAGCGACCCGCTGACAACGACATGTGTACGGCTGACAAACGCCCAACTAAACTGACGCCGCCAACGGTAAAAGTGCAATAAAAAATGGAGCAAGAACAAACTTTGAAACAGGCGATGAGCGGCGACATCCACGCTTTTCAGCGCCTGTTCGCTGAATTTCAGGCACCGCTGAAATCCTATTTGTATCGGCTTGTGGCAAACCGCAACGATGCTGATGATCTGGCGCACGATACGTTTATTCGCGCTTTTGACAAAGTAGCGACGTTCAAAGGGAAGTCCTCCTTCAAAACCTGGGTGTTTCAAATTGCCACCCATTTGGCATACGACCACTTGAAAAAATTTAAACGCTGGACGGTGGACACCAAAGCGCTGGCAAAGGATTTGTGCATGAACACCCCCGCAGTGTATAGCGCGGTGCTGCGCGTGTACGAGGCTTCGGGCGAGGGTGCTTTCGACATGCGCGACCACATCGACCACTGCTTCACTTGCATGGGTAAGACCTTAGCAATTGAAAATCAGGTAGTTTTAATTCTGAAAGATATTTATGACTTTGCGGTCAAAGAAATTGCACTTATCATAGGTAAGACGCAGGATGTGGTGAAACACTTGTTGCAGGATGCCCGCCACACGATGATGGATATTTTTGACAATCGCTGCGCTTTGATTAACAAAAACGGCGTGTGTCACCAATGTTCGGAACTGAATGGCTGGTTCAATCCCAGGCAAAATCAGCAGGAAGCTTGAATCAGTTGGATTTGGTGCGGGGTTCCCAAAAATACGACCGCGAAGCGCTTTTCCAAATGCGAACGGCTTTGATTAAAAATATTGACCCGCTACGCAGCAAGGGTGCTGATTTACAAGATATTTTGATGCAATGCGATAGAATGGCGATGGGAGAGATTGAGAAAATAGTTTAAAAGTTTAATTATTTTAGGGTTTGAGCGTTTGGGAGTTCGAAGGTTTGGGAGTTTGGGGGCACATTTGGTTTCTTTCTATACGCACCAAAAATTTACGAGAGAAGAAGGCTGGAGTGGCAAGTGCGGACGAGATTGCGTAACTTTGGAAGGTCAAACTTCTAAACACTTGAACGTTGAACTTCTAAACCTGGAACAAAAAATGGACCATCTTTTCCGGCAAGAGTGGGGAAGGATGGTCGCTTTTTTGACGCGTATTTTTGGAGCGCACAATCTGGAAATGGCGGAAGACATTGCACAGGACACACTGCTGAAAGCGCTTGAACAGTGGAAATTCCGGGGTATGCCTGATAATCCTTCCGCGTGGTTGATGACGGTAGCCAAGAACCGAGCGATGGATGTGATTCGCCGCGAGCGTCGAAAGATTCAGTTGGCAGAAGATGTTGGCGTATTGTTAGAATCAGAATATACTATTGCCACCACGATTGAAAATTTGACAACGGAGGCGGAAATCAAAGACGATCAACTGCGAATGATGTTTGCCTGCTGTCATCCGGCACTGGCGGCAGAGGCGCAGATTACGATGATTCTCAAGACCTTGTGCGGGTTTAGTATTGCCGAAATTGCGAAAGCGTTTTTAGCCAACGAAGAAAATATCAATAAAAGATTGTATCGGGCGCGGCAGCTCTTTCGCGAAGGTAAAGTTGCGCTGGAGATTCCGACACAAAATGAGATTGGCGCGCGATTAGACAATGTACTCACCGCTATTTATCTGCTTTTTAATGAAGGGTATAATGCGACTTCACATGAAGATTTAATTCGTAATGATCTGATCCAAGAGGCGTTACGCTTAGCACTTTTACTTACGCAACATCCGCAAACCGCTCGTCCTGAAGTGTATGCGTTGTTGGCTTTGATGTGTTTTCATGCGGCACGCACCGACAGTCGGCTTAATGAACAGGGCAATATTTTATTGTTAAAAAATCAGGATCGCACTACCTGGAATCAGGAATTGATTCAAACCGGTATTCAATTTTTAGCACAATCGGCTCAGGGTGAAGCCTATACATCTTATCACCTGGAAGCAGGTATCGCTTATGAGCATTGTGTAGCAAAGCATTATGAATCGACGAATTGGGAAAATATTGTAAAATATTATGATTTATTGTATCAGATTCAGCCTACCTCTATTGTTGCCCTCAATCGCGCCATTGCAGTCGGCGAGTGGCAAGGTGCAGTGGCAGGATTAAAAGCTATCGAACAGATACCTGATTTACAGCGAATTGAACGTTATTATTTATACTCCGCTACCTTGGGAGAATTTTATTTGCAATTGCAGGAAAGCGCCAACGCCCGTCACTATTTTGAACTTGCCCTTGCCCAAACGCAGTCCAACAAGGAAAAAAAATTATTGCAGGAGAAACTGACTGCTACGTTCCTCACCTGATTTTCGACGTTTATCACCGTATTTATGCATTTTGTCACCGCAAAAGCGCTACTTACTCCTTTTTTTTGCGTCGAAAAAAAGCAAGTGAAAAGTTGAGAAATGTCCAACATCAGCCAAACAATCAGAAAAAAATCCATATAAATATTTTTTAACAACTTTTTTTCGGCGCGATATTTGAAGTGAACGCAGATAGAACTAATTTTACAACCGAAGAATGCAAGAGAAACCACAACTGCAAGCCCTGTATGCTGAACCTACCCTTCCCTTTACCGCCGCAGGTAGCGATGTAAGGACAAATAAATGGAATGACAAGCAAAAAGCGATTACTTTTGTACAAGCTTTGAGTGGCAAACGCCCGACGGAGGTCGTAACAATATTGATTTTCCAAAACCGATTATTCAAACCATAATCCCATGGGGCATATCTACAAACAGCCATTGCTGACCAGTTTGGTCGGTAGCGGTAAACAATGGACAGCACAACACCCCGATGCACAAAAATTTACACGGGCAGTTGTTATTTTATTAATACATTTTCTGCTGGTAACTAATATATTATCAGCGCAAACTTTCCCGGCGGCTATTCAGCAATTGCCAAAAGGCAAAAAAATTACCCTTACCTACGAGGCAACCGTCAATCAGCCTTTGAATCCGCGCACGACGCGCAGCGTAGCCGACCAGCTTTCGGTCACTGCCAATGGACTGCCTAATACGTTGAGTGATAATCCTTTAACGACTGCTTCAAACGATGCAACGACAACAGCAGTGCTGGGATGTACCATTACGAATATTACGGCGGGAACGCCTGCTTGTGCCGGAAATAACCAATTTACTATCAATATCACCGTACGAAACGATGGTGGTGCACCAACAACGGGTAATCTGGTGATTGAAGCCGGGGGGCAAACGTTTACTGCACCCGTGAGCGCGAATGACACCCTGCAAACCATCAATGTTACGCTTCCTGCAAATGGACAAGCGGTGGATGTTCGGGCTTTTTATGCGGACTTACCGGAATGTACCCTGCTCCGAACCGCCCTGTTCACGGCGCCGGTTGGATGTGGCACCATCGGCAATCGGGTGTGGGAAGATGTGAATGGCAATGGCATTCAGGAAACCGGTGAAAATGGCATTGCGAATGTGACCGTTTTACTGCTGCGTTGTACCGGCGATACCTTAGCGCAGACCTTGACGGATGCGAGTGGTTTATATCGTTTCAGTAGTCTAGCAGCGGGTGAATACAAATTGCGCTTCAACCTGGCTACAGCTGGTACCAACTTTACCAATGGCGTTTTGACGCTGCGTGACATTGGCATTGATACCCTTGATTCGGATGTGGACCCAATTACCCGGGAAACGGCTTGCCTTACTTTACCTGCCGGTCAGCAAAATCTCAGCGTGGATGCGGGGGTCTATGTACCAGCATCTATTGGTAACCAGGTTTGGGTAGATAATAATCGCAACAACATTTTTGATGGTGGCGATTCACCATTGGCAGGCGTCACAGTCCGCTTATATCGTTGTACGAATACCACACAGCCGCTCGCCGCACAAACGACCGGGTCGAATGGGCTGTATTTATTTTCCAATCTTGCACCAGGAAGTTATCGCCTGGAATTTACCTTTCCACCGGCGGGCATTTATGAGCGAGTTGTTGCCAATATCGGCACCGATGCAAGCGACAGTGATGCGGGTACAAATGGTTTTACGGATTGTTACACGTTGTCATCCCGTTCACAAAATCTGAGTGTGGATGCTGGTTATACCTTTTGCCCACCGGCTACCACTTTATCCTGTATTGCGAATGTAAATCTAACCATGAGTCCAGCGGTTTGTTCTTTAAAAATTACGCCGGACATGTTGTTATCCGTAGCGCCGTCTTGTGCTTCTACCTTTGAGGTGCGGGTGGGTCTGCTTAATGGTCCTTCTTTTGGCGATGTGGTAA
>JBKBWT010000020.1:0-27420 GCA_046314415.1 Saprospiraceae bacterium
CAGCGATTAGGCGCGGGCGGCAACCTCCGCTTAGCACCTGGCAGAATCATTCTATGGGCTCGCAGAATCGTTCTATGGGCTCGCAGAATCATTCTATGGGCTCACAGAATCGTTCTATGGGCTCACAGAATCGTTCTATGGGCTCACAGAATCGTTCTATGGGCTCGCAGAATCGCTCCATGCGTGTATAAAATCATTTTTACTTGGATCAGCCCTGCTGGCTGCCTGAATTACTTGATGTGTTCTAAGTATCTGTTAGAAGACAATACAATCGCAGTACGAATTGTATTGGAGTTGAATGGGTTGCTAATAGAAAGCGTAAAAACAATGGTACAAAAATAATAAATTTTAGAAATTTTACAAGTGAGCGCGGAATTTTATAGGTATAATATTTTAGCAAGCTTAGTACAAAGGCAATAATATTATCAAATTAGCAAAGATTTTACAAAATTTTTTCCACGCATCGGATGTTTATTTAAAATGTTTTATATTTAGCTGAAAAGTTTAAAAAACCCCTTCAATATGGCACAAGAAACCCGATCTTTACCATTCATCTGCTACAAATGCAATACCGAAAACAAATATGATGTCGTCGTGGAAGAAGGCGACAAGGGTGGCAAAACCCTCCTCAAACGCTGCACCAATTGTGGTGCTGAAAATAAAATTAAATTAGAAGAAGGCTGGGTGGCAGCGCGTACAGAAATTATTCACCGAGGCACCAAAAACAACGATGGAAACGGTTAAGCTCCTAAAGGAGCAGCCTGACTATTTTCCATTGATAGCTACCGATATATAGTCCCTACGGGACAAGCTACAGGAGGCATTGCCCGGTACGGGCTGTATATCGGTAGCAAACGTATATAAAATACCACCTGCCCCAGCGGGGCTAAACACAAAAACCAACATGATCCTCCAACTAAACCTTACACCGGAGCAGGCGCAATCCCTCCAAACCATCGCCGGGCAATTCAACCGCGAGTTGGAAAGTATGCATTTTCCTACCGCCGACACCTTGCACCGATTGCAAACGCAATTACAAGAGGCACTACTTGCCCAGGATGGCTTTGCCGAATTTTGGGAAGCAGCCAAAGTGGACCATAATCTCAACAGCCTATGCCTGGTGCACGAGCGCACCGCCATCCGCAACCTGCCCTGGCAACTCGCCACCGAAGCAAATGCGCAGTTGGCGCTCTCCAAATCCCTTTCCGCTATGCTTGCCAGTCACCAGCCCTCCATTGGCTACCCGCTCAAGGTGCTGGTGATGGTGGCTGCGCCCGAAGGCGTAACCCGCCTCGATTATGAACGGGAAGAACTGCTCCTGCTCAGCGCGTTCTCGCCGCTGATGAGCAAGGGCTTGGTGGAAGTACATTTTACCGACGATGGCTCGCTGGAAAACCTGGAAGAAAAACTCCTGGAAAACAAATACCATATCCTGCACTACTCCGGGCACGGCAGCTACAAGGATGGCGAGGGCAGCCTGGCGCTGGAAGACCCCGTCACCGGACATTTGAAAGAAGCCGATGCGGCTGCGATCAATGCGGTTTTGAAAAAAGCGCACCAAAAAGGACACCGCCCCGACCTGCTGGTGCTTTCCGCCTGCCAGACGGCAGAGGGCATGGAGACTGCCAATATGGGCGGCGTGGCGAATACCTTGCTCCAGGGGGGCGTCCCTGCGGTGGTGGCAATGTCCGCCAGTATTTTGGATAATTGCGCCACGCATTTTGCGGCGGCTTTCTACGAGCAGTTATCGCAGGGCTTTCCCCTGGCGGCTGCCTTCCGCACGGCGATAGCGGCGCTCCAGGATTTTGAAATAAAAGTATTCAACCCTGCCCAACATGGGCTTGCCCCGGGGCAGTGGCTCATCCCGCAATTGCTGCTATGCCAGGAAGTCGGCACCTTGCTTGATGAAAAGTCCCCGCGTACCGAATTGAATTTTAGCAAAGAAATGGCGTATGTGAAAGGCGAGCAGGGCTTGCTCGAACTGCGGGTGCGCCCCAAAGGCTACGTCTTCGTGGGGCGGCGCAAGGAGAAACGCTCGGTCTTCCACTTGCTAAAGGAGGGCAAAGCCGTGCTGCTGCGCGGACAGGGCGGCGTGGGCAAAACCGCTTTAGCCGAACACCTCGCCATCCGACTGCTGGCAAGCAATCCCCGCACCAAAGTGTTTACCCACAGCGAAAAGACCCCCGCTGCCGATAGCCTGCTCAAACAACTCCAGGAATACCTGACCAAAGATCATCGACAATTTTCCGTCGTTACAGGATTACAAGAACGAGACACTTTAGAGAAAAAATTTCTGTACTTGTTGGAATGTATTAGTGCGCATTGCGACCCGCTCTTTATTTTTGACAATATAGAAAGTTTTCAAACCTACGATGCGGAGCAAGCCGCCTGGCTATGGAATGCCAATCAACACGAAGACGTACTCACCGTGCTGCAAATCCTGCACCAATACACGCCTTTCCCCGTGATTGTGACCGGGCGCTACCCGCTGGCGGAGTTTGCCGACTGGACGCTGTGCAATCTCAATACCGTGCCCTTCGGCGATTTTTTCAAAAAATGCTGGCAATTGCCCTTTAGCGCCCTGGCGGATGCACTGGAAAAAGAGAAGCTGCCTGCGGGTACGCTGAAAAAAACCGGCGAGGGCAAGACCAGTTTTGAGGAGGTGGTAAAATTGCTGCACCAGACCCTGGGCGGCAACTACCGCGCGCTGGAATTCTTTGACGAGCTGTACGCCAGGGAGAAGGACAAGATTGTAGCGCTGCTAGACAAGCTGGGCGAGCTAAAAGACGACCCCAAGCTAAAGGACGAAGTGCTGCACCGCATGAGCGAGAACCTCATCTTCGAGCAGCTACTGAGCTACCTGAATGCCGAAGACCAGGATACCCTCTCTCTGCTGGCGCGCTTCCGCATACCCGTGCTGCCCATGGCGATAGGGATGCAACGCGCCGCAGCCGACCGAAGCAAGGCACTGGCGCAACTGACCAACCTCACCCTGGTAGAACTGCAAACCGGCATAGACGGGCGCAACCGCTACTACGTGACCCCGCTGGTGGGCGAGCTATTAAAAAGAAATGACTTTATAGAAGTGCCTTTTTCTGCCACAACAGCTGGAGCTTACCACGAGTATGTTTATGACGAAGATTTGTATTTAAACTGGCTCAGTGAACTCAGCGAAGCCTTCGAGTGGTACTGCGAAGCCCGGGATGTGGCGGGCGTGAACCGCACGGGCGAGCGATTGAATCGTTTTTATTATGACATCCAGCAATTTCGGGTATCGCTGGTGTATGGCTTGCGGACAGAGGAGGTTGCGCAGGAGCAGACGGATGGTACTATTTGGAACAATTTAGGACTGACTTTAAAATTATATGGTCAGTTAGAACCCGCTTTGCATTATTATGAAAAATCATTAGCCTACAATAAAAAAAGAGGCAACCGCCACGGCGAGGGGGCGATCCTGAATAATATCAGCCAAATTTATGCTGCCAAAGGAGACTATGACGCAGCCTTAAACTATTTAAAAAAAACCTTAGAAATAGATAGGGAATTTAAAGACCGCCAAGGTGAGGGGATCACTCTGAATAATATCAGCCAAATTTATAAGGTAAGAGGCGACTACGACACGGCTTTGCACTACCTGCAACAATCCCTAAAAATAAGGCAGGACATTGGCGACCGTCCCGGCGAGGGTACCACGCTGAACAATATCAGCCAAATTTATGCTGCCAAAGGCGATTCCGACAGCGCCTTGCGCTACCTGGAACAATCCTTGAAAATTACGCAGGACATTGGAGACCGCAAGGGCGAGGGGACTACCCTGAACAATATCAGCCAAATCTATGCTGCCAAAGGCGATTCCGACAGCGCCTTGCACTACCTGCAACAATCCCTGAAAATTCAGCAGGACATTGGCGACCGCCAGGGCGAGGGTACCACCCTGAACAATATTGCAGGAATTCATAAGGATAGAGGTAATTATGAAACTGCTTTAAGTTATTATCAACAATCCTTGGATATTCGACAAAATATTGGAGATATAAATGGCGTAGCCATAACGCTATGGAATATTGGGGATGTTTATATGAAGCAGGGCGATTTTGAAGCGGCGGTAGCGCCTATCTGGCAGGCGTATCAGATTTTTGAGCGCATCGGCTCGCCGAATAAGGATGTTTCTTGGCGTTATTTAGAAGCGATAGCTGGAAAAATTGGAGTCGAAAAAGTACAGCAAATCATTCAGCAAATGAATCAAGGGTAAGTAGTAAGGGTAAGTTTTCCGAAATTTTAAAAATTTCGGAAAACTGGCAATTTCGAAAAACTAGTTAAAATAAAAACTATGTCTGACACACCACCCATCCTGAAAGGCAGCGCCCCCGACCCCAGCGATACCTCCTGGGTCGAGCACGCGCGCAGCGAGCAGCAGCAGCAAGCCCTGCGCCTGGAGGAGACCGCCAAGTACCTGGCGGGCATCATCGCCATCTCGCTCACCATTTTTATCGACAAGCGCCCCGCCAACCTCGCCGCGTGGACGGGCGACGTGCTCACGGGCGCGGCGCTGGTGTGGATGGGCGCGGCGTTCCTATCTTTTCTGGTGCTGTTCCCCTGGCGCTACCGCTACGCCCCCGACTCGCCCGATGACATCCGGCGGGCGTTCCGGCGCGTGGTGCAGGTGAAGTGGGCATTGCTGGTGGCAGCTACGGTCTGCTTTTTGGTGGCGCTGGGCATGGGGGTGTGGGCGTTTTTGAAGGGGTGATGGTCTGAACGGTGATTTTTTTGATTTATGTGATGGGTGTGACTGATGCGTGGACGAGAGGTGGGCATCATAAAAATCATATACATCAGGAATATCACCGTTCAGTTTTTTAAGACCAGACAGGTTTTCGAAAACCTGTCTGGTCTTACCCGCGCTCGTCTTGTCTTGTGACTTTTTGTTCCTCGCTGCGTCCTAAGCAGAAAATTTGTACAATGCATGCTCCATTAGAACCCGGTGGGTATTATCATATTTACAATCGCGGTATCAACCGCCAACCTATCTTTTTCGAGCCTGATAATTATCGCTATTTTTTAGACAAATATCGGCAGCACGTGACGCCTGTGGCAGATACCTTTGCGTATTGTTTGCTCTCCAATCATTTTCATTTCTTGGTACAAATCAAACCGACTGCCGTCCTTGAACCGCTCCTTCAGCAAAAAGATGCCAAAAAAGAGAAGCCGCTTCGCTCGATCCATGATTTTGTCTCCGACCAATTTTCTAATTTTTTCAATGCTTACACCAAAGCGGTCAATAAGCGTTATGGTCGTGATAGTGCGCTATTCCGTCGCCCTTTCCGGCGTATTTTAATAACCGAGGAGCGGCATTTAGTGGAAGTGGTGCGTTACATTCATCGAAATCCTGAAAAACATGGCATCATTCCTCATTTTGAAGAGTGGGAACACCATTCCTACGCTCCTTTTTTAAATGATTCCGATACGTGGTTAGCAAAGGATAGCCTGTTGGAATGGTTTTGCACACTCGACAACTTTATAGATTTTCATCAGACGCCCAGCGAGGAGGATTTATTGGATTTTAAGACCTAAGACCTGACAGGTTTCCGAAAACCTGTCAGGTCTTAGGTCTTAAAATTCCATCCATTCGTACAAAAAAATCCCCTACCATTACTTACCTTTCTACTTTCGTTGCATTCATTCACTAAACTTCGCTATTATGAATCGCCTATTACTCTTGGTATTTGTTTTTCTGGGAATTGCTACGATTGTACCTGCTCAAAAACCGACCGATAAACGCCTCGCGGGGCTGGATACTTTTGTCAACAAAGTGCTGCAAGACTGGCATGCGCCGGGCGTGGGCATTGCGGTGGTGGAGAAGAATAAAGTGGTGTACGCCGGGGGCTTTGGCTTCGCGGATTATGAAAACAAGCGCCCCGTGACGGGCAATACGCTTTTTGCAATCGGCTCGTGTACCAAAGCGTTTACCAGTGCGCTGCTGGGCAAGCTGCAAGCCGACGGCAAGCTCGATTTTGACGAAAAGGTGACGACTTATGTGCCGGAAGTGGCATTTTACAACGATTATTTAACGGATAACGTGACGGTGCGTGACTTGACCTGCCACCGCACGGGCATTCCCCGCCACGATTTTTCCTGGTATCTGAATGGTACCTCGCGCGATAGCCTGGTGCAGCGCATCCGCTACATGGAGAATTTTGCCAGCCTGCGGGAGAAGTGGTATTACAATAACTTTATGTTTTTGCTGCAAGGCGTCATCAGTGAAAAATTGTACGGCAAAAGCTGGGAAGACAATATTAGCGAGCAATTCTTTCAGCCCCTGGGCATGACGAATTCCAATTTTGCGCTGTGGGCGAAGGACTATCCCGACGAAGCCAAGGGTTATTACACCGATGATAAGAATGCCATCAAGCCGCAGGATTATTATAAAATTGCAGGCATGGGTCCGGCAGGTTCCATCTTTTCCAATCCGGTGGAAATGGCGAACTGGGTGATGGCGTGGATCAACGGCGGCAAGTTCAATGGCAAACAGGTGATTCCGGAAGCGTATGTAAAAGAAGCGATGTCCTCGCAAATGGTGATCAATGCAGGGCTGCCTACGCCGGAAAGCCCCGATGTGTATCTGGCAAATTACGGCATGGGCTGGTTTTTGGCTTCGTACCGCGGGCATTACCGGGTGGAGCACGGTGGCAATATTGATGGATTCAGCGCCAGCACTGCATTTTATCCCACCGATAGCATTGGTATTGTGGTATTGACCAATCAAAATGGCTCGGCAATTACCGGCATCATTCGAAATTTTATTTCCGACCGCATGCTGAAATTACCCTACAAAAACTGGAATAAGCAGATCAAAGACGCCCGTGACAAAGCCCTGGCAGCCGCCAAGGAAGGCGAAAAGTCGAATTCGGATAGCCTCAATCGTAAACCCAATACGCGCCCCTCGCATGCGCTGGCAGATTACGCGGGCAATTATGAAAACGCCGGTTATGGTGCTATTCAACTGTCGGTGCGCAAGGACTCTTTGTTTATCAAACTGGGCGAACAGGAAGCTTATCTGGAACATTATCATTATGATGTGTTTCGACCACAGGCACCGGGCACGCCGTTTGAAGAGCTGCTGAATTCGCTGCGTTTGCAATTTACAATGGATTTGAAAGGCGAGGTGACGGGGTTTGATTTCATTGGCATTGAACCGGCTCTAGAAAAAATAACATTTGAGAAAAAAGCCCTGCCGGTGGCAATGGCAAAAAGTGAACTGGAAAAATATACGGGCGAATACGAACTCGCGGGCATGGTGGCAAAAGTAAATCTGCGCGGGGAAACCCTGTGGGTAGTGGTGCCGGGGCAACCTGATTACGAGACCGTACCGGTGGGCAATCACGAATTTAAACTCAAGGTGTTGGACGGCTACAGTGTGCGCTTTGAAATCAATGGCGACAAGGCAACTGCAATGCTCTTCATTCAACCGAACGGTACTTTCAAGGCGACGCGGAAAGGATAGGTTGTTGGAAAAAGAAGCGTTGAGCAGGAATTCCCGCGGGCTGAAGAATTCACCCGTGGGAATTTGTTTTGGCGTATCTTTGCAAGGCTATGAAGTACCGTCACCTGTTTTTTGATCTGGACCACACGCTGTGGGATTTTGAAACGAATGCCAAGGAATGTATTCTCGAATTGTACGAATTGAATGGCTTGTACGGGAGGGGCATTGCCGATTTTGAAGCATTTTTTAGCTGCTACAGTCGTCACAATGAGCGCTTGTGGAGCGATTATACCAAAGGGTTGATTCAGCAGGAAGAATTGCGCTGGCGCAGGATGTGGCTGGCTTTGCTCGATTTTGAAATGGAAGATGAAGCCTTGTCAAAGCAGCTATCTGTGGCATTCCTCGAACGCTTGCCGCATAAGAAAAACCTCTTTCCTTATACGATTGAAATCCTGGAATACCTGACGAGCCGGGGTTATGTATTACACCTGGTGACCAATGGGTTTGAGCAGGTACAGCATCGTAAGCTTGCTAATTGCAACCTGCGCGCTTATTTTCAGGAAGTGATTACTTCCGAGGCTTCCAATAGTTTGAAGCCCAATAGAGCCATTTTTGACTATGCACTCGCCCGCAGCGGCGCAGCCGTGCACGAAAGCATCATGATCGGCGATAACCTGGATGCGGATATTCAGGGCGGTAGAAATGCCGGATTGGACACGGTCTTCGTCAATCACTTAAATATTCCGGTGCCTATTGAGCCGACCTACACCGTGCATCATTTGCGGGAGTTGGAAAATATTTTTTAAATACCACACCAGATCAGTTTCTTGCCATTATTCCCGGCTGTGTAGAAACTCACGTTCCTTTAATGCTCCTGTGTATTCGGTAATTAATGGAGTGCGAAACTGGATTCTTTTATAATCCAATTCGAGTATCGGAGCATCCAATTCGACTCTTTTATAATCCAACTAGCAGATCCAATAACGCTCAAAGGATGATGACATATACTTCAATCCATTGATTTACAATCCGTTACCTACATTATTTTATTTTTACTGCCCGGCTTTCGCCCACCACCAGCACCGGTTGCCCGGCGGCATCTTTTTCAAAACTGCATTCCACCCAAAAATCGCGCAGGATGAATTTATTATTCCCCAATGGTAACACAGCGCCCCATTCGCAAATCAACTCGTCCTTCACTTCCCGAAAATGCAGCACGTCATTGGGACGAAAAAAATCCGCACCAAATTGATAAGTTCCCACCAGTTGTTGCATTTCGGTTTTTGATAAATTGGTTGTACCTAATCTGGGAGCCGTGTAAGGCTGATTGAACAAGATAGCCGCCAGGTCATTGCCGATTTGCGTAGCGACGGGTACGTAATTATTGCTCAGCACAATAATACACACATCCTCCTCCAGAAAACGCACCAAGTAAGCCGAATAGCCGGGGCTGCGACCATTGATATACGCACGCTTTTTGTCAAACAAGGGGCGCAGGAACCAGCCGTAGCCGGTGTTGTCAATATGATTCGTCAGCATTTTTTCGCGTGCGGCTTTGGGTAAAATTTTATCGCTGTACATCGCCCGATCCCATTTGTACAAATCTTCTACCGTTGAATACAGGGAGCCATTACCAATTTTGGCGGACCAATCGGTATAAACGGCTTGTTGAAGGGCATTCTTACCTTTGGCTTCGTAGCCCGTTGCCAGCCGAGGCACAATCTGCTTCACATCGGCGCGGTGGCGCGTATCGTTCATCCCCAGAGGCGTAAAAAAAGTTTCCTGCAAAAAATCACCAAAGGACTTGCCCGAAGCCTGCTCTACAATGAAAGCCAGGAGGTTATAATTAGAATTGCTGTACTCGTAGCGTTCGCCGGGTGTAAAATTCAGGGGCAGATTTTTAAAAACGGGAATCAGCTTGTCAGGCGTTTGCGGAAAGCGGGTGATGGTATCATAAGCAGGAAAATTGTTGATATTTGGAATGCCGGAGGTATGCGTGAGCAAATGGTGCAGGGTGATTTGGTCACCGTGGGGATAATCGGGCACAAATTTGGAAAGCGAATCGCTGACTTTTAGTTTGCCGTGCGCTTCGAGCCAGAGGATTGCCGCTGCTGTAAAGGGTTTGGAGACCGATGCCAATTGAAAAACCGTATTGATTTGATGGGGAACCTGATGTTCCAGATTGGCAAAGCCAAACGCTTTTTGATAAATGGTTTTGTCTTTTTGTTTTACCAGAATAACGCCGCTAAAGTTATTGGTTTGAGCGTAAGACTGCACGTAAGCGTCCATTTTAGCAGTTAGCGCTTGGGAAGCGCACAACCAAGGGAAGGCAAATAATAATGCTCCGGCAGCAAAACGAAGGATAAGAGGTGTTTGCATGGCAACTTTTTTTTGGAAAAACTCCTCTTATCCTGGAAGGTTACCAACTTTTATTTCATCCTCGCCAGTCTCTTCAAATCTATTTTTCGCAATGCTTCCCGCGGTTCCCCTTCTGCTACCTTTTCACCCACTACACTCACCACAAAGCGATTGTTCACCACCACGCTGGTTTGTCCGGTTTGGTCGCCACGGGTATAACTTTCGTAGCCTTTGTAACCATCAATTTCCACTGTACGCTCGTAGCCTTGTTCCCATTTATTGTCCACCTCACCGGCGACCCAGGGCGCTAAGCCGGTTAGACCTGCTACTGCTCGGGTGGCATCGGTAATGGTAATGCGCAGTACTCGTTCGGTATTTTTGTATTCCGCCGAAGCGGTCATCACATTCTTATCAGAAATTTCGGCTCGCTCGCCGGTTAGATTGGTGCGGGTAAGCCCCAGTACTTCTTGTGGCAATAAACTTTCTAAATCCGAGGCTTTGACCAAAGGAGTGCGTTTGCCGCTAGTGGGTGTAGAAACGGGTGCAGATGCTCGCTTGGACTGCTGGGAGCTTTTGCAGGCAAAAGAGCCCAACACGCTGATTATCAACAAAAAAGCAAACAATTGTTTCATAAGGTTTTTTGTAGGATACAACGTTTTTCCAGGAGGGAAGTTAGATTTTGTTAAACTGTGACGTTTCTCGTGGTTCACGGTTCCGCAGTTTTCATTTTTAACAAAGCAGCCAATGGCAACTTTCAAACCTACAAAGTTCAATCTTCCAAACTTAACACCTATCTTTCCAACCAAATTGAACACCTATCATGAATACAACTTCCAGTTTCGAGGTCAACGACAAGCGCATTGTGAATGCGTGGGCATTGTTCGACTGGGCAAATTCCTCCTTCGCCCTGGTCATTACCGCAGCAATTTTTCCGGCTTATTATGTCGCCGTGGTCAATGACACCATCCCCATGTTGGGCACCGAGTTGTCGGATAGCTCTTTGTATGCGTATGCTATTTCCGCGTCATATTTGCTGGTCGCAGCATTGTCACCTTTACTGTCGGGCATCGCCGATTATAGCGGACGAAAGAAGCTTTTCCTCAAAACCTTTACGACGGTTGGCGCTTTGGCGTGCATGGCTTTGTTTTTCTTCACCGGGCAAGTGGGGTATGGCACCTTGGTTTTTATAGTAGCGATGATGGGATTTGCCGGTGGGCTGGTGTTTTACAATTCTTACCTGCCGGTAATCGTGAGCGAGGATCGGTACGATGCCGTGAGTGCAAAGGGGTTTGCGTTTGGCTTTATTGGTAGTGTGATTTTACTGGTGGTCAATTTAATCATAATTCAAAATTACAATTGGTTTGGCTTTAAAGATCAAGGATTTGCTACGCGGTTTGCTTTTCTGATGGTGGGCGTCTGGTGGATTGGCTTTGCACAAATTCCCTTCCGGCGCTTACCCCAAGATAGTCCGATGCCAGTGGACAATCAGGTTTTTAAAAAAGGCTTTCAGGAACTGCGCAAAGTATGGCAGAGTCTGCGCGGCGAACAAAATATCCGGCGTTTTCTGCTGGCTTTTCTGTGTCTGAGTGCCGGCGTACAAACAGCGCTATACCTGGCAGCGACCTTTGCCGAGAAAGAATTGGGGTTTGAAACGGGTGAACTGGTACTGACCATTTTGATCCTGCAAATTGTTGCCATCGGCGGCGCGCTTTTATTTGCCAAAGTATCGGAATGGCGCGGCAACAAATTTGCCCTGCTAATTATTCTGGTTATTTGGGTACTGACCTGCATCTTTGCTTATACCATCACCACGAAGCCACAGTTTTATATCACGGCAGTATCCGTCGGGATGCTCATGGGCGCTACGCAATCCTTATCGCGTTCGACTTATTCCAAACTGCTACCGGCAAATACGTCCGACACGGCTTCGTATTTCAGTTTTTACGATGTCACCGAGAAAGTAGCAACCGTAATGGGCACGTTTTGCTTTGGTTACATCAATTACCTGACCGATAGCATGCGGCTGAGTGTACTGTCGCTGAGCGCTTTTTTTCTGTTGGGATTTTTATTTTTAACCGGAACAAAAATTCAACATTTGCGCTTAAAAAAAGGTGTCAACGCATAACCAAAAACCCAAACACCATAACACTAAAAAAACCATAAGACTATAACACCATTCCACCAAAACACCATCATACTGCAAGACCATGAAAAAATTTGATACCATCATTTTCGATTTAGGGGGCGTATTGATTGACTGGAATCCCGAATACGTTTTCAAACAAGTGTTTGATTCAGAAGAAGAAATGCGTCATTTTTTTGCCGAAATCTGCACGCACGATTGGAACATTCAACAAGACGCGGGTCGCCCGCTGAGCGAAGCTACGGAAACCCTCGTTGCACAATTCCCTGATTACGAGCCACATATCCGGGCTTATTACGGACGTTGGGAGGAGATGCTGGGCGGTCCCATTCACGAAACCGTGGAAATTCTGGAAGAATTGCACCGCCGTCAGGAGCATCAATTGCTGGCGCTGACCAACTGGTCGCACGAGACCTTCCCCACTGCGTTGGAATTGTATCCCTTCCTGCAATTGTTTGAAGGTATTGTGGTGTCGGGAATTGAAAAATGTATTAAACCCGATCCACAAATTTATAATATTCTCATCAACCGTTATGCAGTAACGCCACAACGCTCTTTGTTCATTGATGACAATGCGAAGAACGTGGCAGGTGCGAAAGACCTGGGCATCGAAGCCATCCAGTTTCAATCGCCACAGCAATTGCGCAGTTATCTGGAAACTCATCGGGTTTTATAAAGCGCCCTAAATTGTCTCACAAGTTATATCCCTTCCGGTAATATTATGAAGTGTAATATCAAGAAGGGATATAAATTTGATATAATTATTATCATCTTCCATTTTTTATTACATACTTCTTGTATCTTTTGTTAAACAGAAATCTATTTCTATAGACGAACATTTTTCCAGGCAGAACGTCTATTCATAAATCTAAAACAGGCTACAAATAGGATATGACTAAACCAATGTATGCGCTGGTGCTGCTACTGCTTGGCAGCTGGCAATGGCAATTTGCACAAGAGGGTGATTTGCGCGCGCTCGGCACCTGGAATATTTTGAATGTAAAAGTGGATGTGAGCGACCGCTGGAGTGTTTTTGTAGAGCCGCAATTGCGCAGTCTGCGTTTTTACAATCATTTCCATTATTATGAAATCAAAGGTGGCGTAACGTATGATTTGAGTAAAAACTTTTCGCTTACTGCCGGCTTTGGTCGGTACGACACCTATCAGGAAGGCGGCGATTTTGTAACGCCTAAAGCCAACAATGAAATTCGCAGTTGGGTACAATTGCAAATGTATCAGTACCTCAATCGGGTACGCTTTGAGCATCGCTACCGCGCCGAACAGCGCTGGACAAGCGACGGCTACCGCAATCGTTTTCGCTATCGGTTTAACACGATATTCCCGCTGAATCGGGCGGTGATCGAACCGGGTGCATTTTACTTCACCGTGTGGGACGAATTGTTCTTAACCAATCAGGCACCGTATTTCGAGCGCAATCGCTTTTTTGTGGGTGGCGGCTACGAGTTTTCTCCTTTGTTTACGCTGCAAATGGGTTGGATCAATCAATTTGACTACGAAATCAACGACGAAACCGGGCGTAATTTTGTACAAATTTCCCTGCTGTTTGAATTACAATGGCAACAGGTCAAGCGAGCCGTGCGCCCCGATACGATGAATTAAAGTAATGTGATTATGCACGAAATTTAGTCCTTTTAATTGATACTCAATGTACCATGATCCATTGAAAATGGTACTATTCACCAGCCTAAACCCATCCGAATGGCGATTTCTACCGGCGAGTAGCTTTCATCTTCCCGTTGCAATTGCAAAGGCGCTGCCGGATACAGTGGTGGTTGTGCCATGAATTTTGGTGTAGTGCCTCGATGGGGCTGCGCCGCATGAATCAAAAAAGGGTGACAAAGATAAACCGTGCCCGCCTCGCCTGTTGCCAGCGCTAGTTCGCGATTTAGAGAACTCGCTTCGAATTGTTGCGCCAATGCCATAAAAGACAAGCCTTCCTCCCCGGCAGGCGCCAATAATTTGGGCACATCCAAATGCGAACCGACCAAAATGCGCGTTGGCGCATCCGCTATGTCCACATCCGAAAACAGGAATAACATCAACAGCGCCCGACCTTGAGAGAAAACATTGATATTCCAGGAGCCAGCGGAGCCTTCAAAGCTCGCATCCACATGCCAACCCGTATCGCCCGGATCATCAGGGTGCGGAAATCGAATCGGAAAACCACCCAGGCTGTAGCGCGGCTCCCAGCGTCCAGCGCCCACTAATTGATCGTAAGCTGCGTGCAAAATGGGCGTATTCACTGCCTTTTGGAAGGGTTCGTCCGCGTAGCCGCCCAGGCGTATCACGGGTTTTGTCCAGGTGGAAGGATCATGCGGGTCGCAACCGGTTTTTTTCCACAAAATGTCGCGCCCGGCTTCTGCCCATTCTTTGGAGAAAGCATTGTCAATTCTAACAAAACCATTTTCAATAAAAGCTTGTACTTCGGCGTTAGTGAGTGCAGTTGGCATCTTTACAAATTTTATATAAAATTGCTTATGCCCTTAATAAAGTTCCTTTGTGTGTAAAAATACCTTCCACATCGCCGATTCTGACTTCTTTCACGCCTTTTTGCAGGGCGGCAAAAGCATTGTCCAGTTTGGGTAGCATGCCATCGGTGATGATGCCATTTATGATATAATTTTGGTAATCTTTTTGATTTAAATTCGTAATAACGGAATCGTTATTATCAGGATTTAATAAAACGCCCGGTTTTTCAAAACAAAAATTTAAACTGACATTATAATGTGGTGCCATCGCTGTTGCCAGTTGCATGGCAATCGTATCAGCATTCGTATTTAATAATTGTCCTTTTTTATCATGCGTAATAGCGCAAAAGACCGGCGTTAAGCTGCCTTCGAGCAGGGTTTGAATCGTAGCGACATTCACCGCATCTACATCACCGGCGAAACCATAGTCCACGTCTTTCACGGGGCGTTTGTGCGCTATAATCGCATTGGCATCGGCACCGCTCAAGCCAATCGCATTACAATCCAGCGTTTGCAATTTCGCCACAATGGTTTTATTCGCCAAACCGGCATATACCATCACCGCCACTTCGAGGGTCGCCGCATCGGTAATGCGCCGCCCATTCACCATTTGCACCGGAATATTTAATTGTTTGCTGACTTCCGTAGCACGTTTTCCGCCGCCGTGAATTAAAATTTTATAGCCGGCTTGCTGCGCAAAAAGTTCCAATGCTTCATTCAAAAGTACCTGATCTTCAATAACTTTCCCGCCAATTTTCAGTATAAAGAGTTCTTTCATATGATATACTTATTACACACCGATCGCGTTTTCCAATCAATATTTAATATAGAAAAATGCCAGAATATTATATTGATATTATACACTTTTCAGATGCAATGGCAGCGATAATTGAAAACAGCTGCCCTTATTCACTTCACTTTCGAGGCTGACCGTGCCGCCGTGCTGCTCAATGACCCGTTTGACATACGCCAGTCCCAAACCAAAACCTTTCTGGTCGTGTATGTCGCCGTTGGTACCGCGCCGGAAAGACTCAAAAATCAGGTGTTTTTGGCGTTCGCCAATGCCAATGCCATTATCTTCAAACCGGAGGCTCGTGCGATTGCCTTGTTGCTCCAGCCGAATGCGCAAATTAGGCGTACAATCGCAATATTTCAAAGCATTATCAATTAAATTGCGAATGGAATTGCTTAAATGCAGGCGATCCCCCTGAATGATAATCGGGGCCGGGCTACGATTTTCAACGTGTACGACCCCATTGCGCGCCGCGATGGACATTTTCATATCTTCCACAACTTCATTCACAAGGGTTTGTAAATCAATATCTTCTATTTCTAATTGATATTCGCCCCGCTCCAGTTTTGCCACGTGCAGCATGCGTTCAACCTGTTCCAGCAAGCGCTTATTCTCGGTTTGAATCACATCCAGAAATTTACTATCTGCTTCGTAAGGATGCCGTTTTTTATATAAATTCAAAGCCAACTGCATATTGGTCAAAGGGGTCCGAAATTCATGCGCCATATTATTAAAAAAGTCTATACTAACCGCATTCAACTGCTTTTGATGTAAAAATTTTAATAAAGTGAATAATAACATGGTGCTAATGAATAATAATATAAAAATAGAGGCACCGGTCATCGCGCCCATTTGCTGAAAAAGATAGCGTTCCTTGCCGGTAAAATTGACGTACACCTCATGATTATCCAGCGTGAGCGGTGTGTCCTTTGCGCAGAAAGTACTAGGCGATAATAAAGGCTGCGCGGCATTATCGGCTACTTCAAAAGTAAAATTTAAATCAATATCATAACGATGTAATGAATTTGTCAAGGCATGATGTAATTCCTGCTCACTTTTATTGGTTTTAAAATAACCGGCATAACAATTACCCGCCATTTTCTGGCAGCTTACATACGCCGGAGCCGTAGTATCCACGGGCGTTTCCTGCAAACTTTCCACCGCGCTGCACAATGCCATCGACACTTTTTGGTCAAATTGTTCTTCGAGCAGCTGCCGCGAATGCCGCAACCAGTTGACCTGAAACAAGATCAGCAGAATAAGCGCCAGACAAGACGCGCCAATGAGCCAGGTGGATTTGTTAGAAAGCATAAAGAGTGCTTGAATGATACTTATTTTTCCACAAAAAACGCGAAAAATTAGCAGCCACGCCAATGCTTTAACAACTCACTAACAAGTGAATAACACCCGTTTCACAGCTTTAACAAGTTGTTAGCCCCATCTTTGTGCCGACAAATCAAATCGGTAGCTCGGCGATTCCGAGTGTAATTTTAAACTTAATCATCCTATGAAATCAGGAATCTTATTCTTTGGACTGTTGCTGACTTTTATGCTCACTGCCAATCTGGCTTCGGCTCAATCTTGTAATCCTGCGGCTTGCAGCAAATCTGCCGACAAGAGCACCGCTGCTGCGGTCACCAAATCCAGCACTGCTGCGGTAAGTGTGGATGAAATTATGACAGCGGTTAGCAATGCATCGAACAAGCAAAACTGCACCAACCCTTGTCCGCCCGACTGTGTACAAAAGTGCACGCCAGAACAAAAGAAAAACTGCACTCAACCTTGCGTGCCAAAATGCAACACCGAAAGCAAAGCCAGCACAACTTCGCTGAAAACTGCGGACGCTGGCGCCACCCCCAAAGAAGCGAAAAGCAGTAAACTTTAAGGAGAAAACATCCGACACTTGGGCAGTGGCTTCGGTAAGGAGTCACTGCTTATTTTTTATTCAGCACTAAATAAATGCTAAAATATTTATAAACAAATAATAATAAGTATTGAAATTTTAATATTTATATCAATAAAGCAGCGAATTAAACATTACTTTTATGATACCCCTCCATTACATACAACACCCCTTTCAACGGTATGCGCAGCCAATCTGGTCTTGAATTCATTTCATAACCGACTTCATAAATCGCTTTTTCGAGTAAATAACTGCGTAATAACAGCTGCATACTTTCTTCATCGGGCGGAATAAAGCTTTGTCCCTGCGCGCGATCTAAATAAGCCGTCAGAAAATAATTACTTACATAATGAAACCACTGCCGCGCCCATTGCTCCAATACGGGCATATCTTCTTTTCTATAGTTCTGATTTAGAAGGAGTTGTCCATACGCTGCATAATGTAAAGAACGGATCATGCCGGCTACATCTTTAAACGGCGTCTTTTTCAGGCGGCGCTCGCTGATGCTGTGCATGGGTTCGCCTTCAAAATCTATGATATAAAAATCGCGCCCGTTAAATAAAACCTGCCCCAAATGATAGTCGCCGTGAATACGCGTTTTGGTGGCTTCGATGCGGCGGCTGTAAATATCCTGAAAACAATGAAGTATATCTTCTTTTAAATCAAGCACTTGCTGCGCTTCTTCGGCGGCTTGCGCGGGTAAGCTTGGAATTTTACTCGCTAAAGATGTTAATTTTTCACTTACTAATTTACGATGCCCAGAGTAAATAGAACGTTGATAATTTTCGGAGAAACGTTCGGGACAAAAGTCTTTATCCTGCTGGTCACTCGCCAGTGCAATGTGCATTTCGGCGGTGCGCTGCGCCAGCAAAGTCACGCGCTCGTAGGTAATGCTTTCGATCAATTTTTGCAATTGCTCAGGCGTATCGTCAAAATACAGGCGTGGTTTGCGCACCAATTCTGGCAGCCCGTTATTTTTACCGGCTTTACTGAGCACTTTTTCATAATATCTACCCAGGGTTTCCAGCATGGCGGTCCAAGCTTCGCCCTGATTCGGAATTTTATTTTGTAATAAACCTAAAATCGTATAATTTCCATTTAAATCTTCATACTGAATGCCCCCGCCATAGCGCGGTGCATTGCGAAAATCGGTGCGTTCGGACAAAAAGCGCACCAATTCCAGGTCAGGATTAATATCGGTATCTAATTTACGATACACTTTAAAGAAAAATTGATTATTATAAATAACCGAGGTATTACTTTGCTCTACTTTTAGTACTTCTGATATAATTTCTTCTTTTTCAATATTTAGTTCGGCTAAAATTTTACCTGCTTCAAATCGCAAAGTGCCTTCATTGATGCGCACGACATGGTCATTTTTGATGAGCCAGAATAATTCATTTCTAAAATATTCACTAAATAATGCGTCAATAATGATGCCTTCTTTATCCGGCGTTTTTAAATAACACAATACACTCTTGGTCTCATTTTTAATAAAGTGTATCATGCGTTCGGGATTGCTGATAAATAAAACCGGCAGGAAATAAGTATCCGGCAGCCCGTCGGCATAGCGCATATCAATGGTGAGTAAATAAGCTTTTAAATTTTTGACTTCAATGACCGGGAAACCCCGGATTTCGCTGGAGACAATTTTCTTGGACTTGCCGCCAAACCAGCGCATGGCGCGTAAATAATTGGGCAGAATTTTCTTTTCAAAACTGCGCTTGGTGGTGTAATTATCAAAAAAACTTGCCCATTCTACGGTGCTTTCCAGCTCAGGAATGATGCGTTCTTTGGGAATTTCGTCGGAATCATCGCTTTGTTCCATCAAAAACCAGTAATAACCGTAGGGTCCCAGCGTGAATTGGTAGGGTTCTTCCGTTACTTCAAAAAATTTATTCTGGCTAAAAATTTCTACCGGCTGCACACCTTTAAATTCCTTTAAATCAAGCGATACCGCCTGCGAATGCTTGGATAAATTGCACACCACCAGAATACGTTCGCCCTGATGCGCCCGCGTGAACGCCAGCACCTTGCCATTGTTGGAATCTAAGAATTCAATTTTGCCATTGCCAAATGCCCTGAGCCGCTTGCGCATGGTGATGATATTTTTCATCCACCACAGCAATGACGCGGGATTGCGGTTTTGAATCTCCACGTTTACCCCTTCGTAGCGGTACATCGGGTCAATGATGACGGGCAGGAATAATTTTTGTGGATTCGCCGTCGAAAAACCAGCGTTGCGGTCGGCATTCCATTGCATCGGAGTGCGCACGCCATTACGGTCACCAAGATAAATATTGTCGCCCATGCCGATTTCATCGCCATAATACACCACCGGCGTGCCGGGTAGCGAGAATAAAAGGCTGTTGAGCAATTCAATTTTGCGGCGGTCGTTACCCAACAGTGGCGCAAGGCGGCGGCGAATACCCCGATTGATCTTGGCGCCATGATCCTGCGCAAAAACTTTATATAAATAATCACGTTCTTCTTCTGTGACCATCGCCAGCGTCAAATCATCATGATTCCGCAAGAACAAAGCCCACTGGCTGTTTTCAGGAATGGGCGGCGTTTGCTCAAAAATGTCAATTACCGGGTAGCGGTCTTCCGCCTGCAAAGCCATATAAAGTCGCGGCATTAACGGGAAATGGTAATTTACGTGGCATTCATCGCCCTTGCCAAAATATTGGGCAGCATCTTCGGGCCACAGATTGGTTTCCGCCAATAAAATTTTACCGGGATGCTTCCGATCCGTATAATCGCGCAATTCTTTGAGGTAGGCGTGTACTTCCGGCAGGTTTACGCAGTTCGTTCCCTCGCGCCGGGCAATGTACATAATCGAAGTCAGGCGAATACCGTCCACGCCCAAATCATACCAAAAGTCAATCACCTTGCGCATTTCCTCACGCACCAGCGGATTCTCATAATTCAAATCGGCTTGATGGCTGTAAAAACGATGCCAGTAATACGCCTTTGCCACATTGTCCCATTCCCAGTTGGAATTTTCATAATCGCTGAAGATAATGTCGGCGTCTTTAAAGCGTTCTGGTGTGTCGCTCCACACATAATAATCGCGCTCCGGCGTAAAAGGCGGTGCCTGACGCGCCCGCTGAAACCACTCATGTCGGGTGGACGTATGATTGGCAATGAGATCAATAATGACGCGGATGCCGCGTTGGTGCGCTTCGTCGAGCAACACCTGAAAATCCTCCACCGTGCCATAATCTGTGTGCACTTTGGTGAAATCGGCGGTATCGTAGCCATCATCCTTGAGCGGCGAGTCGAAAAACGGCAGCAGCGAGATACAATTTACCCCCAGGTCTTCCAGATAGTCCAGTTTCTGCGCCAAGCCCCGGATATCACCGATGCCATTGCCCGTGCTATCATAAAACGAACGAATATGTAGTGCATAGATAATGCAGTCTTTATACCAGAGTGGGTTTGCGGTGGTCTTTTCTGACATGGTTTGGTTAGTTTCGAGTTGCTTATTTCTCGTTTTAAGTTTCACGCGATAAAATACGGGTTTTATGGATGTTTCCAAAAGTAAATTTCAAAAGCTGTAATTTTTGAAACTTCAAGAGAACAAGTTGTTTTTAATATAAAAAGCAGTAACTTTATTTTTAAATCAAAGAAAATGGTCAACGCAGCCGAATTAAAAGTAAAAATTTTCCGGTTGGTAGATGCGCAGGATGGCGAGACACTGGAAGAATTATACCAATTGCTCCTGGCACGCCTCAAAGCCAAAGATCAATGGGCTTCTGACAAGGAAGGCGATGCAGGAACAGAAGAGCCCGAAGAGGAAGTCCGGCATTTTTATGCGCAAACGGATGCGCTCTCTTTTTGGGAAGATGAACGGGAAGATTTATATCAAGATTATCTAGATCAAAAGCCACAATGAAAACCGACAAAACGACAGGATATAATTGCGCACATTGGGAAGTTGACGGATGCTGACCTTGCTGCTTTTAAGCAAAAATTTAAAGATTTAGTTGATTGAAGCCCGCCGCCGATTCTGCAAATCCACATTCACTAGTAATGCCAGGCTGATAAAGAAAAATGGTCCGACTTTATCGGTTTCAATTAAATCATTAATCAATTGAAGTAAAGAAATAACAACAATCATTAATAATGCAATCATTACTATGCGCCGATTCATCACATCTTTCGTTCGATGGTAAATGTTTTCGCCATAAATCAATGCGCCGAATAAAAACAGCAGAAAAATAATCAAACCGGGAATGCCCTGATCTACCAGCGTCATCAGGTAATAACTGTGTACGCCCGATTGCTCCGGGTTATCACTCACGTAAGTGCGGAAACTTGTAACCGTGTAGCCTTTGTAAAAATTGTAAAAATTGCCGGGACCAAAGCCAAACCAGGGTTTATCACC
Source organism: Saprospiraceae bacterium (assembly GCA_046314415.1). Lineage (GTDB taxonomy): Bacteria > Bacteroidota > Bacteroidia > Chitinophagales > Saprospiraceae > JADJNW01. The sequence continues at coordinate 21,557 of JBKBWT010000020.1, forward strand.
AATCATCTGGAAGGCTGCAACCCACCGATAGACGCGCTCCATCGTAGAGATGTCTTCCAGTTGATACGTTGCTTCGATCAGATTGCCAAAATCAGTATGCGTAATGGTGCGCTCGTAGTTGGGCGCCAGCTCCAAATAACGCTCATCGGTGCCGAGATAAGTCAAGCCAATGAACGCCACTACCGCTGCTCCCGCCAAAGTTAGTTTGGTCAAGCGCAAGCGTATCATGACGTAAGCGCCGGCTGCCACAAAGATCGCCAGGTACGCTGCACGAGTATAGGACAGTTGAACGGCAACCAACAGCAAGAGTAAGCCGCCCAGCAACACCCACCAACGCGTACTCCACGCCGGATACCAATACCGCGCAAACCATACCCAGGGTACCATGATTGCCATAATGGCAGCATAGGTCACGTGATTGCGATAGAAAGGACTCAGCACTTTATACACCATCTCAAATGAAAAGCCATACTGTGCATGCCGCGCCAGCACAATCAAAATGGTGAATATCAGCGGGATAAAAATAATCCAAAACGCCTGCCGCACGTCTTTTTCTTCTTTCAATAAAAGCCCTGCCAGAAAGTAGAAGGTGACGACGTACCAGATTTTTGCAAGGAAAAACTTCACGGAAACGAACAGCTCACTCGATTGCACGGTTGCTACCAACATCCAGCCAAGATGTAGCAATAATAATAAGGTAATAGGGTGCCGGAAAAATGCCGCAGCCACCGCTGTCGGATAACGAAGCACGTACAAGAAAAAAACACCCATCAGCCCCACTATCAAAGGCTCCGAGGGCAAATCCGTACTAAAGCCATTCGGTAAAGTTACCTCCGTGGAGAGTGGCAGAAAACACAAGAGCAAAAAGAAAATCTTGCGGAAATCGGATAAAGTAAAGTAAAACAGCAGCAATACCGCCGGTACCGCCAGCATGAGGTATTCCTGCGTGAGTACAAACGCAAAAATACTCAACACTACCACCGCTCCAAAGCCGTAAAACAGCCCTTTTGTTTGCCGTTGTATGCTCCAATTGTGCTCCATTCCGCTGGTAAAGGTAGCGAATCTTTACAAAAGCACCAGTCAGTTCGCTATGCTTAATGTTTGCTACATGACATTTATAAACACAAAAGTCGGTATTCAAAAGCGAATACCGACTGCACAAGAGTTGCGCACATGCGACTCATTGGCGCACGAGCTTGAATACTTGCTGTTTGGCACCAACTTTTATGGCTACTAAAAAATGAGCGGAGGCGAGTCGGGTGAGATCGAGCCGCACCTGCTGTCCGACCGAATCGGCTATGGTTTGTTGATTGATGATTTTACCGCTGATATCAAAAATGGTACAGATGGCTTTCTGATCTGGTAAAGGATGCGTCTGCTCCAAAATGACATAGTTTAAAGCCGGATTGGGATAGACCTTAAATCCTTCCAGGCGATTGGCTGCTATTTCGCGCGCCGAGGTAATCATGCTGTTCCGTTCGGTGGCAAGATAAAACAGATTGGGTGCCAGATTGGTAAATACATCGGTTGCACCGCCCAAATAGCAAATCTCAAGACTATCAATGCGGGTCGCATCACCTAACCCGAAGTGTACGCGCAAATCATTTTGTCCCTGAAAGGTATTCTGCGCTGAAATTTCCCGCAATTGCCATACCGCACGTCCGTTGATGGTTGCTTTTAGCCGCAACTTGGCTCCAATGGCAGAGCGATTGGATGTAGTGCCGACGCAGGTGATATTCACCCAGTTGTTATTGCCTACCAGCGTGGTATTTTGGTAAAGCGCACGCCCGGTCAGGTTTCCATGCAAGTGAAAATCCAGATCACCATCATTGTCATAATCACAGGCAGCCACCGAAGTGCCACCGTTTTGCAGGGCGAGGGCGGCATTGTCTTGCTCAAAATTGCCTTGTCCGTTATTGCGATAAAAAACCGTCGGAAACTGTCCGGCATTGGTAATAATCACATCCAGATCGCCATCATTGTCAAAATCGCCCCAGCAATTTGCCAGGGAAGTAATGTTTGTAGTGGTAAATGGCGTTGTTTTGGCAACGTAATTACCGTTCTGATTCTCATAAAAACGATTCGATGCCCCTCCCCAATTGGTCAAACAGGCATCCAAATCGCCATCATTGTCGTAGTCAATAAAATTATAGCATTGTCCATCTTGTTGTTGGGTGGCAAAAGGCAAATTGGCAATGCGCGCCAGTGAATCTTTGCCGGTTTCTATCTTGAGGTTGCGGTAATGAAAATCCGGACCGGGTGAACCGCCAGGACCCGAAGCTATAAACAGATCGAGATCGCCATCCAAATCAAAATCCGACCAATACGGCACGGTGTACGGCGCGGTATCTCTCATAAAGTCGTAGGTAATTGGACTTGGATTGAGCATTCCGGTCTTGTCATTCAAAAAATAAAAAGAGGGCGATGGATTGGGAAGAAAATTTATGGCATGCGCAATCACCAGATCGACCCAGCCATCATTATTGCCATCACCAAAAGCGTTGCCCCACCCGGAAATTGTTTGATTGGTAAGCGTTTTACTCGTAAAATTGGCAGTACCATCGTTCAGGTACAATTTAGAAGGCGTACCTGCCAGCACGCAATCAATGTCGCCGTCATTATCCATGTCCGACCAGGTAGCGCCCGCAGGTTGTTGCAATACCCCAAACTCAAAACCGGTATTTTTAAAGGAAAAATTGCCATTGCCTTCATTCAAAAACAAGCGATTAGGCGCTACAAAGAGGTCTATATCCCTGTCATTATCGGCATCAATCCAACAGACGCCCTGAAAAATACCACCTTGTGCAGGCAGTTGATAATTGGTTGCCGGATTATTTGCATCGGTCACTTTGGTAAAGCCATTCTGGGCTTCTACAACGTCACAGAGTAGCAGGTGAATGAGGATAAGGGTTGTCAGTCGCATAGCTTTATGTTTTTGCCAAAAAAACGCGCTATGCCGCACAGTAAAGTTAATCCCGACAAGGATTTACCAATCTGATTGCTAGAATTAGCCGCTTAAATAGGTATTGTAATGACTCCGACAATTGTACACAAAGTACTTTTTGATACCTGAATAAACCGGCTGAACATTGCTTGTAGCTGCTTGAAGATTATAAAAGGGTATTTTAAAACAAAAATAGCCTAATTAAACAGTCAACTCCCCTAACTTGAACAATCCAAAAGGGTAATTGAACGCAAAAATACCCGGTCAGAATATTACACTACCCTATCAGAATGTTACAGCAGCAGCATTTAAAACAAAAACAGCCTAATTGAATGTTACAGCCCCCTGTTAGAATGTTCTAGGTGGGTATTTTAAAACAAAAATAGGCTTATTGAACACGCTAATAGCCTCCCAGAACATTCCCGGTGGTTCGTGGAATATTACAGCAGGCTTATACTACATTTTAACAGGTGGCTATTGCAGCGTAGCCCGTTGTCCGTTGGAATGATCTGGCAAACTAGCCTTAATGTGCAGGTTGCGGTACTGACTGGGGGTAAGATTGGTCAGTTTTTTAAACGTCGCATTGAAAGAAACTTTATTGTTGAAGCCCACCTGATAGGCAATTTCGATCACATTCATTTGCGTTTTGGTCGTCGTTGCCAGGAGTCGTTTGGCTTCTTCAATGCGCAGCGTATTGATATAGTCAAAAAACGATTGCCCCAGCCGGTCGTTGATGACTTGCGATAAGTGATGGCGCGTGGTACCCAGCAAATCCGCCAGTTTTTCCAACCTCAACTCGCTATCCTGGTAATATTTTTCACGTTCCATCAGTTCGGTGAGTCGTTCCTGTAGCTGTTGCGCGGCGGCAGGGGTCAAGCCCGAATTTTTATACTTGGCGTTGTGCTGATCAGGCGGCTGACACGTCCAGCCAAACACCTGCGGTTGCACATAGCCCACCCCTGCCAACAGGTAAATGAAGCCGGTCATACTAAAAGACACCATGTAGTCCCATTCGCTATTGAAAAAAGGCATACGAACCAGGAAGAAATACGCAGCATAGCTCAGGATAAATCCGGCAAAGCATAAATTGAGCCAGGCATACCAGCGCCTTACTTGTGGCGTACTGCGGCTCAACGCCGTAAACTTCCAGTGAATGAGAAGGGCATAGACGACCATATGTCCTACCTTCAACCACGGTACAATCGGCATCATTTTTACCCAGATGAGCAGGTAGAGCGATTCGGAAGGCATTTTTTGCGTTGCAAATAGGAAGTACATCGGTAAACGGGCAGCAAAGTAGAGTAAAAATGGCAAGAGGTGTAACCAATCCTGCCGTTGGAATGCTTGCTGGGTAAAAACCTGCCGGAAATAAAAGTAAAAAAACGGTCCAAACAGGAAGGGAAACGGTTCGATAATGCCCAAAAGATACGGGAAATAGCGTTGGTAGCCCGTCCAGTACAGGACATACGCCAATAAAGTCAGCGAAAACAACACCGCCACTGCAATCAGCCAATGAAAAGGCGAGCGCGTTTGCCGGAGTTTCCAGGCGAACACCGTGCTGACAAATAAGCCTTGTACGGCTGCCAGCAAGAACAAGCTTGTCCAGGTATCGAAAGAAGGTGCAGGCATGTCTGACAATTTTGTAGCCTATCCCAAAGGTTTTGGAGGCTATTCGCAATAACTATTTCCCGGTATGATCTCCTTTGCAACTACCCTACTCGGCGGTTCGCACAAAACGACTGCCGTATGCCTCCGAACGATTGCCACCCGACCAGGCAGCAAAGCGCCGATAGGAAACCGGACTGTAGGGATTGAATTCGCTGTAAGGGCGCCCATATACATAAAATCCACCCCCGCGAAAGCCAAAGCCGCCCTCTTCATTCACCCCCTTGGGCCAGTCGGGTACATTTGCAAAACCGTAGCCCCCAATGCCGCCGTCGCCATGGGTACCTTTGAAAGCTCTTCCTTTAGCGTCGCCGACGGTTATTACCCGCTCCCAGACGCCTCCTGCGAGGTCCATCACCCAATAATAAGAAGCGCCCAGTACTTCCAGGTTTTTATCATTCAAATCGGCTTCCTTTATATTGCCACCCCAGATCGGGTCCCCAGCTTCGTTGATATGGCAGGCTAGTTTATCTTTTGTATTGGTGCCCCAGGGAAAGCCATTGGCGACGGGCACAGCCGGTCCCCGCGCTGCTTTGGTAAATTCGAGTTCGGTCATGGGGCGCAAGCCTGCCCAATCGGCGTAAGCCATGGCGTCGTCCCAACTCAGGAAATTGCAGGGGCGCTGCGGCTGTTCGGCTAGATAACGCGTACCGTCAAAACGAATCGTGCCGCGTCGCTGATAGTAATTTCGCCCGCCGAAATTGGCGCGGTGCTGCACTTGTTCATTGCTCAGCAAATTTAAAAAAGTAGCATACTGCCCTTGTAGTAATTCGTACTTCATAGTGTAAAAAGCACGAAAGCCTTTCGGAAAAGAATCCGCTAGCACCCCCTGCCGATCCCCCTGGTATTCGGGCGTTTCGACCTGATAATCAAAGTCTTTGCCCACTTCCAACGCTTTTTCGGAGTTTATGTGCACCACTCCGCTGTGCTTGCCATTGGCATCCGGTTTGAAAAAAGCCGCAAAGCGCCGGGCGGTTGTACTATCGGGTTCGCCAATGTAAAATGCCCCGGCTGGGATATACACCATTTCCACGCCTAGCGCCTCAATAGTACCGGCAAAGTCATTGAAATTGCGGATTTTGTCACGATCCAGACGTATTTTCACCTTCAAATGTACATCGCCCCTATACGCATCTTTGGGCTGTAGGAATATCCCGCTTCTATCACTGGAAACCTTTAATTCAAAGGCTTTGCCTGAATTTTTATAGTCGCTCACAATCTCGTGTCCGTCGGGCAGCAAAGGGCAGTGCCGGCT
>JBKBWT010000021.1:0-21481 GCA_046314415.1 Saprospiraceae bacterium
TTGTCGATCCTCTTTTATAGCTTTATAATTTAGGCTCATGCTCCTTTTTTAACCCCAAATTTAATCAACTTTGATTTTCAACTATTTACATGGACGCAACTCTAATAATAATCCGGTCCGCTAAATGTAATACTTCCGGTAATTCGGAGGAAATGAGTAATATTCCGGTGCCTTGTTGCGCCATTTGCCGCAGCAGTTTATAAATTTCAAATTTAGCGCCTACATCTACGCCGTGTGTGGGTTCGTCGGCAATTAATAATTTTGGATCGGTCAATAACCACTTGGCAATCACCACTTTCTGTTGGTTTCCGCCGCTTAAATTTCGCACTTTTTGTCGAACGGAAGGCGTTATAATATTCAATTGCGCTTTATAATCTTCAGCAATTTGTGCTGCTTTATTCACTTGAAAACCTGTTTTCATATAAGCTTTCTCCGGAGCAGCCGATATTACATTTTCCATTATATCCATGTCCAGAAAAAGCCCATTTTCTTTACGATCTTCGGTTAAATAAGCAATGCCGTATCGAATTGCCTCTGCGGGATGACGGGGTGTAATATTTACATTATCTAATATAATTTGTCCATTTTCAACCCGATCCGCGCCAAAAATTGCTCGCGCGATCTCCGTACGCCCGGAACCAACCAAACCCGTCAGCGCAACAATTTCACCTTTATTTACTTGAAATGTAATGTTTTTAATCTTTTTGTTAGAGAGGTTCTTTACTTGTAATAAAATTTCGGCTTGAATAGCTGCCTGATAATCAGCTTGTTTAATATCGCGACCCACCATTAACTGAATTAATTCGTCGGAATTAGTTTGTGCCGCATATAATGTTTTTTGAAACTGCCCATCTTTTAATACCGTGATCCGATCTGCGATACGAAAGATTTCCGCCAGGCGGTGCGAAATGTAAATAATGGTAACACCCTGGCTTTTTAACTGCTGAATAATGGTAAATAAAATTTCGGTTTCGTGGTCGGTCAGCGAAGCGGTTGGCTCATCCAAAATCAACAAAGAAGGCTGCAAAGACAAGGCTTTTGCGATTTCAACCATTTGCTTTTGCGCAGCAGAGAGTTGGCGAACCGGCGTATTGGGTGAAATACTTGTAATTTTTAATATTTGTAATAACGCTTGTGTTTGAGTAAATAATTGTTTTTCATTTACCCATCCAAATTTGTTGACCGGCAACCGATTCGCAAAAATATTTTCTGCAACCGTTAAATCATTTACTAAACTTAACTCCTGATGAACAATCCCAATGCCCTTTACCTGTGCCTCGGCAGGATTTTTTATGATATGCGTTGTAAAATTTCCATTTACTTCCAATAATATTTCTCCGGTATCAGGTTGTAAATTACCCGCTATGATATTCATCAAAGTGCTTTTACCGGCACCGTTTTCGCCACACAACGCGTGCACTTCACCTTTTTGTACTTCCAGGGATACGTCCTGCAAGGCGATGACTTTGCCAAAACGCTTGGAAATATTGGACAGGCGGAGTTTTAGGTTGGTGGATGTCATACGTTACGTATTCAAACACATAGACACATAGTTCTGCGGTTTCCTAAGCTACCTATGTGTCTATGCATTAATAAATTTATTTAGTTACTTTAGCATTATTCCCGGCATCTATTACCAGCACCCAATCCTGTCCCTTGCCGGAAGAAGGCGGTATTGGCTTATAACTATCTGATTTTGAAATATTTTTCTCATTTAAATAAACGCCGGTACGCGGATCATACCAGGTGGCTTTTAATTTCGTACCATTTAGTTTGGTTAAATTTAATTCTATTGATTTACCCGTTGGGAAGTAAATAAATGCGTACGTTCCTTTAGAATCGCGGGTCGCTATTACATAATTTTCGTCATCATTTTGCTTCGTCGTTACTAAAGATTGATCGGGAATGCGCGTGAGGTAAGGACGCGACAACATCAGGTTTTTCAAGTGTTTCACCTGATTTGCCATCGGCAGATCGAGGGCTTTTTCCCAGGGACGCAGCGGCGCATTAATCGGATCCCGCCCAATTTTATACATTTGCCATACATCATGGCAGCCATACGTTTGTCCACAAGCGCCGGCAAAAACATCCCAATACATGATACGCCGGATATCTTCCGGCACACTATGCCCTAATTCTTTGGCATTGAAGCAGTTAGGGTGATCTTCATATAATGGTTCACCATCAAGCGTTGGTTTAGTCGGCTGCAAATTATAATCATGTCCGATTTTTTTATACGTCGGCTGATTCGGGCAATGTCCGGTTTGATGCATATTCAAATCCAGCCAATTGTCCTGGTGAAACCAATTGGAAGAGCCGCCCGGCTCGGCAGGCTGCGGATGAAAAGTCATAAAAGCCATATCATGTCCGCCTACACCCTCGGCGATACCTTCCGCCATTTGCCGCCAAACTTCTACATCCTGCGAGCCTTCGCGCGGATTGCGGTCGCCACCGAGTACCCATATAATATTCGTTTTTTCTTTATAGCGATTGGCAAGCCATTTACCAAATATGCGGGCATTTTGCGGATTGAAAACCTCCGGACCCTTGCCCCAGTTATGTTTAAATAATTTGTCGCCCCAGGTGGGTAATAAAGCGATGTAAATATTTAGTTGTGCTGCCCGATTTATAATATAATCCACATGCTGAAAATATTTTTCATTTGGACGAGTCGGATCGTTGTCAATCAAGGGCTTATCTCCATTGGAATTAGGCGTGTCCAGCCCATCCAATTCCGCCAAAGCGACGGCTTGAATCACATTAAAACCCTGTTCGGCACGTTTTTGTAAATAACGATCCGCTTCTTCTTTATCACAACGATGAAATAATTCCCACGCCGTATCCGCCATCCAGAAAAAGGGCTTGCCGTCGGCGGTCACGATAAAGCGCTTATTATCAGACACTTGCAGGCGCGGCAAAGTTTTGGTTTGCGCATTTAGCAAAAATGTAAAGCTGATTAAAATAAGGGTGAGTGTTATTTTATACATTACCATTTAGTTTTATTATAAATATTGACACAGTAGCCCCTCCAACTCCCCCAAGGGGAGAGCCATGTGTCAAATTCATTCATTATTCATTTATTAATTCATTCATTATTTATTCGTGATGTCCCGCACTTGTTGGCGAATATCGTCCATTTCAAAAATTTGCTGCCAGTTTTCTTTAAATAAAATCGGTTTGGCGCGTTTGCTGATTTTATATGCCGCATCCGAAAAAGTGCCATTTACTTCTTTGAATAACACCGCAATCTGAATACGTAAATGTCCTAATACGAAGTCCCGCGCTGCTGCCTCCGGCACCCCTTTTTCTACAATTTTATCATACCCTTCTTTTACAATTTCCATGCAGGTTTGCGCCAAGGTTTCCACCATTGCCGGTTCTAATATTGCCATTTGTTCTAATGTAATGCGGTGCGTATCTTTAATCGGTCCGTACATGTCTTGTGATATTTTTTCACCCAGCATATAATGTTCTTCCGTGCCGTGCATCAAAGCGACCACGATGGATTGCTTGGCGCTAATGCCGCCGTAAAAATCCCGGAATGCTTGCTCGGTCGGCTCCCAATTAAAAATCGAAGGGTGGCAAGGGTGCGCGATGACGTAGCCCAGATCGTCGCGGTGCGCTATGACACCATCGAGCGGTGCCGCCGGATCCAATGTCATTACCAGCGCGCCGCTTTTCATCCGCGGTATCAAATCTTGCGAAATAGCACCGATTGTTACATCAGGAACTGCTAATATTACAACATCCACATTCGGTATTTCCAGATCAGGATTGCTGATCGCCACACCGCGTTGCAATAAATTCTGAATACCATTTTCACTAATTTCCATGTATTTAACATCGTATTCCGGATGTTGCAAAAAATTATCGGTGAGGCGACAGCCCATTTTGCCACCGGCACCGACTAATGCTATGGTAGTCATTTTTTATATTTTTTATACTGAAAATTATATTTTATTTAGATCATTACACTTTTTAAATAATTTATACTCTGTTCCGCCCATTCCTGTTCTTGTTGTAAGGTTTTTTCCAGCGTTTCCAAGGGACTCGACCAGATTTCCAGGGTTGCCGTTTCACATCTTGGATTTGTATGTAATGTTTCAACGAGCCATTTTATATCCAACATGCCCGCTCCGGCAGGTCGCCCTTCTACCAGAAAGCCCATTTTATGTGGCAAACGGCTGATTTGATAATCTTTAATGTGTAAATTAATCGTGTAATCTTTTAAAACGGAGACGATTTCTTTGATACCCTCGTCAGCGCCCAATGAATTCGCGGTATCCAGGCAAATCCCGACATAATGTTCGTCGGTCGCTCGTATAATATTTTTCAGAGTCAAAGCTGGAAAACGATCATGATTTTCAATGGCTATAATAACATTCAATTCTTTTGCTATGGGTAAAACCTTATTTAATATTTTTATTACATCCTCCGTAAGTGGATGATAATCAGCGTCATCAATCACCACGCGCAGGAAGCGCGAACCGGCACACTGCGCCAGGCGCAAGTACCTTTCGATGTTGTCCGGTGTGAGGCGGCGCGTACCGATTTCCAGGCGAATACCCATACTCTTGGCGGCGGAAAAAAACGCTAAACATTCGTCGGCGGATAGCACATGTAAAGGTACATTATCACCGATTTGTATAATATTTATATCATATTGCCGCGCTTTTTGTAATAAATCAAAGAGTGTCATGGGTTTTTCCGGTGAAAATCCGGGTACGCCAAAAGCCCAGGGAAACGTGTAAGTACTGATGCCTAATTGCAAAGTGCTGATATTTAGTCATTAATGAATCCGGGACGCCAGGTAACAAAGCCTTCCAGATCGCATTTACAAAAATCGCATTTTTAAAATGCAAAATTTTTAACGGTTTTTGCAATTATTTGCACTATTTTAGCATAGTTAAACGGGACTTAGAAAAATTATTTATGCAAAATACGCCCACACCTAAGCCATTCGAGCCGACGTTTCGCGCCATTCATCCGCAGGGCAACCGCTCGATGGTGCTCAAGTACGAGCCGTTTGGGTTGAAGACATATTGGCATTATCACCCGGAGGTGGAGTTTATTTTTTTTGAAGAAGGCATTTGTGATGGCGTGATTGGTAATGGTTTTCAGGAGTTCCGACCCGGCGATGTCGTGTTATTGGGTGCAAATTTGCCGCATGTATTGCAAGAAAACTTATCTTTTAAAAATCAACAGCCGGAATTATTGCCTTCGGGTTTGATTGTGCAGTTTATAGAAGAATTTTTAGGCGAGGCTTTTTTTAAAAAAACGGAATTTGCCGCTATTGGCAATTTATTAATCCGTGCCAAACGGGGTTTACGTTTTCGAATCGAATCTTTACCTGATATTCACGCCGATTTATATAATATGCCAAATTTATCTGATTTGATGCGGGTTTTAACTTTTTTAAAAGTGCTGAATGAATTGGCATGGTGCAGTGATTATGAATACCTTACACCAGCCGGTTACCATTTTGATCACAGCGCCGATGAAGACCGGATGCGCCGGGTAAATGAATATGTATATCATAATTTTGCCGAACCTATTCGTATTGCCGAAGTAGCCGCCGTCGCCAACATGAGTGAAACGGCATTTTGTCGCTATTTTAAAGCGCGCACCTTAAAAACATTTACCAATTGGCTAAATGAAATCAGAATTGCGTATGCTTGTAAGGAATTTTTAAATAACCCTGAGAAAAATATAACGGAGGTTTGTTTTGAAGCAGGCTTTACGAGTCTGTCTTATTTCAATCGTCAGTTTCAACGGGTCATGAAAATGTCGCCGTCCACTTTTCGACGTAAACAACGGAATCCGTGATTATTATACATCTCTAATATTTTTAATTTTTACATCGAAAATTAATAAAATTTTACCCCCAATAAGTTGGCTGCTTATTAGCAAAGCATCGTTTCGGCTGCTTACCTTTGTTGCAAATTAATGGAACAAATTATGCTGGATTTTTCAAATTGTGAACTGGACCAGTTGTCTGTGCATCGCGTGGGCAATAAGACCAATGGCGAGGAATTGCGCTTGTCGGAAACGCTGATGGACCTCTCGGACGCGGAGTTGCGTGAGTTGTTGTTTCGCTTTTTTTTGCAGCCTTTCGCGGATCCCAAGGAATTTTTCAATCTGACCGATGCCGAAGATTTTACTTTGAATCCGGTTTTTCAGGCGGCTTCACAAGTATTTGATAATCCGACTGCTTTGCAGCGTATTGCGGCGGAGTTGGCAAAGCATTTGTACGAAAAATCGGAGCATCCCCAGATTAAATCGGGCGATTTGCTGGTGGCGTATTTCACGGAACTGGTGCTGGAAGACGAAGTAGTGGATGCGCTTGGCATTTTTAAGGTGGAAAATAAGCAGCCGTTTTTAAAATTAAATCAGGCGGAAACGAGTTTTTCACTCCAACATGATGAGGGTATTAATATTGATAAATTAGATAAAGGTTGCTTAATATTTAATACCGACCGGGAGGTGGGTTTTCGCGTCTGTATTGTGGACAAAGCCAATAAATCCGGGGAAGCGCAGTATTGGAAAGAGCGTTTTTTGAATTTACAAACCGCTAATGATTCGTATCATTACACGAAGCAATTTATGAATATTACTAAAAATTATGTAACAAAACAGATGGCGGAAGATTTTCCGGTGAAAAAAACGGATCAGATTGATTTATTAAATCGCTCGGTGAATTATTTTAAAGAACATGATACATTTGATAAAAATGAATTTGAGGCGACGGTGTTGCAAGATGAAGAAGTAATTGAGGCGTTTCGCAGTTTTGACGAAGCCTACCGCGAGGAGCACCGCATTGATTTTGACGATCAGTTTGAAATTTCGCCCCAAGCCGTGAAGCAGCAATCGCGTATCTTCAAGAGTGTATTAAAATTGGATCAAAATTTTCATATTTACATTCATGGCGACCGCCAACTTATTGAGCAAGGGGTAGAAACAGATGGTAGAAAATATTATAAGATCTATTTTGAAAAAGAAAGTTAAGCATTATCCATTCATCATTGATTATTTACCATTTACTATTTACCAATAGCGGATAATCAGTAACAACAGACCTTTACCATTGCCAATTTTACATAATTCATATAATATACTATTTTGCTTTAATACAAAAACCGAGATTGCAGCGGTGCTTTTTTCAAATAATATCTTTTATCGAGTACCTTCACTAAAAGAGAAAAACTGTATCTTACCCCTTGAAAACTAGACAATAAGACGACCAAAAGGGAGACATTATACGAATTTTAAAAGTATAATGTCGGCATTTAGAATGATTAAAAAGAGAGGCATTAATTTACAATTCCATGAAACATTTTGCGAAAGGCTTATTGTATGGGTTAGCCTTTTTTCTGCCCGGCGCCTACCTTTTTACCTATGGTAATCTGCCCGATATTTCGCCTTATTTTGACCTGCCGATCATTCGGGAACTGACCAATAAATACCAAACCGAAGTTGATCTTAGCTCCGACGCCTTTTTACGCGGGGTCAATCGTTTTTTAAATAAAAGTAATAATATAGTAAATAACTCGGCTTTTTATGATAATAAAAATGCTGCCTGGACCTGGAAAAGAGCCGATCTGGAAGCAAAATTAAAGCAAGAATTAGGCGCAAAACAAGTCGAACGCCGTCAGCTTTTCCTCGATTACATTGAACAATATGCCCCCCTAGCCCTGTCTGAAATGGCGCAAAGCCGCATTCCTGCTAGTGTTACGCTGGCACAAGGTATTCTGGAAACCCGCGCCGGAGATAGTTACATTGCGCGAGCTGCCCGCAATCATTTTGGAATCAAATGCTATCGCAAGCCTAATTTTAAAGCCGATGGTCACATTGATGATAATGATTTTTACCATCATTCACTGGCTTATGATTGCCTGCAAATCGCCGATGATAATGTGTGGGATCGTTTTCAAGTGTATGAAACTGTAAACCAAAGTTATAGACATCATTCTTTATTATTACAAGAACGCCGTTATAATTGGATGATTGCCCAGTACAGCAGCAAAATCGGGCAACAATGTCAGGTAGAAGGCTCCTGGTTTAATACCGATCGAGTGCCGTATTATGCCGCCTGGTGTATTGGTTTGAAAAAAAGCGGTTATGCGACGAGTAAAAAATACGCGCAGAAATTAACATACATTATAGAAACATACGAACTCTGGCGTTTTGATTATCAATTGATTATGGGAATAAATTAATTTTACAAGACCGCTGGCTTATTCAAAAATATTTCCCATTGCAAATCCCAATTGCTATCTAGCCCTACACTTCGATTATTACTTTTCGGAAATTTTATAATAAAATTATATTCATAACCACATTAAACATCATTATTTATGAAAGACATTATCACAATCGTAGGATTCCTGGGTGCCGGTTATTTATTTTTTGCCTGGTACGGTAAAAGTGAGCAACCTTTGAATCTTGGCAATGAGATCACGACCGAACAAGCACCTATTGCTGAGGCAGGCGTATATGATTATGATGCCGCCGCCGAGCGCCCGTTGGAGCGTCCGAATGAAGTAAGCGGTCGCAAAAGCCGCGATAATGAACGCCAATTGGCAGTGGTAACGCCCTCGACCAGCAAAAAAAATAGTAAAATAAGTGCCAGTCAATTGCAGCGGGCAGTGACTCAACTAGCGGATGTAGCCGTGACTGCCGCTATTGACAAGCGCAATGGGGTGCCCGCAGGCGCATCGCTCACGCTACTAATCATGGGCGCAGAAAAAGGTAAGCAATTGAATGAGAGCAACTTACGCAAGATTATTCATTTACTGCGCAGCACCAAAGCCGACGCGCCGAAAGCTGACTTGCAATATTTTAAATATACGTCCAATTCCGAAAAATGGTTTGAAGGATTACAACTCGATCATAATGGCGGATATAATATCGGCGATTTATTACGTATTTATGATCAATATGATCTGCGAAAATATGATAAAGATGTAATGTCGATGGTAGCGGGTGCTAAAATTGAGTATTCGAAGACTTATGCCCCAAAAACGGCGACTCCGGCGATGGAGGGCGATGCTTCGGATGAGACCGTGCGCCGGAATTATGCTTTTGCGAAGAACCGTTGGGCAGAGAAAGAAGCCGCCAATACGGAAGCTGATTTGAAATTTGTAGCAGCGAAGGAGAAAGATGCCAATGTGGCCAGTGCTTTGCACCGTGAAGTAGCAGCGCTGGAAGTTGGCGAATCCTTGCGCTATAATAATCCCGATGAATATCATGCCGCATTAAAAGAATTAATAGCCGTAGAAAATGGTTTTTCGAGCTGGAAAAAATACGAAGCTGAGCTGGGTAAAGACCAAGCCCGCCGGGTTTTCCGCAAGCGCTCGGAAAAAGGCGGATTTTTTGCATCGGGCGGCTTGAAAATTACGCGGGAACGCTAAAAATTTCCTTTCATCGAAATGTGCCACACTTGCATCGGGTGGCACATTTAATTTTATTGATAATGACGCATTGATTATTGTTTAGCTGTTTGATTTTCAATCATTTGGCACTTTCACATTTACGTCTTCTCATTTCAAATTTGGTATAATATCGAAACATTGTTTTATATTTGTTAAAATGCGCTCAAAAATCGCGAAACTTATTAAAATTTTCCTAAAAACGAATAAGTTGGCAATACACAAACAATTTTTCCGCCCTTCCACGTCGTTTATGTTGTATATTATTAGCTTATCATACAAGATTTCTACCCTTTAAGCAATTATCTATTTATTTTACAACACACACCAACATTCTTACACAACTTACTGATTAACAATACGATTTCAAATTTGAAAGCGATGGCACATCCAATAATGATGCGCTTTCATTTTCGTGTATCATATTTTACATCTTTTATATCATATTTTCATCCTAAAATACTATTATGATGGTTCCCCGTTCCTATTATTCATTCGCTATTACATTTTCCCTGTTCACCCTGTTGTGGACCAACTACACCGAACGCACGACCTGGACTTTACCTGCGCAACAAAAAAGCAATGCCCTCAATCAACTCCGTACCTTGCTGGGCTCCGTAGGCGATCAGATTGACATACAAGATGCCAATTTTGAAGTTGTAAATAACGAGCAAAAAGGCGTGGAAGTCTCCGGCGTTGCTTACGTGTTTGGCGTGCGCAACGTCAATGTTCATGCGGTTTTCGGGAATAATCTTACCGAAATAACCACCAGTTTTCCCGGGGGTACTGCCAGGCAGATCCGCCTGAGCGGACAAACGCTAAGTGACTGGTTTCCAGCATTTTTACGCGATAAATTGGATTTAACCGAAGTTCAGATGCAGTTTTATCCAAAAGAAAACAATCGGTTGGTACTGGCAGCTACCCTACGGGTGCCTTCCCGTAATGCTTTAATAGAATATAATGGTTTTAAAATAGAACAGCCGACCCTGACCTTCAAATTGAACCGCAGCGGCGGCACAACGCCGGTTACCAGCGCCAGCGCTGAATTAGCGGGTACTTTTCAATTAGGTACTTTAAATTTTACCCTTGCGGCGGCGGCTAACTCGCAGCGGGAGTGGCGTTTTGTGGGGGTTTTAAATGAGTTAAAAGTAGCCGATTTGGTACGTAATATTGCATCTTACCTTAATATTACCATGCCGCCCTTGCCCGGCACTATGGAAAACTTCAAAATACAACAAGCCAGCCTGGCGCTCAACAGCGATCGCTCTTTGCGCTTCAAAGGTGACGTGGATTTGTGGAAAGTCGAGGCTTATTTTGCCAAACCAAGCGGACAACCTGCTGATTTCCTATTGGGCTTTGCTCCTAATACCAATAACCGCCTGGCACGCATCAGCAATGTCTTGCAGCCCATTGATAAAATTGGACTTGACGGCATCGCAATTATTTATTCCGCTACGACGGAAAAAATTGACCAGGAACTCGACTTACTCATTGATTTACAGCTTGGTACACAAACGGTAAAGCCGGGTTTAACTTTGTTAGGTGGCTTTGATATTCCTGATAACCTGCCCGGTATGACTAATAAAGGTCGGGTGACCATGCGCACCAATCTGCCGCCTTCCCTCACCGCGACGCCAACCTTACAGGCAGTCATGCAATTCAATGGCTTACAACTTGGTAATGATTTTAAAATCAACGAATCATTTTTAGAATTAAATCCAGTGGATGTATCCTTTGCCGCCGGGCTAAGCATTGGCGCTAAATTAGATGGCAATTGGCTCAATTTTACCGGCAAGGGCGAAGTAGCAGCCCCCGGCACTTTTGGATTAGTCATTTACATGGAGCAAGGAAGCGTGTGGAACGAGCCATTTGGCGTCAAGGGTGTGGCAATAGCCGATCTGGGGCTTGATGTAGGCGCGGATATTCTTTCGCCCATCCCCCGACCTAAACTAGGGGTGAGCGGGGCTTTAAAAGTAGGTCCTTTCCAGGGTTCCGGCGCGGGTATGCTCGATACCGGCAACCCGTTGAACAGCCTGATATCCTTGAAAATGAATCAAATAGGCATGCAGCAGTTTATTGATGCCTTTCTAAGCGGCACGGTAAAAAAGGAGTTGAACAAATTACCTGCTCAACTGCGCGATTTTGGCGTCAAAGATGCCGAGTTGACCATCATTCGTAAAACGACCGAAATGGCAGGACGCACTTACACCCAGGGTTTACGCGTGGCAGGCAAGGTCAATCTCGTTGGGTTGGGCGCACGTATGGATGTAAACGCCAGTTTTGACGCTGGTTATTCGGGGGTTGCAGCGGTCTCCCCATTTATTATTAAAGAAGGCAATCTGACCATTTTTGAATTAACGGGTAATCATGCCGCAGACTCGGCGCGCATGGCGATTGACATGACCTATAATAATTTTACGCAATTACAAAATCCGTTTTTACTCATTGATGGCAAAGTCGGCTTGCTCGGCATGTCCAACCAAACCAAAGTAGAGGTGAATAAAGACGGGGTTTATTTTTATAATAAAGGCAAAATCTTTGATAAATTCTACGCAGAACTGGACGGCAAAGGCGGCAATTTTAATGATGTAAAGGGTTTTGCCATTCGCGCGGCGATGCAAAATGATTTTACCGAATATTTGAATAATGGCGCGGCTAATGCCATTGACGCCGCTACCAAAGACATGCAAAACCGCTATCGCAAAGCCAAAGAAGACATTGCCGAAGCCGAAAAATACCTGCGCGAAACGCAAGCCGATGTGGATGCTTTTAATAATCATAAAAAGAAAGTGGATGATAAAATACAAGAAGTAGAAAAACTCAACCGCGAAGCCGAAGACGCCAAAGATGATTGTGAAAAAGGTAATCCCATTGCTTGTGGCGAATATGGCACCAAAAAAGCGGCTTACGAGATTGCCAAAGGCGTACTGCAAGGCTACCAGGAAACCCTGAGCGGGCTACGCGACGCGGTGGACTGGAGCAAACGCAATATTGCGGCGGAGGTGGTACGCGCCAGCGGTGAAATTGTCAAAGGATTTGAAGAAGCCTCCAACGGTACGATGAAAGCTGCCAAGTGGATTGTGGATAAAGGCTTGGGCGGCGTGGTAGATGTCAAATCAGCGGAATTTGCCGGCAAGCTCGACGTTCTGAAAGGCGGGATGGTCAATATGAAAGTCAACGCCAGCTTTGTAAATGAACCTTTTAACGCACAGATAGCCTTTAATTTTACGGATCCAGCCAGCGGCGCTAAAATATTAGGCGAAATGCTCGTGAAAGAGCTTGCCCCCAAAGGCTTTGCTCCCACTTTTGGCGCAGAAATCAAGCCTCGCGTTTATAATACCACCTTAATTGGCAATAAATAAGCCCTGTATAACCCTATTTTGTATTTACTAAACGTCCGATAATTAAATAATTATCGGACGTTTTTATTAAAATTACCTCCTGTTTATTACTTATTTTTACTAAAATATTTAGTACAGCTCAAAAACGATTCAATCAGCTTACACAAACTGAACAAGCCTTTTATCTACTCGTTCCAGTTTAAGAAGTATTCCTCTTTTTTAACCCAAAATTGTCAAATCATGAAAACATTATATCGTTGGAGCATCATTCTATCATGCTGCTGGTTGATATTATACAGTTGTAATAATAACGCCGATAATGCTGATAACCCTCAAGAGGATAATACTACCTATACCGACACCTCGCTTTCTACCATTGTCGTGACCGCCGACACGGTATCCGCCCGTGCGATCTTTGCCTCCTGGAATGAAACGCCACGGCTGGCAGCCGAAAATATCATGCAGCGCTACGGAGCGCCCAGTGAGCATACGCCCAATCTAATGATCTGGTATGACAATGCTCCCTGGCATAAAACTGTGGTGCATCGGGAAACGCGATTGAATAACAATGCTGCCATGAACCGAGGTGCCATTTTGGAACAGACCATTCAGTATAAAGTACCGGCAACCAGCACCGATGAATTAGCGCAATTCAGTGAGCAGCTCATCGTTGACCTGGGGCAGGGCACACTTACGGCGCGGAGCAATAGCGAAGCCACCAATTATTTACTGCTAAACCTGGCAAATGATATTGTTACTCAAAAGAAAGGCGTGGCAGAAGCGCGTACTTATTATGATGATAATTTAACGGCTCAAAATGATTATACCAAGGGTTTTGTGTTCAATTATCAGCAGACGCCGGACGAGCAAGTTCAATCTCCGGATAATCAATAAGTTTATCCTGAGCCTTATTGTTTCATTTATTGCCCATAGAACATTCAGCATTGCGTTTTTAAAAATAAAACTTTGACCTATAAGACCGTAACAGCCTTATAGGTCAAAATAAATGGAAATTATGACTTTGCAGCATACGGCTACGGCTTACTTTGCTGAAGTTTCATTTCAAAAAAGGACTGCCAGGTTTTGCCACTATCTAACGAAAACTCGCCGGTTTCATGCCATTGCTTGTTTTCCAGCCAGATGGTGTAACGAGTCAGGCGTTGCGGGCTTTTGATCAGCCATTCAAACTTGCCGTCAGCATGCAATTTGCAGTCAGCATCCGTTACGTATCCATCTTTAAACGAGCGAAACAGGTATTTTTGCTGAAATGGATCATACCCCAAAATGGCAACCGCATGATGTCCCATCACGCCTTCACTGGTACCAATGCCTTCGATCAAAATGACCGTGCTGTCGAGCAGATACGTAATTTTTTCCCATTGATTTACTTCTATTTTTTCCTTGCCTGCCTGTATGTACGCTTTACCCGTCCATTCGCCCGCTTTGATAGGGATCATGGCTATTTTAGCTGCCACTTCTTTGCTTTTGGAAGGCGGCATTTGCGCCATAGCTTGCGTCATGAATATTAAATTTGGAAGCATCAACATTAAATACATCACATTTTTCATGGTCGGTGTCATTTAAATTTTAATGCAAGTTTACAGGCTCTGGCAAGACAAGGCTTGTAAAAATCCGTCATTTTATAAAAATCAAGCGACAGGCGTGTTGAAGGTTATATTTGGCAAGTTGCATTTTAAAATAGCTGTTTATAACCTGAAAACTGTCAATTTGTAAGAGCAATCAGGCTATTTAAATTTTAAATTTGCCGGCTATTCTTTTTTAAAGGGCATATTTTGTTTTAAAATAGGGGAATTTTGTTTGATAGATGCTATTTTTTACTTGAAATGCGGGGATTTCATTTTAAACACGCCGTTTTCTGTTTTAAATATGGGGATTCCTGTTTTACAATGGCGTTTTCTGTTTGGTAAATGGCATATTCCGTTTTAAATAGGACGTTGTTCACTTAAACAATGGCATGTTCCGTTTTACAAACTGCATATTTCGTTTTAAATAGGACGTTTTCCGTTTTAAATATGAGGATTCCTATTTGACAATAGCGTTTTCTGTTTGGTAAATAACATATTCCGTTTAAAATAGGGCATTATTCACTTAAACAATGGCATATTCTGTTTTACAAACTGCATATTTCGTTTTAAATACGGCATTTTTTACTTAAACAATGGCATTTACAATAATTTAGCAGGGTATAACGGTAGTGCGGGTGCCAATTTGCAGTTGCCATTCTGGACTTGTAAGCGACATACCCTAAATTGGCACAAAGACCTTTCCTAAAATGCTTTTTAGCGGCGTTATTTACATTTTGCATACATTTTACAAAGCGCAGAGTAACATATTTCCATAAAAAACAATACCTTTAAACGAACAAAAACTGCACCCTCCTGAATGGACGTTTTACATATAAGTGCTGAATGTTATCCGGCAGCTAAAGCAGGTGGCTTAGGCGACGTAGTAGGAGCTTTGCCCAAATACCTCAATGCCGCTGGCGTCTCCGCCGGGGTCGTCATACCCAAATATCGTCTGCGCTGGATCAACGAACACCAGTTTATGCCGATTTTTCGCGGCGCGGTGCGCCTGCACAATACCTATATTCAATACACGGTAGAGCAGGAGATGCACAATTCGCTGGGGTTTCCGTTTTTCGTAGTGGATATTCCGGGCAAATTTGATCGTCCGGGCATCTACGCTGATCCCGGTGGCTGGGGTTATGGCGATGAGGTAGAACGTTCGCTCTGTTTTCAGCAGGCGGTACTCCAGTGGATTATCGGTTCACCGGGGCGACCGGCAATTTTGCATTGTCACGATCATCATACCGGCTTGATTCCCTGGATGGTAAAAGTCTGTCCGGAGTACCAGGCGCTTGCCAGTACCCCTACCGTATTTACCATTCACAATGGCAGTTATCACGGCAATTACAGCTGGTCCAAGATGTATTTATTGCCCTTCTTTTTTCCGGAAGGACGCGGTTTGCTCGATTGGGCAGACACCATCAATCCGCTGGCAGCAGGCATTAAGAGCGCATGGCGCGTGACGACCGTTTCGCCCAGCTATTTGAATGAGTTGCGCTACGATTCCAACGGTATGGAATGGCTTTTCCAGCACGAGCGCCTCAAGAGCAGTGGCATTCTCAACGGTATTGATGCGCAGGTGTGGAATCCTTACACCGATGCCAGCCTGGCGTATCGATTGAATGGCGATGTGGCTAGTTTTAAAAAGATCAATAAAGACGCACTCCTGCAACGTTTTCAGGTAGAAGCGGATTTGCCTATTATTACTTTCATCGGCAGACTGGTGATGGAGAAGGGGGCAGATTTATTACCCGATCTGATTACAAAAGTGCTGGAGAGCAACATGCGGATAAACTTTCTGGTGCTGGGCACCGGCGAGCAGTGGATGATGGATCGTTTCCGGCAGATGATTCAACGCTTCCGCGGACGTTTCAATGCTTCACTGGAATACAATGAAGGCTTGGCGCATCAGTTGTATGCCGGTTCGGACTTCCTGATCATGCCCTCGCGCGTAGAACCCTGCGGTTTGAATCAAATGTACGCCATGCGTTACGGTACAATCCCCATTGTGCGTAAAATAGGTGGCTTGATTGATACCGTGCCCGACATTGGTGAGCCGGATGGCAGCGGTCGGGGCATTCAATTCAGCAATTTTAGCATGGAAGATGGCTTTTTAGCAATTTATCGGGCAGCAGAATTGTATTATAACCACCGGGAATTGCTGGAGCGCATTCGTTACAACATCATGCAGGTGGATTTTTCCTGGGAACGCTCGGCGGGTGATTACATTCGCATTTACCGCGAAATGATGTAAGTCTGGTGGATGCATACAGTTCGTCCATTCAGCACTCAGGAAGCCTTGTTAGAATACCCGATTGAAATAAAGGTAATGTAAGTTAAGCTATAACCAATATAAGTACCAATTTAAAAAACCAGCCAACCCCGTTTGGCGAATACGAGCTATGCTATGGCAATAAAAATGATAAGTTTGATCCTGGGTGGCGGTGCCGGTACCCGTCTGTACCCACTGACGTATCAACGTTCCAAACCTGCTGTACCGATTGGAGGCAAGTACCGTCTGATTGACATACCGATTTCCAACTGCCTGAATTCCGGGTTAAAGCGGATGTTTGTGATTACGCAATATAATTCCGCTTCACTCAATCAGCACATCAAGAATACGTATCATTTTGATATGTTCAGCCGGGGCTTTGTAGATATTCTGGCAGCCGAGCAGACGCCCAACAGTGATAAGTGGTTTCAGGGCACCGCCGATGCCGTGCGCCAGAGCATGCATCATTTAGCCAATCATGATTTTGATTATATTTTGATACTATCCGGCGATCAGTTGTATCAAATGGATTTTGAGGAACTGGCGGAGTACCATGTGGCACGCAAAGCGGATATTACCATTGCGACCATTCCCGTTACGGCACGTGATGCTCCGGGTTTTGGCATTATGAAAGTCAATGAAGATCAGCGCATTGTGAGTTTTTATGAAAAACCCAAGCGAGATATTTTGTCGGAATGGTCCTCGCCGGTACCCCCTCAACTCGAAAAACAAGGGCGTGTATATTTGGCTTCGATGGGGATTTACATGTTTAATAAAGACGTACTGAATAAATTGTTTGAAGACTATCCGGAAGCGGTAGATTTTGGTAAAGAATTCATTCCCACCGCAATTGAATCCAATATGAACGTGGCGAGCTTTGCATTCGACGGTTATTGGACAGATATTGGAACCATTCGTTCTTTTTTTGAGGCAAATATTGCGCTGACCGACATTCTACCTGAATTTAATCTCTTTGATAATGAGCGACTGGTCTATACGCGCCCGCGGATGCTACCGCCTGCTAAAGTTTTTGGCACCTGGTTCAATCAAGCAATTCTTTCGGATGGTGCCGTGATCCACGCCAAGAAAATTGAGCGTTCCATTGTCGGCATTCGTACCCGTATTGGCTACAACAGTGAGATATCACGCTCGATTATAATGGGTAGTGATTATTTTGAAAGATTGGAGAAAATTGTCAAACCCGAAGAAACGCCGATGGGGATCGGTAATGACTGCTTTATCGAAAACGCCATTATTGATAAAAACTGCCGCATTGGTCACAATGTCATCATCCGTGGCGACGACTCCTTGCAGAATGATGAAACCGACACCTATTGCATTCGCGATGGCATTGTAGTGGTCAAAAAAGGCGCGCTGATTCCTGATGGCAGCAGGATTGGGAAAATTTAATGTGCTAATATGCTGATTTTGCCAATATGCTAATGATTTATCCAATACACCCAAGCTTTGGGCGTTTTTTGGAAAGCACTTATTGAATGATCTTATTGGCACATTGGCAAATCAGCACATCAACTAATTATTTCTACAAATAACCGGCAGTAGGGTATCAAACCAATTCACTGAAGCGAGTTGTTTCACCCGTGATAAGTCCCGGCAAGCTTCGGGAAATTTATTTTGCTCCAAATACGCCTGACCGCGTACGTACAGGAAATTGGCATCATTCGGAAAAGCATTGATGGCTTCATCCATTTTGGCAATACCAGCGTCTTTCTCTCCTTTATTAAATAACTCCGAGCCTTCATTAATCACATCCACCGCTTTTTGATATTTTTCCACCACATTTTTACAAGTTGCTACCTGCGGAACGAATGTTAAACTAATCGTATAAGCCGCAGGCACGGTGGCTTCTTTATATTTGGCGGTTTTCCATTTACCACTGGTAGCTGTTACGGCTTCTACTGCTGCATTCCAGAAATCGAAACCCAGGTCATTGAAATCGACCATCTCCAATACCCGTACATCCCCGCTGCGATCGATGCGCAACTGCAAATCCATGGCTCCGATGCGGCAGCTATCGTTGCCAGAGGCTGGATACTTCAGTTTAGAATTGATAAAACTGATGAGTGAATCCGGTCCGCCTTTGAATTCCACCTGTTCATCCAATGTCGTCCAAACGCTATCTCCCTGAATAACCTCAAATGCAGGCGCCTCGGTGAGTTTAAACTTTACCGGCAAGGTAAAAGACGTTCGTACCGGCTTCCCTTTTATTTTACCGGGCACCCATTTCACGTTTTGATCAATCATGAGATTCACAATACGCAAAGCCTCCAAACCACAACCATCGCCAATGTCTTTCAGAATCTTGGGATTGGAGAGCGCTCCATCTTTTTCTACGACAAAAGAAAGGACGACTGTTCCTTCGGTATTTTTCTGCCGTGCCTCCACGGGGTAAAAAATATTACGACTCATGAAGAGCAATAATTGTTGCTGGGCGCACTGCTGCTTGACGGCTACGGTAGTATCCAGCTTTTCGCAAACCGGAAAACGCGGGGCTTCCTCCGCCACTTGATAAATCGTGGTGTCTGCATCGGCAGTTTGTGCCTGCACACTCATTTGAAAACCAAGGCTTATTATAAAAAAGTAAATTACTTTTTTCATTGTAGTGGTGTAGTTTTTTTATGTGAAAGCGTGCCAGAAAATTGCATTTCTGACACGCCTTTATTTTCAGCTATCCAAAGACACCGAAAGTTCAATAAAAGTTGGCAGCATTCATTTATACCAAATTTAAAATGAGAAGGCGTAAATATGAAAATTACTTGAAATTAAATTATTCAGCAATAATCAATACGCCATTATCAATTGAAAATGGTATTAGTTCCGTTCTTCGTTAGCACGCTTTGCTCTTTCCGCTTCGAATTTGGCGTATCTTTCCGCAGCATTCCAAACGCGGAAAACATTTTTATAACTAATTTTTGCAATATCTTCCTCACTGTAGCCACGTTTGAGCAAGCTGTAAATCAGATTCGGATACTGCGACACATCTTTCAAACCAGTAGGTAAGGAGTCCCCTACCCCATCAAAATCCGAACCAAAACCGACATGATTGATACCTACCAGTTTTACCACGTGGTCGATATGATCCGCAACGGTTTCCACATCAGCGTACAAACTTGGATTGTCTTTCTGGAATTTATCAACAATCGGCTTGGCAGCCGCATCGTCTATTTTCAACTTTTTGGCTTCCAATAATTTACGCAATTCTTCGCGTTTTTTATCCTGGTAATCGCGCACTTTTTTATCCAGGAAAGAGGAGCCAAAATTGATCTGAATCACACCTCCCTTTGCTGCCAACGCTTTGAGGATCTCATCGCTCATATTGCGATCAAAACCTGGCGTAAACTTCCGCACCGAAGAGTGAGAGGCGATACACGGCACTGCGCTCAACGCAATTGCCTGAAAAGCAGCACTATCCGATACGTGCGACACGTCCACCATGATGCCTACGCGGTTCATTTCCTTTACCACCTCCCGTCCAAAAGGGCTCAAGCCATTCCAGGTGCGGGTAGTATCGTAAGAAGAATCGCAGATTTGGTTGTCTTTACCATGCGTGAGCGTAATGTAACGAATGCCGCGACGCTGGAAATAAGCAACATTAGAGAGGCTATCGCCAATCGGAGCGCCATTTTCCATACCCATGGGCAAGGAAATCAAGCCTTTTTTAAAATTTGCTTCGACCTCTTGCGGTGAGCGGGCAATCTTGAATTTATCGGGATTCCCCTTCGCAATTTCTATTACCATGTTAATAAGCGAGTCGGCAAATTCTTTTGCACCACCCGTTTGCTGATAGGAAGATGGAATATAAATGGACATAAA
The DNA here is from genome assembly GCA_046314415.1 of Saprospiraceae bacterium. Lineage (GTDB taxonomy): Bacteria > Bacteroidota > Bacteroidia > Chitinophagales > Saprospiraceae > JADJNW01. Next base: position 20,462 of record JBKBWT010000021.1, read on the forward strand.
AGGAGCTGTCAATCCGCCTTTTTTCGCCCTAACATAATCAAAATCGCCCTCTTTGCTTTGAATCGGAATACCGAGGAATTCTTTAGTTGGACGGAAATTCTTCACCCCCATGCGATACGGCAAATCCACGTGTCCATCTACAATAATGTATCGGTGTGCCAAGGTATCCGCTATTTTGCGCAGTTCAGCATCGTTTTTACCCGCCCAGGGATTCACTTTTTTGGCTTCCTGCTTCTTCAGCGTATCCACTTTTGCCTGTTTGGGCGGTTCTACTTTTTTGGCTCTTCGCTGCACGCGAGTCGTATCAATCACTTGTGGTAAACCTGCCGTAGGATCGGGCCCTTCGTTGGTTCTTACCGTATCCGTCTTCACGGGTTTATCTGACTGCCCCAGTAACAATGAAACATTCAAACTGAACAGCAGCAGCAAAACAACTAGTCGAATCATCATCTAAGGATTTTTATGAGCTATTGGGCGTCAAAAATACAGAACTCATTGGAAAATACAACGTTGCCGATGTTAAAAACGCTGGGTATCCCCTCGAATCTTTTGAGCAATTACCGTTTCTTTACGGTTATAGTGTTCTACAATCACCATTTAACCATGCTGCGAACGTACTTATTTTTATTATTTCTATTCGTCTTTCTGGCAGGATGCACGCAAAATGCCGCTACTCCGCTGCCTTCCCCTGAGCTAACGCTGAAGTTAGACGCTTTATTCGACCAGTGGAATAAAACCACGCCCGGTGGGGTGCTCACGATTCAAAAAGGCAATAAAATCATTTACAATAAAGCCTTTGGCATGGCAAATCTGGAATATGATATTCTAAATACCACTAACACCATTTTTGAAACTGGCTCGGTTGCCAAGCAATTTACCGCCGCGGCTATCTTTTTGCTGGCGCTCGATGGCAAATTATCACTTGATGACGATGTACACCGCTATATTCCCGAATTGCCGGACTATGGCTACAAAATGACGATTCGTCACTTGATTCATCATACCAGTGGCTTGCGCGAC
>JBKBWT010000021.1:21491-27402 GCA_046314415.1 Saprospiraceae bacterium
CTGGGGGTCTATTGTAGCAATAGCAGGTAGAGAGCGGGGCACTTTTGTTTATACCAATGTACATGTACTCGATATTTTAAGGCAACAGCAGGGACTCAACTTCCCGCCCGGCGATCAGTACAACTACAGCAATTCAAATTATAATTTACTGGCAATGATTGTCGAACGTGCCAGCGGGCAAACCCTGGCGCAATACACCAAAGAAAACATTTTTCAACCTTTGGGTATGAAAAACACCCAATGGCGAGACGATTACCGCAAAATTGTAAAGAATCGGGCGGTTTCGTACGACCGATATGGCGACAGGTACTATCAATCTATGCCTTTTGAGAACGCGCATGGCAACGGGGGCATGCTTACCACCACCGAAGATTTGCTGAAATGGCACCGCCATTATAAAAATGGGCGCATTGGCGGCAAACCCTTCCTCGATCTGCAATTGCAGCAGGGTAAACTCAACAATGGTTCCACGCTGGCTTATGCCGGAGGTGTATTCATTCGCAATTACCGTGAAGTGCAGGAAATCAGTCACGGTGGTTTAACGGCGGGCTACCGCGCCTGGCTGGCCTACTACCCTAAAGAAGATATTTCGGTGGCTTTTTTGAGCAATGACGGCGAAGCCAATCCTGAAAAAGTTGGCGGACAAGTGGCACAAATTATTCTTGGCAAACGCCTCATCACGCCTATCCCGAAAACCATCAGCCTGAGCCAACGCAAATTGCGCGCTTATCTGGGCAGGTATAAGAGCTTACGCAACGACGAGCTTTTTGAACTGGAACTCAAAGAAGGCGGACTCCATCTCAAAGGTTATCAAACCATGCTTGCCACCTCGCCTTATACCTTTCACTGGGGCGCCAGTAGAATGGAGTTTTCTAAAGACTTACAGCGCGTATTGGTCTATACCGGCAACGGTGACTCTGCTACTTTTGTACGGAAAACCCCTACTCGACTGCCCTTGCCTGCACTTCCGCAGTACCTTGGCTCTTATCAGAGTACTGAAGCCGAAACGACTATCCAACTAGAAATGTGGGAAAACCAACTCATGGGCTATCAGCGCCCGGATGTTTATTACCTCCTCGAATCCATCTATGAAGACGCCTTTGTCAATACCAAAAATCAGCTTTTTCAGTTTCGGCGCGACTCCAGCCAGGTCATTACCGGCTTCACTTTAAGCACACCCCGCGCCCAGGGGATTTGGTTTGCCCGACTTCCGCAGAAATAAACTAATAAGGAGAGAAGCGAACAGGGAAGCGGGAGGTCAGACGCGTACCACCCACCGGCTTGGACGTATCTGACATCTCGCTTCGCGTTTTTGCTGTTCGGTTTAAAGTTCACCCTAAAATTGGACAAGGTTTAGGCAAGCCTCGGAACAAAGCCATTGTCAAGAGATCAAGTATCTTGATATTCACTTTCTGAGATACTATTTGCAAAGATAGAATGCCCCATCTGGCTTGATCTCTTAGGGTATCTGCATAGATACCCTAACCTATCTAGCTTGATACCAGAGGGTATCTGCATGGATACCTTTCAGTATTTTCAAAGATGCGCTGAGGTATCTGGCTTGATGTATGCAGGCATCTGTAAAGATACTATAACCTATCTAGCTTGATACCGGAGGGTATCTGCATACATACCTTGAGGTAGCTAGCTTGATACTTACTGGTATTTGTGAAGATACCCTAACCCATCTCCCTTGATACCTGAAAGTATCTTTACAGATGCCTGGGGGTATCTAAACGCACGTTTAAATTATTACCACTGAACACTTGAAGCATCTTTAGAGTGTGAGATAAATTAAATGAAGTAAATATTATAAAAAGCGCTCCCCTTTGAAATGCCGCGTGTGCTTCGTGTCTTTTGTAGTTATAAAATTGAATTGCTACTCTTGTTGCACAATGAGTTTGCCACGATAGACCTGCCCATCATTGCGCACCTGCAACTGCAAGGTGTACCAACCGTTGACAAGGTTATTTAAAGAAACTTTCAGTTCGCCATTGAGCACAGTTTGTTGTACAATTTGCCCGTTGGCACTAAAAATGGTTAAAATAGCATCTTGCGTTTCCAAACCTTGCAGTTGAATTTGGTTTCGGGTAGGATTCGGATAGAATTGCAAAGGCAAGGCAACACCCGGTGCATCCGTAGCCGTAGTTGCATTTAATTTTACAATAATGCCATTAGCGCCTACGGCATAACCCACCGAATTACTAAGCATGTAAATTGCCTTTAAAGGCTGATTGCCAGGATATTCTACCGTCCAATCTGCACCACCATTAATAGTTTTATAAATATGACCATTTTCACCGACTGCATAGCCGAGGTTATTATCTAAAAACTGGGCATCGTGCATATACGTCGGCATAGAATCTTTGACAATTTCCGCAGCAAAGCGCCACTGCTGGGTTTGAGCATCATCAAAGTAAAAACTATGTACCCGTATCAGTTGATTCAACTTACCCGGTAAAAAACGCTCAAAGCGATTGGTAAAGATATAGCCGGTATCCGGGCTGGGAAAAGCCGCAGCAGTAAAGGCATTGTTGTTGGGGAAATCCAGTGCAAACAGTGAAGTCCAGCTTTGTCCGTCATCATCACTGCGATAGCCAAAGGCAGAATAAGTAGCAAAGCCCGATACATTTCCCATGACATAAGCCACTTTGCCTTTGGGGAAATAAAGACGTTCCAGAAGCGTGGTGCTGCCAATTTGAATGTCCATGGTGTCCCAATTCTCCCCTTGGTCTTCACTGCGGAGAATGTTTTTAAAATTTAATGTAAAATAGAAATCGCCCGCATTTGCCAGATCAATCCCATTGGCAACCGAATCCCAGGTGGTACCCCCATTGGTAGTGAGATAAACTTCGCCGTCAAAATACGTCCCGGCAGCAACAAGAATCGTATCAACGCCAATGACTTGTACTGATTGAATATTGTTTTTGTTGCGAATGGTAAGTGGTTGCCAGTTGATACCGCCATTGGTGGTCAATAAAACCGTACCGGTGTCGCCAACTGCCACACCGTAGTTGGCATTCAGAAAATGGACATCCTGTAAAGTGTTGGTGGTTCCGCTGGTTTGGGTAGTCCATTGAGCCAAAAGCGTAGCAGGCATTAAGGCTACTACTAGTAACATGATGCATGAGGCAATGTGTCGCATAATTTTTTGGTTTTGATTGAGGAAATAGACTCTTAGAATTAGAACGCCTGAGGGCGGAAGATTGCTTTTTTTCGACGAAGTGAACGCTCATCGCTATTAATATTGTAAATTGCAGGACGAAGTAATAAACGATCCAAAGCTTTTAGCGGGCAATCGTTGGTAGCACTCGAATCGAAACATCTAAACCAAACCTTCAAAACATGAATCGCAGAGATTTTATCCAATCTACGAGCAGCACTGCATTCAGCACCTTGGTGTTGCCTTCTTTCTTACACAACTTGCAAGATCCTATCAAACTGGCGATTGTCGGCACCGGCTGGTGGGGTACTGATTTTTTATTGAAAAATGTACTGGTTTCTGGACTTTATGAAGTAGTTGGCTTGTGCGATGTGGATGCGGCTGCAATGGATAATGCCGCCAATAAAGTCGTAGCGGCAGGCGGCAAAAAGCCGCAGCTCTTTTCTGATTATAAAGCGATGTACAAAATGCCTGGTTTACAGGCAGTTATCATTGCTACACCTCCGCACTGGCACGCCTTGCACTTCATTGATGCTTGTAAAGCCGGACTGCATGTTTTTTTGGAAAAGCCCATTAGTTATGATATTCGCGAAGGGCAAGCCATGCTCGAAGCACATCGCAAAGCCAATAATGTAGTGATGGTGGACTTCCCAAGGGCAATGCTGGATACCAATCAAAAGGTAAAAGATTTTATCAAAAGCGGTGAAGCGGGCAAAATTTTGCAGGTGCAAGCTAACATTTATAACCCGGAAGGCAATCTGGTAGAAAAACCGATTCCAACCAACTTTGATTTTGAAACCTATTGCGGTCCGGCGCCTCGGAATAAATTTATGTGCAGTGGCAATGCTAATAAACCCAATTGGCGGGGTATGCACGATTTTAGCCGGGGCATTATGGTGGATTGGGGGATTCATTATCTTAACAACGTGCGCAGGGTGATGGATTTGGATTTGCCGGAAAAAGTGTGGGCAACCGGGGGCATTGTCAAATTAACCGGTCAGGAAAATCCAGATCATTTGGATGTACGTTTTGATTTTGGGAATCTGCCAGTTTATTGGACGCACAAAACCTGGGGCTACAATTCGCCGACACCGGAACACAACATAGGCGTGTATTATTTTGGGGAGAAAGCAACCATTTTTGCAGGCGATGCAGGCTGGGAAGTATTTGCTGCCAATAGCAAGGACAAAGTCACCCGATTCGCTGCGGAAGGCACGCCGGGCGACCAGGCGGCGCTGATGTTCCAACGGCTTTTTACAGAATTTGCCAATGGTGTTCGCAACAAGTCTAATGCGGGCATTACCAATACTTTAGAAGATGCTTTCAAAACTACTTCGATGGTCATTTATGGAGACCTTGCCTACCAAGTCAAAGCTCCGCTTGCCATTGATACCAAAATGATGAATATTCAGAACAATAAAGCTGCGCAAGCGCTGCTCAAACGCAAGTACCGCGCGCCTTATCAGCATCCATTTAATGGCTAAGTTGCAGGTAAATACCATTACAACTTTTGACCTGTTTCCATTTTTTACTTACATTTGAGTAAAAAATGACCGCGTATTTTTGATGCTAGAAATTTGGTGGATGCAATCATAAAATTGCAGGGCAATATATTAAAATAAATTCAAACCGGAGAAGCCGATAAACGACTATGAAGCATGCGCAGCGAGCCATTTTAATTATTGCTAATTTATTGCTTGCTTTTTTGGGTCTTTTCGCCCAGCCTGCTAATATTTCCCTCATTCATTACACCACCGAGCAAGGCTTATCACACGATGAGGTGAATTGTATCTGGAAAGATCGCGAAGGCTTCATGTGGTTTGGTACCGCCAGTGGATTAAATCGCTTTGACGGGCGTGATTTTAAAATTTATTTGCATCAGCCAGACAATGTTAATAGTCTGCCCAATAACCATATTATCGGCATTACAGAAGATTCCAGTGGCATGCTTTGGGTGGCAACACACGGTGGATTGACACGTTTTGACAAGCGCAAACAAACTTTCCAGGCGCTGGATTTGCCGGAGCAGCACGATTCCATCCTGAGCAATGAATGGACCAGCCGACTCGTATTCGACCAGGAAGGTTACGGTTGGTTTACAAGTTATGGACATTTACAGCGGCTTAATTTACAAACACTTCAAGTAGATCGCATTCCTGCACCTGTTCATTCTACCAATCCGGGTTATGTTTTTATTGATCGTAAAGGACGTATCTGGGTACAGATTCAAACTGCCTTGTATCAATTTGATCCGCGAAAGCAAGTTTTGAATTACGTTTTTGGTAATGTAAAAGGCGTTCGACCAGGTGTGGACGTAGGCAAGCTACATGAGGAAGCCGATGGTACGTTGTGGTGTGGCAGTTGGAATCTGGGCTTGTATCGTTACAACGAAGCGCAACAAGTATTTGAAGACTTTCCTGACGGTGCCCGAATTTCGGTACAGGTATTTTCCGATCAGGATGAAAATGGCAATCGCTTCTTTTGGACTTCGGGAGGCTTGGATGGATTATTTTTATACTACCCTGCTGAAGGACTGGAGTTTCGCTTGTCGCCCAATCCACGTGAGCCTTACAGCCACAATGGTTTTCTGGTGAAGGATTTTTATAAAGACCCGGTAACGAATATTTTATGGATTGCGACAGAATACGGTGGTGTAGAAAAATATGACCCTAATGCCAGTAAATTCCGGAGAGGATTGCTCCCCATCGAAAGAGGCTTCTCGCAATTCAGCTTTGTTTCCTGTGTACC
>JBKBWT010000022.1:0-27270 GCA_046314415.1 Saprospiraceae bacterium
CATAGACGCCACTGGTGGTAGATTGTTGAAAAACAGGCGTTTGTGATTTTATCCAAATGGTGGAATCCAGCAAATTCGTATTCGTTGCGCTGGTACGCAGCATGCCCAATCCATACTGCGGCGTCCAGCAGCCACTGGCGGAGTAAATAATAAATAATTGATTATCATGTTTTAAAAATTGCGGACCTTCATTGACATATACCGTGTAAGGCGGCGTGTTGTTCCAGGCGGCAGGATTTTGCCAGTTTTTCTCCCAAACCAGCTCAGGCTCAGAGAGTTGTACACGTTTGGAACCCACCGTCCAGGGATTATCTAATTTTGCAATGTAAAGACGCTGAATTTCCGTGCTTACCCGCGGCTCGCGCCAGCCCGACCAAACTAAGTAATTAATTCCATTATGCTCAAATACCGATCCGTCAATGGCCCATTGCTCGGTTTCCAGCTTGCTCTTGAAGAAAAACCTGCCTTCAAACGGATCGCTGGAGGTATTTTCTAATACATATAAACGATGATTTTCATTTTTACCATCATCGGCAGCATAATAAACGTACCAGTTATTATTAATAAAAGCTAACTCCGGTGCCCATAAATTATACGAATGCGCTGTACCTGCCGGGGGAAGCCAAATGGTGCGGTATTCGGCGTTTTTCAGATTAGTAATATCGCGCGTGCGCCACAAGCCAATTTTATCGCCCAGCGTGTGGGTGTAATAATAAAAACTATCGTGGTAAATAACCGAGGGGTCAGGTCCTGAATTTAATAATGGATTGGTAAAGGTCGTTTGATCTACAACCGGTGGGGTAATAATCGGCTCGCTGTCCTTTTTAGAACAACCGATTAATAATATAAGAACTAAATAAAATTGCCACATGTTGAGCGAAAATTTGTGCATAATACTAGTATTTCATTAGATATACATATGGGTTGTATGCTATATTATATATGTGCTAATCATTTGCTAAATGAAATTTTTTGAAAACTGCCTGCTGGTCGGGCGTACCTTTGGCAACCAGACCCACGCGTACTGCGCGATCCCAGGGGGGTAAATAACTCCCGTCAACAGGATTTTCATTTAGTGCTGTATAATTTTTTCCACTTGTGCTATAATAAAATTGCATGTCTTTCCCATTTTTTACTTGCATTCGTAAATGGATTTTTTTGCCGGCGGCAATATTTTTAGTTGCTAAATAACTTTCTTTATCATCTTTCACTTGTAATAATTGAATGGAATCGCCTTTTACCAGTATGCTCAAGGTGTTGCGTTCATCGCCAATGGCTGCCAAGCCCGCCGAGGCATTTGCATCTTTGCTTACAACTATTACATGGGCGGTATAATCTTCATCATACGTTTTTTGTCCGATAAAAGCGCCGGTAGGTGTGGGTAATGCATTCAAATACAGGTTTTTACCCTTTAAATTATAATTAATATTTTGAAATACGCTCCATTGCCACTGTTTCGATAGGCTATTTCCTTTAAATTTATCTTTAATATTATCATCAATATTTACGGCGGTTTTTTGCTGTTCGACTAAATCGATCCAGCCATCGGGGGTAAACGTAAATTCTATTAATAAACCTTGCCGACCGGCGTACACATTACTGGTATCATGATAAGCATGATATAAGAAGTAATATTTTCCGTCTTTTTCAATAGGTGTGCCGTGCCCGGCGCATTTCCATTCACCTTCATTACTCAAAATCGGATTTTTATTATATTTTTCCCAGGGTCCTAATAAATTTTTAGCGCGTGCAATGCCCGTGCCATACGTACAGCCCCGCCGGCAGCAAGCCGACGCCGCATAAAATGCATAATAATATTCACCCTTCCGTATCATAGCAACCCCCTCGACTAAGTTATTTTCCCAGGGTTCGGTGGCGCGAAATAATTCTTTTTTCTCACCCGTCAGCGCCGTGCGTTCTTCATTCATCGGCATTGCCCAGATCGGCGTAGGTTTGCCCACGCTATTGCCATCTTCTTTCCAGATCATGTATAATTTGCCGTTTTCATCGCGCATCGGGAAGGCGTCAATCGAGCCAACTTCCTGGCACATCAAGGTTCCATGATCTTTATACGGTCCTTCGGGGCGATCGGCGCTGGCAACGGCAATGCATAAATTACCGCCCTTTTTATGTGCCGTGTAATACATATACGTTTTGCCGTTTTCGTAGGAAATCTCCGGCGCCCACAAATAAAAATCCGCCCAGGCAGGCAAGGTATTAAAAGCGAAACCCTCTGTCGTCCAATTGATTAAATCTTTGGATTTTAGTAATGGATAACCAGGTAGCCAATTGGAAGTGGTGGCGCTTGCCCAGAAGGTATCACCGATTTTTGTAACGGAGGGGTCGGGATAATCGCCCGGCATTACTAATTGTTGGGCAAAAGTATGATAAGATGTAATAAGCAGTAATAATATTTTTAATAAAAACTTCATTATAATCAATTTAATTATTTAGATAATTTGGTTTCTAATAATTTCATAAAATAGCCACCAACGACGCTACGTGCCTGAAAACCAACCATTTTGCCATTGGTGGTTTCGTGCCAGTCGCTCAGGGGTACGCGCGAGGGCGTTTCCAGGGCATATTTATAAACAGGTTCGGTCAGCGCTTTAAAATCAGCGGGATTGTCCGTCAATACTGCGGTCCAGAGAATCCAGTCGGATTTAGTATAAGTCCTACGACTATCTAAAGGCAAACCGTAGGTATTTTGTTTGGTCAAGTAATATTTTACTTCTTTATGATACACTTCCTTAGGAAAGAGCTGTAAATCAAGCACTTTGTCCCATACCAAATTATATTTCTGGCTCCAGGTGCCTTTATTTTCAAAAGCCAAGGTGTAATGATCCCCATCGTCCGCCAGTTGCATCCACTGTTTTACCATGTCCTGCGCAGCAAGGCGGTATTTTTCAGCCGTTTTGGTTTCGCCGAGTTGTGCCGCTAGCCTGGCATAACAAGCAATCCCGACAATGGCTTTCACCGACAAATTAGCATTACGTGCCAGGTGTCCGGCAAAATCATCGGTACACAATTGATTTTCAGGATCAAAGCCTTCCTGTAATAAAAAATTTGCCCAGGTGGTCAGGGTATTCCAATGTTGTTTCGCATAATTGGCGTTGCCTTCGGCTTGCGCAATGGCGGCGGTCAAAATCAGCATATTTCCCGACTCTTCCACTGGCATATCTTCACTATAGACCTGCCCGTTGGCGAGCGGGTAGGTGCCCAAATCATGCGCGGCAAAAGGTTTTGTAAATTTTCCACTTTCGCTGTAATAAAAAATGCCATTGAGCATCCCTTTTAATAAATCGGGATTATATAATAAATAAAGCGGTGCGGAAGGATATGTTACATCCACCGTATTAATACAACCGTTACTATAATTTTCTTTAGAAAAAAATAAAATTTCACCCTGTGGACCCTTTAATAGTTTATGCGCTGCAACGCTTTGCCGATAGGCGAGGGCGCAGAGTTGAGCGTAACGTTCACCGCCAACATTCACCGCATCCTGATACATTTTTTGATCAAAATTATTACATTGCTGTATAATATTTTTATAATCCGTAAATGCCTGATCTAATTGTTTTTCAATGGTTTGTGCAGGGTCTTGTTTCCACCACGCTTTTAAATTTTCACCGAAATATTGCACCGCATACAAATCATCATAAGCGAGTAAGAAGACTTGCGCTTTGGGCGTGCTGCCAACTTTACCTAAATCCACTACGGTATTGAGCATCAACTGTTTACCTTTCAAAGACGGGATTACTTTAGCCGGTGTTTTTCCGGTGAAAGCGGCGATGGCTTGTTCGGCAGAACTAATGTATTGCACTGGTTTTGAGGCTTTTGGAGCGCCTACATACATATACCCCCAATCAATGCGCAAGTCGTCGCCTTTCTTTTTCAAGATAGGTTGCTCGGTTGTACCCGCTTGTAACAGCGCGAGTTGTGCCGTTTGCGCTCGTTTGGCAATGACTTCCTGCGAAGGCACATTTACCGCAATGTTACTCGAAGCGCCAAGATAAACCTGGACATCATGTGCTTGAGTATCATTTGATGTTACATGATAGGTAATATAAGAAACCGGACGGGATAATAAATCCAAATCATGTAATAACAGTGGCGAAGTGAAGGTCAATATTACATCCACTTTGCCGCAAGTAAAAGTATAACGCGTTTGCGTAGCTGTTACTTCAATCTTTTTTTGCTGTGCAACCAACACATTATCAGGGTGTTGTGGTGGTTCGCGTACTAAGCCAATATCGAGCCAGCCGGGTCCGGCATTATTAATAACATGCGCAGCTAAGACATTTTTACCTTTTTTTAATTTACTTTTGGGTACACTGTTTAATGGAATATAAGAAAATTTATTTAGCCAGCCGGAATAACTATAGACCAGTTCACCGTTCAGATACACCTGCGCGTCGTCATCGTGTTGAATTTTGAGAAAAATATTACCCGCATCCAGTTGATTTAAGTCAAAAGTGCGGCGCAGCCAGATATCTTTATTTTGCCAATTGGTCTTGGCGGCGTCGGTGTTGTTGCCAAAAGGTGCATCGCCAGTCTTCCAGGCACGATCGTCAAAATCGGCGCTCATCCAATCGTTAGCTGGCTGAATGTCAACGTATTTTGCATTATAAACTTTTTCATCTGAGGTGGCTACCAATGTTTTATACGTCTTGCCTTTTTCCCCGAGCAAGCGATAGGGTACACCATCTACTTTAATCATTCCGATTAAAGGCTGATCCATGCCGGTCCAATGTTTGGTGGGCGTGGCAGCCAGGGTATCGTTCATAGACCAGATGCTGAAATACGGATCGTGCGTGACGAGCGGGTATGCGGGCGCGTGCTGCGTTTGGGCGAGCATTGTAATCGTTTGCATCAAGCAAATTAGCAAAAAAAGATTTTTCATGGAAGTATGAGCTGAAGTTTAAGAAAATATTTGGTTTTGAGGGGCTGTTGTAATAATGGAAAAAATTATAGAATGAATAATGTTATAATATTTTGTTGAATATAATATATTTTGAAAATTTAATTTGTTTCTAATTCATTCTTAGTGGGTAACTTGGGAAAAGGGGCATGCGGCTCGGTTTGATACCAAAATACCACCGAACTAATATCAGATTGCTGCGGTAAATAACGCCCTTCGCTGCGCCAGCCCAAATCCTGAATGGTTATTTTTAATTCCCGCTCAAAACGAATGGGATCCAGGATATGCCAGCGATATAATCCAAAACGCTGTTGCGAACTATACATGCCATCGGGACGAATGACCTGGTGCAAACCGGCATAAGGCGTGGAAAACTCTTGGTATTGGCGGGTTTTGCGGTTCTCAAAATTGTAGGAGCCGCAGAAATAATCCTCGGTACCGGTGCCACAAATGGTCGGAAACTGGGCATCGCCGTCCATGAAAAATTTGATTTCTCCTTCGCCCCACCAGCCATTATTATTCACCCCCCAGGCCATGTAAGTGCCTACATAATGTCCTTTGCCTTTGATGCCATCCACCAAAGTATATAATGATCCTTTCGTCGGGTTACTTCTACGAAATTGTGCATGTAAATATGCCGCATCCTCAGGTACTTGTGTCAACGTATAATCAATTTGATAATATAAATTCATTTTTTCGGCAGCAATATTTTCCATCGTAATCCGGCAGCGTTTGCGAAAAGGCATCGTCCAATAACTATTAAAGGCACTCCCAGGATTAACGGTAACCGCCAACGAATTCAGCTGCGCGTACTCGCCCCAGCCCATGCCAAAAAAGTCGCCCACTGGCACTTCAATGGACGGGTTTTGCTCATCATCCCAATAAAAACGCAGGATAGAGAAGCGCCAATTGCCCGTTGGGGTCATCCAAATATGCTGAATAGCGCCCGGACCCTCAATGTTCGCTAAAGTAAAGGTCTGCCCAGGTTCAATAATAATATAAGGATTGACTTTCCAACCCTGCCCCAACTCGCGGGCAGCATTGCGGGCATTGCCTTGCTCCAGCGTTGCCATGCCGCCTTTGCCGGGTTCGCCGGTAAAATTTTCGGGGCTGATGGATCGGGTTTTTGCATCGGAGAGGCGATATAAATTGCCCATATTAAGTTCTAACCCATTAAAAGCAGCATTTTTTTGTGCGAATGTAATAATAGCGCCAAATAATAACGGTAAAATGACTAATCGTTTCATACTAAATGTTTTAGGTGTTATTAAACTGATTTTAACAAAAATATGATAAATTTATAATTAAAACATCATAGTATAATCTGATCTCTTAAAAATTATAACATTATTCTACTTTTTACCGGTCAGCTGACGAATTAAATTGACTTCTTCTTGCCGATAAGGTGTACCGTCGGCGCGGAAAATATCATGAAACCAAACCTCCGGTTCGGCGGTGTAGGTTTTTTCCCAGCTATTCCAGGGGTAAATGGTTTGCGATTTTCCATTTACAAAACCCCAATTATACATGGCAATATTATATTTCTTGCCAATCGGGAGCGACCCTTCAAAAGTGCTGCCGTTGCCGCGCGCCATGTATTCCGTGCAGAGAATGGGGCGATTATAACGCAGCAACCAATTTACCCGCTTTTCAAATTCAGCGGCATTATCATAATTGTGAAAAGATATGATATCCGATTCTTCAATTTGAATTTTTTCAATCGGACTCAAGCCTTCGTGCGTGGACCAATCGCCGCGCCAAATCGCACAAGTAGTTGGTTGTGAAGGATTTGCCGAGCGAACCCAAACGAATGTTTTTTGTAATAAGGGCAGAACATAATTTACTTTATTTTGTAATTCTACTTTACCATAAGGTCCATCGTTGGTATTATCCGGTTCGTTCCAGACATCCCAACCCAGAATGCGATCATCGTTTCTAAAACGCGTCACCACGCTTTTCACGTAGCGCTCGAGGCGCGGATATTCGGTGGAATCGCTAAGCGCTTCTTTACCAGGACTTTGTATCCAGCCAGAATTGTGGGTGTGCGGTTTAGGATCGCGTTGCTTGCCGGACTTTGGATTTGGATCCCATACCGAATCAAAAAAAACGATTAATGTTTTAATATCATGTCGGTCGGCAATATTTAAATAAATATCAATCCGACGTAAAAAGCCAATGGAATCTTGTTGGTAAGCCAAATCGTGCAGAAAAACGCGCATGGTATTCATTCCCAATGAATTAGCCCAGCCCAATTCGCGGTTAATCGTGGCAGTATCAAATGTTTCGGCTTGCCACATTTCCAATTGGTTAATGGCGGTGCTCGGCACGAAATTAGCGCCGACGAGCCAGGGCTGACGGGCATACCAGCGATTGGCTTGCTCCTTGGTCCAGATAGCGCGTCCGGCGCTGGTGCCGGTGGTTTTAGGAGTTGTACAGGTTTGCCAGAGTAAGCAGCAAAGAATTAAAATAAAGTTTAATTTGAGTAGGCGTATCATATTTTTATTATAATTTATAACATTCAAGTTTTAATAATTGTGGCACATTTATAGAATGTGCCACAATTGCATACTTCTTTACCAGCCAGGATTCTGTACTAAATTCGGATTTATATCAATATCTGTTTGTGGAATGGGCATGTATTTATTACGACCGATGACGAAGTTATTGAACTCGGGATCACGAGCTTTTAATTCATTGATTTTTGCCGGATCATCAAAATACCCCCAACGCGCCAGATCATTCCAGCGTACAGACTCACCGGTTAGCTCGGTAATGCGCTCATGCATGAGTTGTTCCAGGAATTGCGCCTGATTCAAACCCGGACGCACCGCTGAAAGCGGGCGAAGTCCGGCACGTACCCGTACGCGATCCACGTGTGGATAAGCATCGGCGGTGCGACCCAAGCCATTCAGCGCTTCGGCATACATCAGCAGCACATCAGCGAAGCGGATGACACGGAAATTAATCGGACCGTTGAATACCTCAAATTGATTCGGACGGGCGTAATCATTCAAGTATTTGCGGTACCAGACGCGATTGCGAATGTCTTCATTGTAATTTTTGGAGGCAAACGAAGCACCATATACCTGCGTAAATTGCGGACCCCGCACATCTGTAGAATCATACAAGGCGGTGACTGCCAGTCGAGGATCGCGATTACCGTTGGCGGTGCGCTCCTTGAGGAATTCATGGACCACCCAGCGGTGCATATTCGCATCGTTGAAGCCGTGTCCTGGCGGCGCAAAAAATGGCGGGCGACTCGTACCAACGTTGGAAGTGGGTCCGTCTTCACCGCTGTTTTCGGCGCGCATTTTGAACTGAATTTCAAAAACGGATTCTTTATTATTCTCATTCAAATGCGTAAAATTATCCTGGTAATTAGGCACCAAATCATAAAATTGTTTGCCTTCACCATCCACCAGCCATTGAAATGCATTTACAGCCGGCTGATATTCAAGCTGTTGCAAATGTGCTTTGCCCAGCAGGGCATAAGCCGCACCTCGGGTAGCGCGACCTATATCTTCCGCCGCGTAAGAAGTGGGCAGGTCAGGAATGGCTTCGGTCAGGTCTTTTTCAATTTGTGTCCAAACCTCGGCAGGAGTCGCCTGCGACGGGCGGTCACTTGGCGTGGAAGGCGTCAGGATAATTGGTACATTTCTCCAAATGGTTACTAAATTAAAATAATATAAAGCCCGTAAAAACTTGGCTTCGGCGATATAACGTTTTTTCAAGGTTTCATCCATTTGAATATTCGGCACATAATTAATCACTTGATTGGCTCGGTAAACGCCGCGCCAGTGATGGTTCCAGGTATCATAATTCACTTCAAAACTATATTGTGTAATGTTTAATGCGCCCACGCTGCGCAACTCATTCCAGGGACTGGTCGAATACCCCTCATCTGAACGAATGTCCATGTAAAATGGCAACCAACGCGAGTAAGAGCCATTTCGGTAAGCATTGCCGTAGATGGCATTGACGCCCAGCAGGGCATTTTCTGCCGAAGTCCAGAATGATTCTTCCGTGAAATCATTTGGGTCTTCAATGTCCAGATCAAAAGTATCTTTACAAGCAGGCAGCCACAAAAGGAGCAACCCGATGAGCCAGAAGTATTTATAATGATATTTCATTTTTATTAATTTTTTTGATTAAAACTAAAAAATATGGTACGCTGATTATTATGATATGTAAGATATTTTAAAATTTTAATCATGACTTATCATAATTATCTTAAAATCAGTGTACGATTAAAATCCAAAATTCACGCCAGCGGAGAAAATCCGCAGTGCCGGATATTGCCCATTGTCCAATCCGCGTTCAAAAATATTCACACCAGTAATATCTGGGTCTAAGCCGGTATAATCGGTAATGGTGAGCAAATTCTGACCACTCACATAAACCCTGATATTGTCAAAACCAATGTTGCTCAGGCTGCCGGAAGGGAAGGTATAGCCAATTTCGATGTTGCGCAGGCGCACATAAGAGCCATCTTCGAGCCAGCGATCGGTGAAGGGCAGTACATTCTGACGGATGCCTTCGTCGGCATTGCCAATGGCGACGCGTGGGAAGTCCGTATTCGGATTTTGTGGTGTCCAGGGCTGAATACCCGCGCGGAAGTTGGTATTTTGATCCATCCGGTCCACATTATAACGCGGACGATTATATATCTGATTGCCAAATACACCATACCACTGCATGGAGAAGCTCAGCCCTTTGAATGAAGCGCCGAGAATAAGACCAGCTTCCAGGTCGGCCCAGGGGCTGCCCGCAAAAACACGGTCTTTATCCAAATCCAATTTGCCATCGCCGTCGGTATCTACATAGCGGATGTCGCCGGGCTTCGCATTGGGTTGAATTTTATGCGCTTCCACTTCCTGTTGAGTTTGGAAAATCCCGTCGGTTTGCAGCACGTACCACTCGCCAATAGCGCGTCCGATTTGGGTTCTGGCATCGCCTACCTGAATGTACGTATCACTACCGATGTTACCCAAGCCGGTTACTTTATTGCGAATGCTGGTCAGATTCAGCGTTACATTCCAGTTGAAATCACCTTGTAAAGCCGGGCGGAACGTTGTGGACAATTCAAAGCCACGATTCTCCAGAGAGGCGGCGTTTACCGGTGGATTGGCACCGGCATTACCGGCTGTACCCGGCAAAGGAATACTGGTGAGAACATCTTCGGTTTTAGCAATAAAATATTCGGCACTTAAAGAAAGTTGGCTGTTGAAGAAAGCAGCATCTAAGCCAAAATTGGTGGTTTTCTTAGTTTCCCAGCGCAAATCCGGATTCGCCAATTGCGTATTTGTAGCGCCGAGTTGTTCTTCATCATTACCAAAAACGGCACGCGGAAATGGGTTGATACGATAATTATATTGCCACGGACTCAGGAATTCACTGTTGCCCAATTCGCCATAGCTGGCACGGACTTTTAAATCACTCAGCCAGGTTGATTTGAAAAATGGCTCCTGACTAATGCGCCAAGCCACAGAAGCCGCCGGGAAATTACCCCAACGATAATCCCGACCAAAGCGCGAATCACCATCACGGCGGAATGTCAAACTTACTAAATATTTATCGGCAAAGGTATAATTCAAGCGTCCAAGATAACCTAGAATGGCATATTGGTCAGTCCGACCATTGACCGCCGGGGCATCTCCCTGATTTAAATTGGTAAAATAATTTGTCCCCTCAATTAAGGGCAAGTTTGACTTCTGACCAATCAGTATCTCGCGTGTAATGCGTTGATTACTAATGCCAACCACACTGTTAATGCGATGGCGACCGAAAGTTTTATCAAAATTAAGCGTGTGTTCAAACAAGAAGGAACGGAAATTAGCGCGGTTTTCATCCAAAGTAGCAAGCGGCGAAGGCGTACCCTGGCGCACTGTACCCGGACGACGGAAGCCTTCAAAATGGTCGAAACTCAATTCGGTACCAACATTGAATCGGTAATTCAGAAAGTCGAACAGGCGATACTCCGCAAAAGCATTGCCGCGAAGTTTATAATTCCGTTGGTTGTTTTGTTGCAAGTTTTGCAAGGCAATCACGTTCGCAGCCAACGTGGGTGCGGCTTCATCGCCAATCGCCCAGCCTTCAGGGTTGGTTGGTCCGCCAAAGCGCGTTACGTCTTGCACGGGCAAGATGGGCAGCATCGTAATCATATCTACAAAAGGATTCGTAAAAATATCAGATGCTATAAAATCATCATGTGTATAAGAAAAGGACAAATTCTCACCAATGCGAAAGCGTCCCCGTTCACCCGACGTATTGATACGCAAGCTGCCCCGCTGAAATTCATTGTCAATAACCGGACCGGTATTGCTAAAAAAGTTGCCGGATATCAGAAAATTCGCGGTGCTTGAACCACCTGACAATGTAAGGTTGTAATCTTGCACATCCCCGGTACGCAGAAATTCATCCTGCCAATCCGTATTAACATTGGGTGGATTCACCAGACTGGAAGGCAAAGTTTGTCCGGCATTTTGATAAATCTGGCGGGCCGTATTTACATATTCTTCACTACCCATCATATCCCAGGTTTTACGAATTTGTTGTACACCGGCTTTTACACTGCCGCTGATGCGCATCGGACCTTCCCGTCCCTGCTTGGTTGTAATAATGATTACGCCATTTGCTGCGCGGCTACCGTAAATCGCGGCAGCTGAGGCATCTTTCAGAATTTGAATCGATTCAACATCATTTGGGTTAAAATCGGGGGTTGCATCAGAATACATCCCATCAATGATGTACAGTGGATTATTACCGGCAAATGTCCCGGCTCCCCGGATGTCAATTTTTGCCGCCGCGCCCGGTGCGCCGGTATTGCGTACGGTCACCCCGGAAGCCAAACCCTGAATAGACTCCGCGATGGTGCTGGCAACATTTCGATTGGCATCAGTGGGGCGAATGACGGCGACTGCTCCGGTGAGGTCTCGCTTTCTAACTTCTTGATATCCAATTACTACGATCTCGTTTAACTGCGTGGATTCGTCTTCCAGCGTAACATTAACTACCGAGCGACCACCCACTGCAATCTCTTGCGTAGCATAGCCAATAAAGCTAACTACAATGGTATCGCCACTGGTTTCCAGTACGTAAGCGCCATTTTCATCCGTGACCGTACCAGTTGTTGTGTTTTTGATTACCACCGTAGCGCCAGGAAGCGGAATGCCGGTTTGGTCCGTTACAACACCACTGACTTGCGCCAACGCAAACGATTGCATAAAAAATGCAATTAAAAAGACCAACCAGGCAGGGGTAGAACATACACCTTTTCTCAAGGAAATCTTATTTACGAAGTAAATAAAATAACTCGATTTTACTCGAATGGAGGGGGAGCCGGAATACTTATACCGTAACTCACTTTGTAAAGTGTAATGCATAATTTAGCTTGATTTAATTAGGAAAATCAATACGTAATAGTCTAATAACCAATTAAAACTGATTAAAAATTCTTGTGTTGTGCTAAAGTGTCAGCTTTGTCAATAAAGACTTAGCTATCTTCTGTTTTAGTGGCGTGATTCAAAAGTGCAAAGACGTATTATTTACTTTAATTTACTAGAAAGTTATAGTGGTAAATAGTACCTGAATTTTGACATTTGCTCAAAGCAAAAGGAAAATGTCAATGATGTTATTTCTTAAAACGATAGAAATGTTTAAATGCTGCTAAAGTGACAAACAAATATGCGCTTTTTTCAACCAATTTTCAATAAATATTCGCAATTTTCTTTTTTATTTGTCGAAAAGTCTATTTTTATGCAATCGTTCGCAGCAAATGAGTACCAAACGAACTACTATACACGATATTGCCAAAGCGATTAACCTGACAGCGTCCACTGTTTCGCGGGCTTTAAACGACCATCCGGGTATCAGCGACAGCACAAAGGAACTTGTACGCAACGCAGCTGAACGTTTGCAATATCGGCAGAACAAGATTGCGTCTTCCCTGCGTTCCGGACGTACCCACGTCATTGGCGTGATTATTCCCAGTGCCGAGATCAATTTTTTTGGCTCAGTGGTACACGGCATTGAGCACGTGGCACGCCGTCAGGGGTACAGTGTATTGTTATTCCAATCGAATGAGCGAACCGATTATGAAATAGAAGGCATTGAAACCCTTTTAAAATCACGGGTGGACGGTATTATTGCCTCTATTGCTAAAGAAACCACTGGTTTACAACATTTTATGGAGATAAAAAAAAGGAATGTACCGCTTATTTTATTCGATCGTGCTAATGATGAGTTGGGCGTTCCTTCGGTGGTAATTGACGATTACAAAGGCGCGTACCTGGCAACGGAGCATCTGATACAACAAGGTTATACGCGTATTGCCCACATTGCCGGGCAACAACATATTAAAATCTTTAATGATCGGTTGCGTGGGTATGTTCACGCATTACACGCCAACGGGCTGCCGCTGGACGATGACCTTATCAAATATGGAAAAATTTCTATAGAATCCGGGCGAGCCTGCGCGCAGCAACTCTTGCAATCACCGAAACCACCCGATGCCATTTTTGCAGTGGAAGATTTTACGGCGCTTGGCGCCATGCAGGCAATTAAAGAATTAGGCTTGGGCGACCCCTGGCGCGTTGGGTTGGTAGGTTTTGCCAATGAAGCGTTCAGCGCATACGTTTCTCCGAGCTTGTCAACAGTAGCGCAGCAAACGGTTAAAATGGGTCAGGAAGCCGCACAATTATTTATGGATATTATGCAGAATAAACAACTATTATACGCGCCTAAAAAAATCATTCTGGAGCCAGAACTAATTGTAAGAGAATCTTCTACGAAGTATGATTAAATAAAATATTATATTATAATAAGCGCTTAACTAAATAATCCAGGATTTAGCTAATTTTCCCCAGATGTGCTTGATATAATAAATTAATCAAATGTTATATAATTCTGATATTATCAGATTGAAATTAAAGAATAATATTATAACTAATCGGCTAGCGTAATCCCCTCCTTTTCAAGGTTTCCACGTATCTGCGTACATTCTGATTATGCTCTTCCAAAGTAGCCGCAAACGCGTGCAACCCGTCGGGTTCGCCGGTGGCGCAGAAGTACAAATAATCGTGTTTTTCGGCATTCAACACCCCATCAATGCTCGAAATGCTTGCCATCGTAATGGGACCCGGCGGCAGCCCAGCGTATAAATAGGTATTATAAGGAGAATCAAAAAAGATATGATAATTCGTAACACGTGGCGTCTCAAAATCACGAGTAGCAAATACCGCAGTAGGGTCAGCTTGCAGACGCATACCAATCCGCAGGCGATTGAGGTAAACGCCCGCCATTCGTGGCTTTTCGGAGTTGGCGTTGGTTTCGCGCTCCACGATGGACGCCAGTGTATAAACTTCCGCCGGCGTAAGCCCCAGCGCTTCCGCCTTTTGCAAACGATTATTTTTTGCCCAAAACGCATCATGTTCTTTAATCATACGTTTCATGAAAGCTTCGGGCGTTGTATTCCAATAAAACTCATAGGTATTGGGAATGAACACGCTCATCAGGTTATCTCGCGTATAACCAATATTTTGTAAATAACTTTCATCTTGCATATATCGCAACATCGTGACCGAATCAGGCTCGATGAAGCGAGCCGCTTTAGCTGCCACGTTCTCCACCATGCGCTCGGTGGTCAGCACTACTTTTACCGGCGTTTGCTCGCCGTTGCGCAGATGACGAATAAGGGTAATAACCGACCAGCCAGGCTTCACCTCATAGCGCCCGGCG
This sequence comes from Saprospiraceae bacterium, assembly GCA_046314415.1. Classification (GTDB taxonomy): domain Bacteria; phylum Bacteroidota; class Bacteroidia; order Chitinophagales; family Saprospiraceae; genus JADJNW01. Next base: position 14,657 of record JBKBWT010000022.1, read on the forward strand.
CGCATCGGCTCGCGTTTGTAACTCATCCGTTCGGACAAAACCCGAAACAGGCGTTCGTTTTGCAAAACACCTTGGTTATCGAGAATTTTTACTACATCCTCAAAGCTGGAGCCAGTGGGAATTTGCACATAACGATCTTTCAAGGTAAGGGGCACACCGCTACTAAATAGTACATAAGCCAAGGCACCACCGGCAATAATGCATAATATAACAATAGCAATTAAAATGCGTCGGATGAATGGATTCATAGTAATAATGTGTTGTAAATGGCTGATTTTTAATTAATTGTTGTTAAATATTAAAACTAATATTGTTATTATAATCCATTTTAACTATGATAAAGCCAAGGTATCGTAGCATAAACCAGCAATTTAGTAAACGCATAACAAACTCAATACTGTTCACGTTCGTTCGGGAAATCGTGCGATTTTACATCTTTGATATACTGTTCGACGGCGTTTGTCACCAGATCAAACAAATCGAGGTAGCGACGCAGGAAGCGCGGCTGAAAATCCTTGGTAATGCCCAGCATATCGTGCGTAACCAGCACCTGTCCATCTGTGTATTGACCGGCACCAATGCCAATGGTCGGAATTTCCAGGCTTTCGGAGACTTCCTTTGCCAGCTGCGCCGGAATTTTTTCCAGCACCAAGCCAAAACAGCCCAATTCTTGCAGCAGCAGCGCATCCTCTTTTAACTTTTTTGCCTCCGCTTCTTCTTTCGCCCGCACGGTGTAAGTACCAAATTTATAAATCGACTGCGGGGTCAAGCCCAAATGCCCCATCACCGGCACGCCCGCCGACAAGATACGCCGAATAGAATCGGACACTTCCGCGCCGCCTTCGAGCTTTACGGCGTGGGCACCGGCTTCTTTCATAATGCGAATGGTGGACTCCAGCGCTATTTTAGAATTCCCTTGATAGGAGCCAAACGGCAAATCGACTACGACCAGCGCCCGCTTGACGGCGCGTACGACCGATGCCGCATGGTAAATCATTTGATCAAGTGTAATGGGCAAGGTGGTTTCGTGACCCGCCATGACATTTGACGCAGAATCGCCGACCAGAATAATGTCAATGCCCGCCGCGTCGAGCATCCGCGCCATGGAGTAATCGTAGCCCGTGAGCATGGCTATTTTTTCGCCATTGGCTTTCATGGAATGAAGCACGTGAGTGGTAATGCGCTTGACTTCTTTGTGAATAGACATGATGCAAATATGAGATTTGAAATGTGAAATGTGAAATCTGAAATTTGAAATGTGAAAACAGATTTAAAATTACAGGTATAATATATAAAATAAAATAGATTGGTAAACCTGTCATTTTAAGTCATATAGTTTGTGTTTCACATTTCATACCTCATATCTCCTATTTCTTGAGATTTACTTCGGGGCGTAAGATAAGTCAAATGTGAAAAATGGAAAATAAAATGTGTAGCGAATCGCTTTTGTCTCAATTCGTCTGCTACCTGTCACACCTTTTGCATCGGACTTATTGATTTTTATTACTTTTGCGCTGGTACAAAATTCAATTATGAAGGTATTGCGTCTCTTGGTCACTTTATCACTCGGTTTCTTAGGCATTGCATGTTCGACCGATTTTGAAATCGAAGCGGATTGGAAGGATATTCCGGTGGTGTATGGTTTATTATCCTTGCAGGATACCGCCCACTACGTTCGCGTAGAGAAAGCATTTTTAGAACCAAGTGGTGATGCCACTAAAATTGCGCAGATTGCCGATTCCTTATATTATGATGCGAAAGTCCAGGTACAATTGCAACGCGTCAGTAATGGACAGACTTTTACTTTGCAACGCGTAGATGGCGCTACCGAAGGATACCCCCGTAAAGATGGACCTTTTGCTACCGTGCCGAATATTTTGTATAAAATGCCCGCTCCGGCAATTCAGCTAAAAGCCAACGAACATATCAGATTAATCATTAATCGCGGCGAAACCCTGGAGCCGGTTACTGCTCAGACCACGGTGTTGGGCGAGATGACCATTCGGGAACCCAGCGCCAACACCAGTACCCTGAATTTTGGGTACGACCGTAGCTTGACTTTTGGTTGGGACGCAACGCCGGCTGCTCGATTTTTCGATTTGCGTTTGATCTTGCATTATGAAGAATCCCAGGCGGGTAATCCAAATCTATTTGAACCCAAAAGTATAACCTGGATTTTGGCGGATGATTTGATCCGGGAAGACACTACTTCCAGCCGAGTGCGGTTTCCTCAAGGTAATGCCGTTTTTCGGGGGGAGGAATTTTATAGGTTCTTACAAGCCAATTTAACTCCACTTTCCGATCGCGTACGTCGCTTTGTTAATCTGGATATTGTCATTACCGGAGCTGGAAAAGAAGTGGTGGAACAATTACGCATTACGGAAGCCAATACTGGCGTTACCAGTTCACAAGCGGTGCCCATTTATAGCAATTTGTCAGAAGGGCGGGGCATTTTCTCATCCAAGACAACGGTCGCCCGCCTGAGCATGCCACTCAACAGCGCTTCGCTCGATTCATTAAAAAATGGCATTTACACGCGCAATTTGAATTTTAAATAAAATAGTGAATTGTTGATGGTTATTGGGGTTATATCCTGATAACCATTAACCCTATTTCAATAACACTTTTACCCAGTAATATCCTTCTCCTGCCTTTTTGTCATCTCACCTGTCAGGCACATATCAATTTTTCCGATTTTTAAGTAAAAAATGACAATTTGACGAAATATTGCCCGCTTGGTACAAATGTTGTTGGTTAAAAACTGTAACAAAAAAATTCTCAAGACCAACAAAACTAATTAAAATAATCATGGGCAAAATTATCGGGATAGACTTAGGTACAACGAACTCTTGTGTGGCGGTGATGGAAGGTAATGAGCCGGTGGTGATTGCAAATGACGAAGGCCGACGCACGACGCCTTCGGTGGTGGGCTTTATGGACAACGGGGAACGCAAAATTGGCGACCCGGCAAAGCGGCAGGCGATTACCAACCCTCAGCGCACGGTTTTCTCTATTAAGCGTTTTATGGGACGCCGTTTTGCGGAAGTAAGCGGGGAAGCTGGTCGGGTACCTTACAAAGTAGTACGTGGCGATAATGATACGGTGCGGGTGGACATTGACGGGCGTCAATACACGGCACAGGAAATCTCCGCCATGATCCTGCAAAAAATGAAGAAAGTAGCCGAAGACTTTCTTGGTCAGGAAGTAAAAGAAGCAGTGGTTACTGTACCGGCATACTTTAATGACTCGCAGCGCCAGGCTACCAAAGAAGCCGGTGAAATTGCGGGTTTAAATATTCGTCGTATCATCAACGAACCAACGGCTGCTGCGCTGGCTTACGGTATGGACAAGCGTCATAAAGACATGACCATTGCTGTATATGACCTGGGTGGTGGTACCTTCGATATTTCCATCCTGGAGTTAGGCGATGGCGTTTTTGAAGTAAAATCAACCAATGGTGATACGCACCTTGGTGGTGACGATTTTGACCAGGTAATTATTGATTGGCTGGCAGATTCTTTCAAACAACAGGAAAATATTGACCTGCGCAAAGACCCGATGGCACTGCAACGTCTGAAGGATGCAGCAGAAAAGGCAAAAATTGAATTGTCTTCGTCCAGCGAAACAGAGGTCAACTTGCCCTACATTACCGCAGTGGATGGCGTGCCCAAGCACTTGGTGATGAAATTGTCGCGCTCGAAATTTGAGCAACTCATTGACAATCTGGTAGCGCGTACCCTGGAACCTTGCCGTCTGGCATTGAAAGATGCCGGTTTGAGCAAAGATAAAATTGACGAAGTCATTCTGGTGGGTGGTTCTACGCGTATTCCTAAAATTCAACAAGCTGTTGAAGAATTTTTTGGTAAAAAGCCGAATAAAGGTGTAAACCCGGACGAAGTGGTAGCAGTAGGGGCTGCAATTCAGGGTGGGGTATTGAGTGGCGATGTACAGGATGTGTTGCTACTCGACGTAACGCCACTGTCAATGGGTATTGAAACCATGGGTGGCGTGTATGACGTGGTGATTGAATCTAATACCACCATTCCGACCAAAAAGTCAAAAGTTTATTCAACCGCTTCTGATAATCAGCCTTCGGTAGAAATCCATATTCTGCAAGGTGAGCGTACGATGGCGAAAGACAACCGCTCGGTAGGACGCTTTATCTTGGATGGCATTCCACCGGCACCGCGTGGCGTTCCTCAGGTTGAAGTTGTGTTTGACATTGACGCCAACGGTATTCTAAATGTATCGGCGAAAGACAAAGGCACCGGCAAGGAACAAAAGATTCGTATCGAAGCCTCTACCGGTTTGTCAAAAGAAGAAGTAGAAAAAATGAAGGCAGAAGCCGCTGCTAACGCTGATACCGACCGTCAGGCACGTGAACGCGCTGAAAAACTCAACATGGCGGATACGCTGGCATTCCAGACCGAAAAGCAGTTGAAAGAATACGGCGATAAGATTCCGGCGGAAAAACGCAGCGTGATCGAGTCGGCTTTAGCCGATCTGAAAGCAGCGCACCAGTCGCAAGACCTCGACCGCATCGACAAAGCGACCGAAGCACTCAACAACGCATGGCAGGCAGCCAGCCAGGAAATGTATCAGGCGACCCAGGAAGCAGGAGCCAATCCAAATGATGGCGCGAATGGTCAAGCCGGTACAGATAAAGCTGCTGACGACGTAACGGACGTAGAATACGAAGAAGTAAAAAGCTAATTTCAATTAGCGTGACATAGAGTTAAGCCTCTCCGAATGTATCGGAGGGGCTTTTATTTTTTATAACTGGTATAAAATAAAAGTTTAGTTACCCATTCCAAGGGAAACCTCCGCAATCTCCCTTTAGTACAGTGATAAACACCATATCGTTGGCACCCACACAATTGCCCTCGGTAGCCGTGCTGCGCAGGGTAAGTTTCACCTGCCCGTTTTTCCGATCCTGTTCACCGGGCATGTACATCGTAGCAGTCGCATAAGTCGTACCACCTACAAACATTCCATCTCCGCTGGTTTCCCAAACGGCATTGGGATTATTCTCGCCAATGCTGGTGCCATAGGGTTTTAAATCCACTTTTTTAGAACCGCAAATAGTGGTGAATGACGCTGGCGCATCGCCTAAAGTAAAGGTCGTCAGCCCGGTAATGCCACTGATTTCCACCCATTTTTCAGTTGTATTGCGATTACTGGCACCCAAAAATTGCCATTGTCCTTCCACCAGTTGCCACACACCCAACTCACAGGCTGCCGTGCCGTTTAGTTCTGCATTTAAATAGTAGAGGCGCAAGGTCGCATTCGAGCCATTAGTGCCGGGTTCAAACGTAAAAAAACGTTGAATGCTGCTGCCCATCGGCAGGTTTTGCGGTACATGTCCGCGCTGGATGGTCAGATTGCCCAGGGCGGAATTGTTGGTAACTGCAATGCCGATGTTCCCAGGGTTATTGGCAGCAGTTCCATAGGTTTCGGTGCGCAGCACTTTGCCGCCGGTGCCGCCGGTAATACGGTTGGTTTCCGACTCGCCAATGATGGTGCCATTCAAAATCAGCTCAAACTGATTCAATTCCAGATTACCGCTCAATAAAGAGAGCATGCCTTCAATTTGAATATTTTGCTCAAGGATCACCTGCTGTGGGCTCTTATCAATGCTCAGATTGTTAAAAACCGTTGGTACGGTGCCGCAGATCGCCGTATTACCATTGGAACCATTGAGGATCACCGTTCCACCATCTGGACTAAAGGTACCATCGTTGTTCCATTTTATATCCGTGAGTACCAACTGCGCGGCATCGCTTACCACCATTTGCGAACCAGTCTCCAGATGGAGCGCCGCCTGCCCGAAGAGTGACAGCGCATAGCTGCATAAGCCGAGGAGTACATATTTTTTCATAACAATGGCTTTAGCAAGCCTTCGGCAACTTTCCCTATTGCCGAAGGCTTGGCGACTATTAATTTTTACCAGTACCGCTTGAGTGGAGCAACTGTTCCATTTTTGCTTCGAGGGCTTGCAGTTTTGCCTGCAAGTCTTCTAACGTCGTTTGGGTGTTATTCGTATTTGCCTTCAAGCCAGCATTTTCCTGCTTCAGAGCAGCGTTTTCTTTTTCCAGCGCGGTTAATTTTTCATTCAACTCCTGCACACTTTTCACCAGTGGCATCACAAATTGCGAATAAGCAACGGAGTAATACCCATCCTGATTTGCCGGTTGGAGCAAGCCGTTGAAATTGTACCCACTTTCTTTCATGGCTTTTTCCACTTCCTGCGCGATAAACCCGCTCTGGCGGATAGCCGTAGAAGCGCTGTAATCCTGTGTTTGCAAATGTGCTTTCAAGCTATCGGGCATATTTTTGTGCAGGTACTGATCAAACTTACGGGTATCAAAGTTATACACCACCGGACGCAGACGAGTGATAAAATCCAAACCTTTCACTTCTTCGCTCACGTTGGTCTTGAAGCGCCCATCGGAGGGGAAGGTATAAGCCACCTGTCCTTCAATGACGGTAACGGCAGCATCCCCCAGGCGGATCTTATTGGAAGCGTCAACCACCGCGTTTGCCCCAATCACCGTGGCGTTGGTTAAATTATTACTGGCAACATTGGCAAGATAACCTAAGCCGGTGTTACTCGAACCTGTAGTGTTGGAAACAAGTGCAGAACTCCCACCGGCGGTGTTATTACTACCCGTGGAGTTGGACAAAAGCGCTCCACTCCCACTGGCGGTGTTATTACTACCCATGCTATTAAAAAAAAGCGCTCCATTCCCATTAGCAGTGTTAAAACTACCCGTGGAGTTGAACACAAGCGCTCCATTTCCAGTGGCGGTATTGAAATTACCTATGGTGTTGGCAAAAAGCGCTTGCCATCCATTAGCAGTGTTAGAAGTACCCGTGATGTTCGCTTGAAGCGCCTCAACCCCACTAGCGGTGTTCCTAATGCCTATGGTATTGGCTTGAAGCGCACTAAGCCCAATGGCAGTATTGGTGGAAATGCTACCCCCTCCCCGCCCTATGGTGAGTCCGTGGATGCGGGCATCGGCACCGGCTACTTCCAGCTTAGCACCTGGTGTGGTAGTACCAATGCCTACATTACCACCATTGTTAAAAATGTTGCTGCTGTTCACCACCCATTGCGTACCGTTCCAATAAGGGGTATTGCCCGCCGCTGTGCCGGGGGGGGAAACCAGGATCGCCGGGATCGCCTTTGTCACCCTTTGGTCCTTGCGGACCCGGGATACCCTGTTCACCCTGCAGTCCCTGAGGACCTAGCGGACCTTGCGGACCTTGCGGACCCTGGATACCTTGTTCACCCTGTAGTCCCTGAGGACCTAGCGGACCGGGGTCGCCTTGATCGCCTTTGTCACCCTTTGGTCCCGGCGGACCTTGCAGACCCTGGATTCCCTGTTCGCCCTGCGGACCCTGTGGACCTTCCATGCGAACCCAGGCAGCGCCATTCCAATAATAAAAAAAGTCATTGCCTTGGGGCCAGTCGCCGCTGCCGCTGATACCAAATACCAGCAAGCCGAGTGCCGGACTTGCGGGCGCATTGTTGAACGTGACCCGTGGAATGAGGATCCCTTTATCGGTGGATTTGACTTCCAGCATAGCGCTGGGGTGAGCGTTGGAACCATCCGTGTTGATGCTCACCCGCTGGGCGTGCAAAACGGGCAGTGTTGCCAAACCCAATAGCAGGACAAATAATAGTAGCGTCTGTTTCATTTTCAAAAGATTATGATCTATTAGTAGCTCTATTCAAAAAGTATAAAACCCCATTCCTGCAAGTGGCTCGTCCATCAACAAAGGATGGATTTGGGGATGTGTTTTGGTTGGGAATTCAGCCCAGACTTGCATTGGTATAAAACTTGCAAATGGGTCTTGGCATTTGATTGGGTAAATATAGTAAAAAATGGCTGGTCATAAAGCTATTATAGCGTTTTTTTGCATATATACAATTAACAATCTGCTGCCTGAAATGCTAAAATCATCTTACAAAGGTAACCCTAAGAACCTAGAAGGGTTTAATGGAGAACCTAGGGAGGTTCAGCAAAGATGCTATGGAGGTTCTGGCTTAATGTTAGAAAGGTTCAAGGTTCAACCTATGGGGGTTCAACGGATAACCTAGGGAGGTTCAGCAAAGATGCTATAAAGGTTCTGGCTTGATGCTAAAGAGGTTCAAAGTTCAACCTATTGGGGTTCAATGGACAACCTAAAGAGGTTCAACAAAGATGCTATAGGGGTTCTAGCTTGATGCTATAGAGGTTCAAAGTTTAACCTCTGGGGGTTCAATGCAGAACCTATACAGGTTCAATGCAGAACCTAGAGAGGTTCAATAACTTACCTTCAGTGGTAAAAAGGGAAAGCAAAAATGAATGGAGGCAATGCCCCAACCCGATTTTTTAACTTCCAGCCCAGCAATTCATGGAAAGGCGTACTTCTGAATTTTTATAAAAATTGCATCTTATGACGAACAATTATCAAATAATTAAACTCTATTTAGGGTGCAAATACTAAATATCGAATCTAATTACGGATTCCCGTATGCCTAAAACCAATCAATGTGATGCAACAAAAATCAGCGCATAATTTTGAAAAAATATATACTGACCTGGCGCTATTAATGGATTGCCTGAAGCAAGTACTGGAGGAGTTGAATGAACCGGCGATTGCGGACTTTCTGACGCAGACCGGTGAAACGGCTTTACCTGCCGCCGAAAAATCAGGACAGGAAGAACAGTACATCCAAGCCCTGAGTATCTGGTTTCAATTAATGAACCTCGTGGAGGAAAATGCCGCCGTGCAATTTCGGCGCAAGCTCGAAGATCAGGCTGGCAAAGCTGCCATTCGCGGCTCCTGGTGCGAAACGTTGGAACAGTGGCAAAAACAGGGTTTGAGCGAGGATCAGCTCTTGGAAATGCTACCAAAAGTACGGGTGATGCCGGTGCTCACCGCACATCCTACCGAAGCCAAGCGTTTGTCAGTGCTTGATTTGCATCGGGAACTCTACTTGTTATTGGTAAAAATGGAAAACACCGTGTGGACGCGTAGCGAAAGAGCCACGCTGCTGGAAGAAATAAAAGCCTTACTGGAACGCTGGTGGCGTACCGGTGAGGTGTACCTGGAAAAACCTTCGGTTGTGTCGGAGCGCAACAATGTGCTGCATTATTTTACCAAAGTGTTTCCTGCCGCTTTGCGCCTGAGCGACCAGCAACTGCGACAAAGCTGGGCAAGCGTGGGTTTTGATACAAAAAAGCTCCATGATTACCGCCAGTTTCCACTGTTACAATTTGGAAGTTGGGTAGGTGGCGACCGCGATGGGCATCCGTATGTGACTGCCGAATTAACCCAAAGTACTTTATTGGAACATCGCAGGGCAGCGCTGGCTTTGTTACACCAGCAACTGCACGAACTCGCTGCTCGCCTGAGTTTTTCCGCAATGCGCAATACGGTACCAACATTTTTACAAGCAGCAATTACCCAACGCCAGGAACGCTTCGGCGAAGCCGGTAAGAAAGCCATACAGCGCAATCTTCATGAGCCCTGGCGGCAGTTGCTCAATTTGATGCTGTTGCAATTGGAACATACTATGCAGGAGCCATCGACCGCGGAAGACCTTTCGTATCAGAGTGCGCAGGAGCTACAAGCAGATTTGGAATTGCTGCATCGGAGCTTGCTGGAAATCGGCGCGGTAAAAATTGCAACTGACCTCTTATTTCCCCTGCAAAGACAGGTGCAGTGCTTTGGTTTTCACCTGGCACGGCTTGACATTCGCCAAAACAGTGCTTTTCATGACAAAGCGATTGAGCAAATGTTGCAGGTGACCTATCCTCATCTGCCGGCTTACGCCACCTGGGATGAAACGCAGCGTATTCAATTCCTGTCTGAAGAGCTTAATAGCTCGCGTCCCTTTGCGGTTTCCGGTCAACGGTTCGGACTAGAAGCCGATCAGGTACTGGATTGCTACCGCGTTGTTAAAACCCATATTGAGCGCTATGGTACGGATGGTATTGGGTCTTTTATTGTCAGTATGACCCGTGGCTTGAGTGATTTGCTCGCAGTGTATCTTTTTATGCGCGAAACCGGTTTGGATGCTGCTGCGCTTCAAGTTGTGCCCTTGTTTGAAACAATTGATGATCTTAAAAAAGCTGATGTCATACTGGAAGCCTTTTTGGCACATCCTTTCCAACAAAAAAAGCGTCAGAATGTCTCCTACGTGCAGGAAGTGATGTTGGGTTACAGCGATAGCAACAAAGATGGGGGGATCATTGCCAGCCGCTGGAATATTCATCAGACGGAGCAACGCCTCACACAAATGGCGGCTCGTTATCAGGTTCAGCTTCGGTTCTTTCATGGTATTGGCGGCACCATCAGCCGGGGCGGGGGCAAATACCATCGCTTCTTGGAAAGTATGCCGCCGGGCAGCGTGAGCGGTGAAATTAAACTGACGGTACAGGGCGAAACCATTGCCCAACAGTTTGCTAACTTATTAAATGCTGCTTATAATCTCGAAATGCTGCTGTCGGGCGTAGCGCGTGCGACTGCTTACACTTTATTTCCAACCCCTTTACCCGCTTATCCACACCAGGCGCTTGAGCAACTCGCTCAGTTTTCACTGGAAAAATACCAAAGCCTGCTGCATCATCCGGCATTTATCTCTTTTTTCAGTCAGGTAACACCCATAGACGTGTTAGAACAAAGCAAAATCGGCTCTCGTCCTGCCCGGCGCACCGGTACACGTACCTTATCTGACCTGCGTGCCATTCCCTGGGTGTTTAGCTGGCATCAGTCTCGTTTTAATCTTACGGCATGGTTTGGTACGGGATATGCGCTAAGACGGATGCAAACAGAATTGCCCGAACAATACGCACAGTTGAAAACCTATGCGAATCAATGGTCTTTCCTGCGTTATACCTTGATTCATATTGAAACAAACCTGATGAATGCCGACCCGGAACTCATGCAGGCGTATGCAGCGCTGCTGCCGGACGAAGCGGCACGAAAAGAAATGATGCAACTCATTCTCAGTGAACACGAGGAGAGCCTACGGCAAATTGCGGCTTTGTTTGAACAAGATCGGGTAGCGCGTCGTCAAAGTTTGCTTGATAACCTCGATCGTCGGCAGAAACCACTCCGAACCTTGCATTATCTGCAAATTGATACCCTGCGTCAGTGGCGTCAGGTAAAAGAACACGATTCAACAGCCGCCGAGCTTTTATTGAATAAATTGCTGCTGATTACCACCGCAATTGTAGGTGGTTTGAAGAATACGGGTTGACCAGATTTGAAATGAGCAGGCGTAAACGTGGAAAAGATAAAATATTGAAAAATAGTTGATTAAGCATTGATCTGTGCGAGATCATCCATTGGCAATAGCATAAAGTTGCAAAAGGGAACCATCTTTCTAAAAAGTAAAAAGCCTCTTTGATTACAATGCAATCAGAGAGGCTTTGACTCGTATTGAGGGGCGTTATTAAAAATTCGTCGGACAACCGATTGCTCTGCCACCACGTCGTCCTTTGCCATTCCAGTTGCCGCCGCCACCACCGCCTTGAATAAAATAAGAAAGCGTAACGCCGCCCACGTGGTACCAGTCGAGGTGCTTGCCCCCTCGGCGATAGGGCGGTATATCGGCTTCGGGTCCGGTAGCTCTTGGATTGCTATAAAAAGCTGCTAAGGCACCATTGCCTTCATAGACATCGCGGTAAGTCACCTGATTAAAACTGATGTCATCCAGGTAATCGGTAAAAGTTTTGCGCCAGCCAAATTCTACGCCCAATGCCCAGGTTTCATTAAAAACAAACTTGACCCCTGCTCCAAAAGGCAGACTGATCTGAGTAAGATTGTATGGTTCAGGATAATTTTCTAATCCCTGGCCTTCGGTGCCCAATGGTTGCAAATCAATCCAGCCGCCATCCAATCCTGCTTGGGGATTGAATCGATAACCGGCAACGCCACCAAACAAATAGGGCTGAACGATGCCGTAGGGCAGCGGATAAAATTCGCCGATGAGTGCTAGTTCTGCCAGTGAAGACTGGAAACTTGGGCGCGGGATAGCTCTTAATGTATCTTTTTCCGAACTACTGATTCTACCGGCGGTGATACCCAGCCGTAAGCGTACATGGTCGCCAATAGGAAAACGCGCAAAAACGCCGCCTGCCAGGCGTACATCATTGGTATAAAGTCCAAATTCCTGGGGCGATAAGTCGCCGCTATACACCGAGCCACCGACCAGAATGCCAAGCTCAGTTCCCTGAGCCGAAGCAAAATAGCTGGTCAGACAAATGTTCAATAGGATTACCCATTTTCTCATAGGAGTGCGATTGATTTATTTTAGAGATGCTGCAATCAGGAAGCGCACCGTATTGCATTACACGCTTATTCAACGTAGCAATACCGTTACTTTAGTATTAATTGTTCGTTTTTTAGCAATTACCATTTGCTATAGCAAGGCACCGGATCGCGGAAGGCTTTGCGTAAGGCATCGCCAAAATTATAGGCCACGAGTATGCCCAGTTGATAATACCAGTCTTTGTATTCGCTGCCGCGTTGGTAGGTTCGATCTACTGGCTCGGAGGAGTTAAGACTAGGATAGCTCAAGCGTGCTGCCAACGGACCATTGCCTTCGTAGATCTCCC
>JBKBWT010000023.1:0-27257 GCA_046314415.1 Saprospiraceae bacterium
TGCGCGCTATGATCTGTGGTTCGGCTATTATTATATTTTTTTGTCGCAATTGATGCACCAATTGCACTGGATAACGGGCTTCGTACGGTACACTTTCGCCAATGGTGTAAGAGTCGCCCAATGCCAGATAATGAAGGGTACCCGCGGAAGTCGGGGGCATAATAGTGTCTTGCGCGGGCAAGGTATCAGTCCGATCTACTATCGTTGGCGTTTCCTGCACCGAATCATGCGAGCAGGCACTCAGGATATTCAGACTAATGATGGCAATAAGCAGCATTTTATCACTCATTTTAAATTTATAATAAGGCATAATATTATATATGTATAATAATTAATTCCCTGATAATTAGATATTTATATCAATTTTTTTATTTCTCATTTCAAATTTCTCATTTCAAATTTCTCATTTCAAATTTCTCATAAACCTCCCATTTACCGCGCCGATGCTCCAGCAAGGTAATAGTATGTACGGGGAAAGTCCGCTCATAGGTTTGTTGAGAAAAATGCGCCCAGGCTTGCGGATACAAGGCACGACTCAAGTCTTTATGGGCAATCGTCATATGGGCATTAAAAGTGGAGTGCGGACGCTCATTGATTAAATGCAGATTTTTACGCAAGTAAATTTCCAAATCCCGCTGCAAGGCTTGCAATGCCTCACTTTTTTCGACATCGACAAACAACACCCGCGGCGGAAAACCGCTGAAATTTTTTAAAGAAAGGGTGAAGTTATGATATTCAATCGTAAAATTATGTAATGATTCGCACAACTCATTTACTCGACTTTCCTGCCATTTAAACGGCGGAAAAAGGGTGATATGAGGCGGCGATTTCAAGGCATGTGTGGCATTGAAATGCCTTGCCAGATACTGCTTGAACGCTGTCACTTCTTGTTGAATCTGTTCGTCGGGCAGCAGCGCAATGAAAAATAATAATTCTTTCATACCGGTAAATTTTCCGATTTTTGCAAGCCGATTGTAAATTTAAAACAGTAGTAGAAAGTTTAGTTTGCAATGAGCAGAAAACAGTTAAATTTTCGGGAAACCCGCCCGGATTTTGCGGCGTATTTACATCATATTCAAAATAATCGCCATCCCATTAGCTTATTATTGGATCAGGTAAGGGATATTCGTAATATTGGTGCCATTTTTCGCCTGGCGGATGCTGCGCGGATTGCCAAGATTTATTTTTATAAAATGGAGGATGTTCAATTAAACATAAATTTCCGGCGCGTGGCGCGTTCGACCGAGCAATTTATAATATATGAATCATTACATACCCTGGAACAGGTAAATGAATTAGCGCAAACGCATCAATTTGTAGCGCTGGAATGGACCAATGATAGTGTGCCGTATCATGAAATAATGATTCGTGAGCCAATTTTATTAGCGCTAGGCAATGAAGAAACCGGCGTATCGGATGAAATATTACAAATGGTCGAAACTTGCATACACATTCCGATGTATGGTATTAAAAATTCTATGAATGTGGCAATGGCGACGGGCATTGCGGTGTATGATCTGTTGAGTAAGTTAATGAAAGAATGAATAATGAAAGAATGAGTAATGAAAGAATGAGTAAGTAAAAGGGTAGGGGAGTGTTGGAATATTATGTAAGGTATAATAATTCCAGCACTCCATTACATAATCTTATAAAGTATCGGAATCATTGCGGCGGTTTTCCTCGATTTTCTTTTCCATCAGGAAATAGTAACCCACCAAGCCAATGCCACCCATAAGCAAGACCATAGAGCCGTAAGCCGCCTCTTCCATCATACCCAAGCCGTCGAGCATATTGCCCATAAAAATACCGATACCTACCATTACCGCCACGATGCCGTATTTCAGCGTTTTATTCTGCTGTTTTTCGCTGGGATTATATACATTCGCATCCTTGCCATATTCCAGCAGCGCCATTCGCTCTTTGTAGCGCGAGGAGTAGTGCATGTAAACCCACACAATGACGGCTGTAAAGAATCCGGCGATAGACAGTAAAGGAATTAAAATTTCAGGACCGTGCATATCGAAAATAGTTTAATGTTTTATTGAAATGGTTTGAAAGCTATGACGAGGGCGACGAACATTCGGTTGCAAAATTTGTCAAAATTTTATATTATTACTCGAAGAACAATTGACATTGTTGGTAAATTTCCGACATATAAATAAAATCAAGAGCCTATGTTGTTGAAAATCAATGCAGAAAATCCGGAAGGTCGCAAAATTCAGCAAGTGGTAGAAACCTTGCGCAAAGGTGGTATCATTATATATCCGACTGATACGGTGTATGGATTGGGTTGTGATATTAATAATAATGATGCGGTAGAGAAGATTTGCCGGCTGCGGGGACTAGAACCGGAAAAAGCACGCTTGTCGTTCATCTGTAAAGATATTAGTCAAATTACAGATTATACATTGCCAATTGATAATCAGGTTTTTAGAATAATGAAAAAGAACCTGCCTGGACCCTTTACGTTTGTATTAAATTCGAATAATGCCGTGCCGAAAATGTTTAAAAACCGCAAGCGAACGGTCGGCGTACGCATTCCTGATCATAATATCCCGTTGGCAATTGTGGAAGAATTAGGACGCCCGATCTTAACGACTTCTTTAAAATCAGATGATCAGGTAATGGAATATTTTACCGATCCGCTGGATATTTATGAAGATTTTAAAAAACTGGTGGACATTGTGATTGACGGCGGCATTTGTGGCAACGTGCCTTCAACGGTGGTCGATTGTACAGGCGCCCAACCGGAAATTATTCGGGAAGGCGTCGGTGCGCTGATTGTTTAAAACGCAGGAAGTAATAACAGAATGTTGATATACGACAAAATAAGTTAGATAATTTGGCGACAAACGCTCTATATTTGTGCGATTTTGAATCACAGTCACCTGATCATAATTGGAGCGATGAAGCCAAATGTAGCCTTGATTGTCTTATCTTTTATTTGTCTAAGCAATATTATTATTGGTCAAAATGCCATTGTGCGCGGTAACGTGTACGACCGTGAAAGCGGCGAACCAATTATTTTTGGCAATGTACGCCTCCAAGGCACCAATCTGGGGGGGATCACCGATGTAAACGGTTTCTTTAGCATTGCGGATGTACCCGCTGGGAATTATACACTGATCGCCAGCTATTTAGGATATGATAGCACAACGGTCGAGATCAACGTCAAAGCCGGAGCCATTGTGTATCAGCGTATTACATTGGCAGAAAGCTCTATTGAATTGAGCGAGGTGCAGGTGTCGGGTACACGGGAGCAAGCGCGTTCGGATGTGCAGGTATCAAAATTGCAGGTGACGGCGCAGCAAATCCGCTCTTTGCCTTCTACCGGCGGCGAAGCTGATATTGCCCAGTATTTACCGGTCTTGCCGGGCATTATTTCATCTGGTGACCAGGGCGGGCAGTTGTACATTCGTGGCGGTTCGCCCATTCAGAATAAAATTTTATTGGATGGGATGACCATTTACAATCCTTTCCATTCCATTGGCTTCTTCTCCGTGTTTGAAACCGAGACGATTCGCAGCGTGGACGTGTTGACCGGCGGCTTCAATGCGGAATACGGCGGTAGAATATCGGCAGTGGTGGACATCAAAACCCGTGAGGGTGACAAGAAAAAATTCAGCGGCTTGGTCTCCGCCAGCCCCTTCCAATCCAAGGTTTTACTGGAAGGTCCTATTAAAAAATTAAAAGATACGGGTGGCGGTAGCACGTCTTTTCTATTGACAGCCAAGCATTCATACTTGAATGAAAGTTCTAAAATATTTTATGATTACGCCACTGATACGTCGTTCTTTTCTTTTGCAGCGGGCGACACGAGTTTGGCAAATATTGGCGAAATCGGTTTGCCTTATACCTACACTGATATATACGGAAAAATTTCATTTGTTGGAGACAACGGCAGTAAATTAAACCTGTTTGGCTTTAATTTCACCGACGAATTCAATTTTATCAGCCTCGCGCGGGTGAATTGGGATGCCGCGGGCGGTGGCGCTAATTTCACGCTGATTCCTGCGAATTCCAATACCATTATTGATGGTGCCATCTCATTGACCAATTATGAAATTGGTTTGCAGGAAGCAGACGGCGTGCCCAGAACAAGTAGCATTGGCAGCTACACGGTAGCGCTGAATTTTAATTATTTTGGCGGCGACAGCGAATTCAAATATGGCTTTGATTTCACCGGTTTTAATACCGATTTTCAGTTCCGCAATTTTGTTGGCATTACTTTTCAGCAAAAAGATTTTACCAGCGAACTCGCCGGTTATTTAAAATATAAGCAAAAAATCGGTAATTTGATCATAGAACCGGGTTTGCGCCTGCATTATTATGCCTCACAATCGCGCATGTCTGTCGAACCACGATTTGGTTTAAAGTATAATATCACTGATTATCTGCGCTTTAAAGCGGCTGGGGGCTTGTATTCACAAAATGTACTGAGCACCGTCAATGAATTGGATATTGTTAACTTTTTTGTCGGATTTTTGGCTGGTCCGGAGCAAACGTTGTTCAAACCGGGCACCCGCGAACCCACCAAAGACCGCCTGCAACATGCTTTTCACGGTATTGCCGGTTTTGAATTGGATGTAAATAAAAATGTTACCTTGAATGTTGAACCTTATTATAAAGGTTTTACCCAATTAATCAGTGTCAACCGCAACAAATTGAGTGAGCAAGACCCTGATTTTCAGGTAGAAACGGGCGAAGCGTATGGCATAGATTTTTCCTTGAAACGCGAAACCCGCCGCACTTACTTTTGGGCTACGTACTCGTATGCTTACGTTAATCGCGACGATGGCGATCAGATTTACCCTACCGTTTTCGACCGTCGTCACAATGTCAATTTACTGGCAACTTATAATTTTGGTAAAAACCTCAATTGGGAATTCGGCGTGCGCTGGAATTATGGTTCGGGCTTCCCCTTCACGCAGACACAAGGCTTTTATCAGGAAATTGATCTGACGAATATCGCCGTGACCGATATTTTGACCGGCAATTACAATCTGGGTACAATTTTATCAGACAAACGCAATGGTGGCAGGCTTTCTGACTATCACCGCCTGGACATTTCACTTAAAAAGACGTTTCATTTTTCTAAAAACAGCAAACTGGAAGTGCTTGCCAGCGTGACCAATGCGTACAATCGCGAGAATATTTTTTATGTGGATCGTATAACCAACAACCGCGTAAATCAATTGCCAATTCTGCCGAGTTTGGGAGTGACGTTTGGATTTTGATATTTGCTTATAATATTTTATTTATCGGCTATATTATATTCTCTGATACATATTCGTAATGTATAAAACATTGTTAATTAGTTTCTAAATAATTAAAGAAGCTAATAACTATTATTTTTTACATGCTTCTAATTGTTTCTTTACATCTACATAATTTACATACCCATAATCATTGCCCCAGGCTTGATTAATATAATTAATAATATTTGTAATTTCAAAAGCGGAAATTTTATCTTCCGGTATGCCGGGCATCGGCTGATTGTAGGTGGTATCATTCACTACCACAGCACCCTCCATGCCATACCGAATGATGCAAGCGGCGCGCAAAGGATCGGCTTTAAGGTAATCTGCACCTTTTAATGGCGGAATGACGCCGGGTAAGCCCGTGCCATCTTCCATGTGGCAGTTGGCACAAAAATAATTATATAAGCCTTCACTTTGCTCGTAGTCGTTTGACTGACAATTGCTTATAAAGATAGAAATAAATGATAAAAAAAGAAAAGCGGGAATGGAAAGCTTCATCGGGAAAAATTTTCTTGTAAACCCGATTGCGAGGTAGAAAGTTTGCATTACAGCGCAGAAAAAGCAAGGTCATCGTCGGAGCGCGAGATGACCTTGCGCCGGGCGGCTTTCTTTTCGCCGGTTCGTTTCTTTTCCGTCAGGCGTTTACGCTTGTCAGCGGTATAAGCGCCGGTTTCTGCGCGTTCTTTCACCGGTTGTAACGCCTTGAAAATCAATTGGTCAAATTTTTTAATGGCGGCATTTTTATTTTGTAATTGCGAACGACTCGCCTCCGACGCAATTTGTAAAATGCCTTCCTGGGTAATGCGATTTGCCAGCCGGTCGAGCAGCAACGCTTTTTGGGCTTCGTTTAAAACCTGCGAATGTATTACGTCAAACAATAATTCTACTTTGGTAGAAACCTTATTGACGTGTTGTCCGCCACTGCCAGAACTCCGCGCCGCCCTAAACTTCAATTCCTTATGTAACGCTTCCATTTTATTAATAAAATTAAATAATTGATAATCAATGTTTTGTGGAAATTATAAATTTATTTACCATTCGTCTAACGTCAAGGAAAAAAAATAAGTTCACTGGATTGTCAAATCTGCGCAAAAGCGAGAAATTCAGGCGGATTTTTATAAACTAAGTCCTAAATTGAATGTTGTACTTTCAAATTATTCTGAAAGTTTAAAATTATACAGCTATGCATATACACCGGAAACGTGCGATTGTGTGGTTTCGGCAGGACTTGCGCCTGCACGATAATGAGGCATTAGCAAATGCGCTCAAGTCAGTAGATGAAGTGGTGCCTGTGTATGTGTTCGACGAGCGGATATTCATGGGTAAAACCAGTTATGGTTTTCCGAAAACGGGCAAGTATCGGGCGCAGTTTATTATTGAAAGTGTGCAGGATTTGCGGCAGTCGCTGCGTAAATTGGGTAGCGATTTGATTGTGCGCATTGGCAAGCCAGAGGATGTTATTTTTGATATTGCCAAAGAAATAAAGAGCAGTTGGGTTTTTTGCAATCGCGAGCGGATGCAGGAGGAAGAGCGCGTGCAGGATGCCCTGGAAAAGCGCCTTTGGTCGCTGGGGCAGGAAATGCGCTATTCGCGGGGCAAAATGTTGTATTATACCGCCGATCTGCCTTTTCCGGTGCAGCATACCCCGGATGTATTTACGCAATTTCGCAAGGAAGTGGAGCGCTATGTGCGGGTACGTGAGCCATTGCCCGCCCCGACAAAATTATTTAATCCCTGGACTTTTAAATTAGATATTGGGATAATTCCTACTGTTGAAGCATTTGGACATCAATCAATTGAAAAAGATTCGCGGGCGGTATTGGATTTTAAAGGCGGTGAAACCGAAGGACTCAATCGGCTCCGTTACTATTTGTGGGAGACGAATTTAGCGAAAAATTATAAAGAGACCCGCAATGAAATGATTGGTGGAGATTACTCCTCTAAATTCTCGGTTTGGCTGGCGCAAGGCTGTCTTTCTCCGAAGCAAATATATTACGAATTAAAGCGATACGAATCGGAGCGTGGTGGCAATGAATCTACCTATTGGATATTTTTTGAATTATTATGGCGTGATTTTTTCCGTTTTATGGCAAAAAAACACGGCAACAAAATTTTCTTCAAAGGTGGCACGCGCGGTGAAGTGGATGCAAGGCTGCGCGACGATTGGCGCTTGTTCAATCAATGGGCTGAAGGTCGAACCGGTGTGCCGTTTATTGACGCCAATATGCGCGAGATGAATGCGACGGGCTTTATGTCTAACCGCGGTCGGCAAAATGTGGCGAGTTTTCTGGTGAAGGATTTACGTGTTAATTGGCAAATGGGCGCTGAATATTTTGAGTCTTTATTGATTGATTATGATGTAACAAGTAACTGGGGCAACTGGAATTACATTGCTGGGGTAGGGAGCGATCCGCGAGAGGATCGTTATTTCAATATTTTATCCCAGGCTCGTAGATATGACCCAAACGGTGAATATGTAAAACTTTGGCTACCAGAATTGAACGACGTGCCAGCCGAAAAAGTACACCAGCCTGATCAGCTATCATTTTCTGAGCAGGAAGCCCTACATGTAAAAATTGGTGCCGATTATCCCAAGGCAATTGTGAATACCCGAAAGTGGGCATCGTAGCATTAAAATATAAAGCGTGTTTTAAATTTTTATAATAAACATGTAATAATAAGCGCTGAATATGATACTACTCGGCGCTTATTACTTTTAGAATTTTTTGTACCCGTCTCGCTTTCTCTTTTGCGGCTTCTACGGTATCTCCCAGGATGGTCACATGCCCCATTTTACGAAAGGGTTTGGTAATAGCTTTACCATACAAATGAATATTGACGCCCTCTATTGCCAGGCATTCATTTAAGCCCTGATAAAATACATTCCCGGAATAACCCGGTTCACCCAACAAATTCACCATCACCGCCGGCGATTTCAACTTAGTACTGCCAAGCGGCAAATTCAGAATACCGCGCAAGTGTTGCTCAAATTGTGAAGTATAACAATTGTCAATGGTAGGATGCCCGCTATTGTGTGGACGTGGTGCTACTTCATTGATTAACAGTTGGTTATCATTGGTTAAAAATAATTCTACAGCGAGTAAACCACAAATATCAAATGCTTCGATCACCGATTGAGCAAGCTGTTCGGCGGCTGCTTCAATGGCAGGATCAATCTGCGCCGGGCTGACCAAAAATTCCACCAGATTGGCTTCAGGATTAAACTCCATCTCCACTGTCGGGAATGCCACGATTTCGCCAGCTTCATTGCGTGCTACAATGACCGCCAGTTCTTTCTGAATATCAACGAGTTGCTCTATGACACAAGCCCCTGGCAGCAATTTTGTCGCCAAATCTTCGGGCGAGCGCAAGACCGCCACACCTTTACCGTCATACCCTGCGGTACGGCTTTTTTGTACAAATGGAAAAGTAACTTGCTGTTTTTCAATGGCTTGCAGGAGCTCTGCTTCGTTTTCAAAAAGCTGAAAATCCGCTGTCGGCAATTGATGCTGTTGGTAAAATTGCTTTTGTAATCCTTTATCTTTTATAATATTTAACGCCGAGGGCTTGGGATGAATCGTTAAGCCTTCTTCTGCCAATTGTAATAATGCATCGGTATTAACATGCTCTATTTCAATTGTTAAAACATCTACTTCTTTTCCAATATTATACACCGCATCATAATCTTTAAATGATCCTTCCTTAAAACCCGCGGCAAAAGCTCCTGCCGGAAAATCCCTGGATTCATCCAAAAAATACAACGGCAGATGCCAGTTGCCCGCCGCCAGCGCCAGCATCTTTCCCAATTGCCCGCCACCGAGCACACCCACTTTTGTTTGTAAAATATTGCTCTTAGATTTCATTTTTACATTTTAGATCGCAAATTTGCACAGAGTTCGGAAGTTTCCGAAACTTCGTCCCTCTTTTCTCATTAAAAATCAGGTTATGACATCCATTCTCATTAAAAATGGTCAAATTATAAATCGCGGCAATATTATATCAGCGGATATTTTTATTAAAAATGGTTTTATCGAACAGATTGATAATCAAATTAATAGACCAGCTGATCTTGAACTAAATGCCGAAGATAAATATGTAATGCCGGGTATTATAGACGATCAGGTGCATTTTCGGGAGCCGGGCTTGACGCATAAAGCCGATTTATACACGGAGCCACGTGCGGCAGTAGCGGGCGGGGTCACGTCTTTCATGGAAATGCCAAATACGAAGCCGCCAACTTTGACGCAAGCATTATTACAGGAGAAATATGATATTGCTGCGCAAAAATCTTTAGCGAATTATTCATTTTTCATGGGTACTTCTAATGATAATCTGGAAGAAGTGCTAAAAACGGATCCGCAAAATGTGTGTGGTATTAAAATCTTTATGGGGTCTAGTACGGGCAATATGCTTGTGGATGAGCCTTCTACACTTGAGAAATTATTTGCTCAGGTTCCGTTATTAATTGCTACGCATTGTGAAGACGAGGCGACGATACGCGCCAATGAAGCTATTTACCGTGATAAATACGGGGAAGACCTGCCCATTGCCATGCATCCGCTTATTCGCAATGTTGAAGCTTGTTTAAAATCATCGAGTATGGTAGTCGAATTAGCCAAAAAACATGATACCCGGCTGCATATTTTACATATTTCTACTAAAGATGAGCTGGATTTATTTAGAAATGATATACCCCTGGCGGAAAAACGGATTACCTCGGAGGTGTGTGTACATCATTTATTTTTTAATGCGGATGATTATGCTACATTGGGTACCAAAATTAAATGGAATCCGGCGGTAAAAAGTAAAGAACATCAGGCGGCATTGCTTCCGGCGCTGTTAGACAATCATTTAGATATTATAGCAACCGATCATGCACCACATACCTGGGAAGAAAAACAACAAAAATATTTCAATGCGCCTTCGGGCGGACCGCTGGTACAACATGCCCTGAATATTCTATTGAAATTTTATCATGAGGGGCTTATTACATTGGAAAAAATAGTGGAGAAAATGTGTCATGCTCCGGCAATTTGTTTTCAGATAGATCGGCGGGGTTTTTTAGACGAGGGTTATTGGGCAGATATGGCAATAGTGGATCTGAATCAACAGTTTACAGTTGATAAAAGTAATTTATATTATAAGTGTGGCTGGTCACCGCTGGAAGGACAAACTTTTACCGGCAGGGTAGAAAGCACGATTGTAAGCGGGCATTTGGCATATCATAAGGGGCAGTTTTTTGAAGATAAAAAAGGAGAGCGTTTGAGGTTTAAAAGAAATTAATGATCTTAAAAAGTTTGCTTCGTGATACTATGGATGCTATAGTATCCACAGCATCATTTTCTAGCAAAGCGCTTTTTCAATTGCCGGTCTAATATTACAAAAAATAAATAAGTAAATGAAACCATCGCCAGGATAGTAAAGACGGAGCTTGGCAAGGCATTAAACCGCTGAATAAAATTTGCACCGGGTACATCATAATTTGTAGTGGATCCACCCAGCGTAGCAGCATAACCAAACAATCCGGCGATAAAAATACCCAAACTTCCAAAGAAAGCCTTTACCCACTTCGGATTCACCAATGGTTCAATCGTCTTTTTATATAATATTGGCAGGCGATCCATTACATTCATTACAAAACGCATGGAGGGCTGCTCGGCTTCCATTTTTTGCAACGCAGTGTGGAGTTGTTGACGCGCCTGGAATTCCTGCTGAAATGCAGCCTCTTCACTCACACGTTGCTCTACAGCGGTACGTTCCTGCTCGTTTGCCTCGCTGTCGAGGTATTTCCATAACATTTGCTCATCCTGCGTCTTCATATAAAGTCCTGAATTTCAGCTTTTAAGTGCTCGCTCAGGTGTTCCCGAAGGAGTTCCCTGGTGCGGTGCAATTTGGTTTTGATATTCGTTTCCGTTAAGCCGGTAATTTCCGAAATTTCTTTAACGGTTTTTTCATTTAAATAAAATAAAGTAATCAAAGCGGCATCATCCGGGCGCAACTGATTGATCGCAACTTGCAATTGTACTTGTAAATCAACGTGTTGAACCTCTTTTAAGGGGCTATCTTCTGCGGCTTCCATTTGTAAAAAATTCGCATCATCGTCAATGGAATCCGTCAATAGCTGCTTTTTCCGGGCAATATCAATTGCAGTGCGGTACGTCACGGTGTAAAGCCAGGTGCTGAATTTTGATTTTTTCTCATAGCTATTCAGCGTTTTATACACCTTTACAAACACATCCTGCGCGGCTTCTTCGGCTTCCTCGCGGGAGCGTAAAATCCGGAAAGCAATGGTAAACACGAAATGCTGATAGCGTTCCACCAATTGCTGGAAAGCGGGTCGGCTGCCTTTGAGCGTCGCCTCAATCAATCTAATGTCATCGTCTGTTCGTTGCATCGTCGAGTGCTTCTCTAGAAATTAACGTAAGATAAAGCATTCTTACACGAAGCACCTCGGATTTTCGACCTTTGACGATTGGAAATCGGATGAGGTTACAAAAAAGGGGGATAAAATTGGTTATCAGTTATCAAAGTATTCTACTTCTTTCTTGATAACTGATAACTAACCACATGCTTTAATTAAAATCATCATCGTCAAACATATTCTCGTCATTCAGCA
Organism: Saprospiraceae bacterium; assembly: GCA_046314415.1. GTDB lineage: Bacteria > Bacteroidota > Bacteroidia > Chitinophagales > Saprospiraceae > JADJNW01. The sequence goes on from JBKBWT010000023.1 coordinate 11,878, forward strand.
TATTTGCCAACAGATCACGGAAATTGAAACTCGATTCCAGTGCTTCTTTATTAATTACATTAAATTCTGCCAAGCCATGCAGTGCGAGCTCCATGTAGGTATAAAATTCGTCGCCTTTGATATTGGGCAAAGTTTCTTCCACGAGTTTGCGCAAGCCAGCCACGCCGTCCAGGGCTTTATGGTAATCCTTGTCACTGGCATCCGACATCAGTTCGATGGTATTACCCCCTGAAAACCAAGCTCGTATGGTGCCGTAGGGATCGCGTTCGCGTCCTTTCTTCAGCTTGTCAGGATTAGGAAAATGATTAAGGAACATTTTTTTGATCGCAGCATTGAGCAAGGATAATGCCACTATTTGCGGACCTTCCTGCTCACCCTCATAAACCAATTCAACCTTGCCGGTAATTGCCGGCACCACACCACTGAAATCGGTTACTCTGGCTGTTGTCTTGTTTTCGCTGTTGATGAGCATGCGCCGCTCGGCAGTACTCACCAGGTTTTCATAACCGGAAATGCTCAGACGCGCCGATACCCCACTTTTTTCATCTACAAATTCGCTTTCACGGGCTTCAAAGGACACCATTTCCAGCAAAATTTGCAGCACATCAGGCACAATGATCGTTTGGCGTTGCGCTTCTGCCAGTAGCGCTTCCTGGCGCGTAATTTGCAGGGCAGTTTCTATCGTTTTAGGATAATGCGTAAGTATCTGACTTTCAATACGATCTTTCAACGGTGTAATGATACTACCGCGATTGGTATAATCTTCCGGATTAGCCGTAAAAATAAATTCAATATCCAGCGGTAAGCGTAATTTAAAACCACGAATCTGAATATCCCCTTCCTGTAAAATATTGAACAACGACACCTGAATTCGCGCCTGCAAATCGGGTAACTCATTGATAACGAAGATACTACGATGTGCTCTTGGTACTAATCCGAAGTGAATTACCCGCTCATCGGCATAAGATAATTTCTGGGTAGCTGCCTTGATGGGATCTACGTCGCCAATTAGATCCGCCACACTCACGTCCGGCGTTGCCAGTTTTTCTACATAACGCTCGTCGCGGTGTACCCATTCAATCGGCGTACTATCGCCGCATTTTTCAATCAGGTCTTTTGCGTAGCGCGAAATTGGATGCATCGGATCATCGTTCAACTCACTGCCTTGTACGATGGGCATATATTCGTCCAGCAAATGCACCAGCAAACGCGCAATACGTGTTTTCGCCTGACCACGCAAGCCCAATAATAAAATATTATGACGCGATAAAATGGCGCGCTCAATATCGGGTAGCACCGTTTGATCGAAACCAATAATCCCTTCAAAAACTTTTTCTTTGCGTTTCAGCTTCTGAATCAGGTTGTTACGGAGTTCTTCTTTAATTGATTTCGGGCGGTAACCACTGGCTTTGAGTTCGCCTAACGTTTTTGCTTTATTCATCATTGTTATAATTGGAATAATAGAATTGTAATATTTCGGACAATAGGGAAGGTCGAATAAAACCATCTATTCCAATCTTCCAAGTTCCAATGTCACTCAAAATAAAACATTGAAACGTCCAAAAAATGAGATAGTTTTAAGATTTTTAGCTTAATTCTGTACAGAACTACTTTCTTTATACTTAAAACCGTTACTTTTGGTTCAAGTTTGAAAATTTAAATCCATTTGAACATGAAAAAAATCCTTGTTTTGTTATTAGGTGCAAGCATGACCCTGCTGACCGGCTGTTTTGATATTGTGGAAGAAGTTTTTCTCAATAAAGATGGCTCTGGTAAATATCATATTACGATGGATATGAGTGGGTTATTTACCGATCCGATGATGAAAGGTATGATGGAACAAACCCTGCGGGAGCAAGCCGGTGGTGATGCGCAGCTGGCATTGGAAAAGGATTCTGTGATTTATTTTAAAGATTTGCCGGAAGCAGCCGAACTTTCTGGGGAGGATAAAAAGACATTGGAAAATATGCTAATTCGTATGACGATGAGCGAGAGCAAAAAACAAATGTTAATCCGCATTGAATACGACTTTAAGAAAATAGATGATATTAATAAAATGAATAAAGTGCTGGCGAAAGTCGGTGCCGATCAGCAATTGGGCGGCGGCATGCCGGGTGGTGGCTTGATGAGTGGCGAAGCGGCTAACTTTTCGTGGAAAAAAGGTTTGCTCAAACGTTTGCCGGTGGAAATAAAAGCACCTGCCGAAATGGACGAAAATATGGAAATGATGAAAATGTTCTTGGGTTCAGCGAATTATAAAACCATTTATCATTTGCCGGGCAAAGCGAAAAAAGTAACCATTCCCAACGCTACCGTGGACGGAAATACGGTCACGGTCGAAAATGGTATGCTCGAAGTAATGGATGGAAAAGCAAAGCTGGACGGGGAGATCAAGTTTAAATAATTTTATTCCTGTCGGAATATTTTTATTTAGTAGTATGTGTTTGTAAATTGCTGACTGGTCTAAGTTTACAAATAAAAATTTTAAAAATATTATACTTTCTAAATAATTCTTGAGTTATATTAAAATAGTGCAAAACCGACTATAACCTCATTCGTGCATTTATGTTTTGCATTATGTGATAATTAACGCATTTTGGTCACTCATTGGCAGAGTTGGTTTTCCATCAGCACAAAATACTTGGCGGCTTGTTAACTGTGTAAATTTTTTAACCAAAAACTTCTCACATGTTACAAGCATTAGTAAAAAAACACACGCTTCTTTCGACAGTTATTTTGGCGTTATTTTCGATGGTTTCCTTCACTGCTTGCGATGATGACGATGATGAAGACACCGCAGAGGCGCGCGTGCAGGTCATTCACGCATCGCCGGATGCTCCCGGGGTTGACATTTTAGTGGACAATAGCAAGGTTAATTCCAGTGCGCTGGTATTTCCGAATAACACTGCTTACCTCGATGTGGAAGCCGGTACCCGCAACATCAAAGTCAATGCCACCGGGACTTCGACTTCCGTTATCAATGGCGATGTGACGCTGGAAGCGAACAAAAATTATTCGGTTTTTGCCATCAATCGCCTGGCAAATATCGAACCCTTGATCCTCGAAGATGATCTGACTACTCCGGCTGCGGGCAAAGCACACGTGCGTTTTATACACCTGAGCCCGGATGCGCCGGCGGTGGACATTACCACCAACACCGGTTCGGTGGTTTTTGGCAACCGTGCTTTTAAATCTGCTACCGCCTTTACGCCACTGGATGCGGGCACCTACAATCTGCAAGTACGTGTGGCAGGTACTACTACGGTAGCATTACCACTGCCTGCTATTACACTACAAGCGGGCAAAATTTATACCATTTTTGCGAGAGGATTTCTGGTGCCACCAGGAGGAAATACCAATGCACTTGGTGCTCAAATCATTGTGAATAATTAATTAGTTTAATATTATATTAGAGTCTGTAGGGTTTAGTAATCTTACAGACTTTATTTTTTTATAAAATAGGAAAAAAAATAATATTATAACCACTGCTGAGGACACGCAGCTGTTAGATAAGGTTGTTAAGTGAATTTTCGTAAAACCTGCCGGACCGACTGGGCATATCCGCCGCCGAATAAATTTACATGTACCAATAAATAATATAATTGATACAAGTCCATGCGCTCCTGCCAACCAGGTAAAAGCGGGTAGGCATAGCTATACGCCTGATAAAAGGTTTCGTCGAAGCCGCCAAAAAGTAAAGACATTGCCAGATCCATTTCCCGAGATGCAAAGCAAACGGCGGGATCAATCAAAACGGGGGCACCATTTTCATCCGCCAGAAAGTTGCCGTTCCACAAATCGCCGTGAATAAGTGCCGGTGATTCCTGAGGTATAATATCGATTAATTTTTGATATAATTTTTCAAATAAATTTAAATCATTCGTATTGAGTTTATTCGATTCGATTGCTAATTCTACTTGGGGGACTAAGCGTTGGTGAATGTAAAAATCACTCGAATTATGATAGATATTATTATACTGTGGTAAGCTGCCAATAAAATTATCGGAATCCAGTCCAAATGTTACATTTTTGGTGCGATGTAAAGCGGCTAGGCCTTCGCCCAGGCGCTGCCAAAAATCGGGGCGACGGTGGGAAGATTCGATGTATTCCAATAATAAAAAGCCGGTGTCACCATCTTTCGGCTGGCTGTAGCCGATCACTTGCGGAATGCGTAGGGTACGGGTTTTTGCCAATAAATTCAAGCCTTTCGCTTCGGCGGCAAACATGTCGTGCGCCTGAGCGCTGTGATTCATCTTCAGAAAGAACCGGCCATTAGAAGTCTCTAATCGCCTTGCTTCATTAATATCACCGCCACTTACCCGAAAAGCCGCCTGAATAGGGGTATTTAATAGCGCTTCGCACTTTCGTTGAATGCTTTGGGGAAGAGTTGGTATCATGGCACCAAACAAGTCTGGTGGCTAATTTTACAGCCGGTTTTTATTAATCATATCCAGCAGTTCATCCCGATAATTTTTACCGACGGGTAAATGTTTTGCCTGTCCTTTTTCCAGCACTTCGACCATATTGCCTACGATGGCGCTGATTTTACCCACATTTACAATGTAAGAACGGTGAATGCGTTTGAACATACCCATGGGGAGCTTATCTTCCAGGCTCTTCATGGTTTGGAGGGTTATTACGCGGGTATTATCCAGGCGGATAATGACATAATCTTTTAAGCCTTCGATGTAAATAATTTCATCAAAGTTAACTTTTACCAGTTTTTTGTCAGCTTTTACAAAGATATAATCCGGACCTTCTTCCTCGGCGGGTGCGTGCATAGGGTGCGTAGCTGCCGCAGGCGCTTCCTTACGCTGTAGCTCAATCTGATCCACTGCTTTATTCACGGCTTTCATAAAACGCTCCAGTGAAATGGGCTTGAGCAGGTAATCGAGTGCATTCAATTCAAAACCTTCGATGGCATAATTCGAATAGGCGGTGGTAAAAATCACCAGGGGAGGTTTTGACAGTGTTTTCAGGAAGTCAATACCCGTAAGCTGAGGCATCTGTATGTCAAGAAACATCAGATCAATTTGATTTTGTTTGAGCGCATCATTGGCTTCAAAGGCATTATTACATTTTCTGATAAGCTTTAACTCCGGCACTTTTTCGATATACGTTTCCAGAACGTCCTGTGCCAGCGGCTCATCATCAACAATGATTACGTTGATCATAGTATAAGATTTGAGTAAAGTTGGTCAATTTTTTTGAAATAACCACGTTTCTAAAGTCCAATTTATAAACAATATTTCGGTATAAAAATTTGCTAAACAAGTCGCTTACAAATCATCCCTTTAAAAGAGGCATATTCTTGTGTTTTTTATATCGTTTTTTAGGTTTTTTATTTTTCACCGTCCAAATCTAAGGATAAAGTTACACCGTAGGTACGAGGCGTGTCATCTATTTTTAAACTATAATGTCCGGGATATAAAATATCAAGCCGGCGGCGTACATTAACCAAGCCAATACCACCGCTCCGGCGGTGTTCCTGCACCGGAAGCGCTTCGGCTTTGCTGTTTTTGCAGAAAAATTCGATTTTCTGACCGTCAACGATTAGCCGCATGTGCACGAAAGCTTGTGACAGGTTATTATGCAATCCATGTTTAAAGCTATTTTCAATGAAGGGGATGAACATCAAGGGCGCGATTTTCTGATCGCTGATATTGCCCTCTACTTCAAACTGAATATCCACATTCTGCCCCTGACGGAGTTTTTCCAGGTCTAAATAATTGCGGATGTAATGTACTTCATTGCTTAATGGTACTTGCTTTTCATTACATTCATAGAGCATATAACGCATCATTTCCGATAATTTTATTACAATTTCCGGGGCTTTATCGGATTTTTTCAAAGTCAGCGCATATAAGCTATTAAGCGTATTAAATAAAAAATGGGGATTAATCTGCGATTTTAAAAAACGCAATTCTGTTTGCATGGTGCGGGTTTCCAGTTCTTGTTTTTCACGTACGGCGCGCACCCAGTCGGTAATAATTTTGACCACCGAAGACCCCGCTCCAAATAAAAACATGAACACGAAATACCAGTTTTGATTGCGAATCAAGCTCGCCTGTGCGGTTGGCTGGTCTTCGAATTTAAAATAAAAAACGATCATTTTCAGCGGCGTCAGCATGATGGTTGCTACCAGCAGCAGACCACAATAGGTCAGAAATTTATTTTTTGATAAATAATTGGGTAGTAAATAAGCCGTATTGAAATAAACAATGATCGCATAGAAAAAAACATTTACCACTTCATTGGTCAGGGTAAAGAAAAAACTCTGCTCACTTCCCCGGCTTTCCCACTCAATCGTAGTGAGTAAAAGCAGTAGCCCAATCCAAAAAAGGGAATGATACACCTCACGCTTGGTAAAAAAGCGGATTAGCCTCGCCCGCCAGCGATTGTTCAGCAGTGCGTCAGGATTGGTTCCGATAGTAGTCAATAACATCATCTTAGCGGCAAAACAAACTTTTTGTGCGTCAAAATAGTAATAAATTCGATAAATGTGCATATCTGTTGGAACTATTACAAAGATGTAGCCATTCTCTTTCACCGGAGTATTCACCACGTTAGATTTTTCCTTACTTTTGCGCCCAATTTGGTAGAGGGGATTTGAACCTCGTAAATCGTACTTTAATAATGGTTTATCTAACGCGACGAGAAACATTCAATGCTGCGCATAAGCTCTGGGTGGATGCCTGGAATGAGGACGAAAACCTGGCTGCTTTTGGCAAATGCGCGAATAAAAACTGGCATGGGCACAATTATCAACTTTTTGTAACGGTGAAAGGCAAACCTGATCCGGTTACGGGGTTTGTAATGGATGTAAAAGAACTGAGTCAATTGATTAAAAAAGTAATCACGGATAAAGTAGATCATAGCAACCTGAATCTGGACGTTGATTTCATTCCCAAAGGTATGCAGCCCACTACGGAGAACCTGGCAATTTTATTCTGGCAACAGTTGCAGCCGCATTTGCAGGAGTGTCAGTTGCATTGCATCAAATTGTGGGAAACAGAAAATATTTATGTGGAATATTATGGGGAGATGTAAAATATGAAAAATACATTTTATTGTGAAGGGCGTATTTTACTGCTCCAATTGGTGCTTATTAAACTCAATCTTGTTCTTGCTGTTTTCTTTCAAAAAATAATCAATGGCAAGTGTATCAACAGAAAACGCCGTTTTAGCTCAACTCACCGAGAGCTTTGAGCACATTTTACAAGGTGTAGGAGAAGATCCGGGTCGGGAAGGCTTGCTCAAAACGCCCGAACGTGCTGCCAAAGCCATGCAATTTCTTACGCAAGGCTACACCCAGGATGCCGAAGCCATTCTTCGTTCGGCGATGTTTCAGGAAGAATATAGCGAAATGGTGATTGTAAAAGACATTGAATTATATTCGATGTGTGAGCACCATATGTTGCCCTTTTTTGGCAAAGCGCATGTAGCGTATATCCCCAATGGTTATATCGTAGGATTGAGTAAAATCCCACGGGTTATCGACGTGTTTGCCCGGCGTTTACAGGTGCAGGAACGTCTTACACATGAGATTTTGCATTGTATTCAAAATACCTTAAATCCGCTGGGCGTGGCTGTTGTAATTGAGGCGCAGCATATGTGCATGATGATGCGGGGCGTACAAAAGCAAAACTCGCTCACGACGACGTCGGCATTTACCGGTGAATTCCAACGCGTGGAAACACGCAGCGAATTTTTAACTTTGATCGGACATAAATTGCATTAGTGGATGATAGGAGAATAGGGCTATAGGGGAATAGGAGAACCTCATTATCATGATTTGGATCCCCCATCACCTTATCACCCGATCACCCCATCATCTTATCACCTTATTACCCTTTATTTTATTATGAGAGCATACATTTTTCCGGGGCAGGGTTCCCAGTTTGAAGGCATGGGTAAAGACCTGTACGAAAGCTCCGAACTAGCGAAAAACCTTTTTGAACAAGCCAATGACATCCTAGGCTTCCGTATTACCGACGTCATGTTTTCGGGTACTATGGAAGATTTGAAACAAACGAAAGTAACCCAACCGGCGGTTTTCCTGCATTCTATCGTCAAAGCAAAAATTGCGGGCGGTGCGTTTCAACCCGATGCCGTAGCCGGGCACTCGCTTGGCGAATTTTCGGCGCTGGTAGCCGCTAAAGCATTGAGTTTTGAAGATGGTTTGCAACTGGTTTACCAACGCGCTCTGGCTATGCAGGAGGCTTGTGAATTGCAGCCCAGTACCATGGCAGCCATTTTAGGACTGGAAGATGAAGTAATCGAGAAAATTTGTGCGGAAATTACCGATGAAATTGTCGTGCCTGCTAATTACAATACGCCGGGGCAACTGGTGATTTCCGGTTCGATCCGGGGAATCGAGCAAGCTGTGGCAAAACTCTCCGAAGCAGGTGCCAAACGGGCGATTGTGCTAGAAGTAGGCGGTGCTTTTCACTCACCGCTCATGCAACCGGCGCAGGATAAACTGCAACGCGCTATTGAAAACACGGCAATCGAAGTGCCGGTGTGTGCGATCTATCAGAATGTCAATGCCTTACCAGAGCGTGATCCTGAGAAAATCAAACAAAACCTCATTGCGCAACTCACCGCGCCGGTGCGTTGGACGCAAACCGTAGAAAATATGCTAAAAGATGGTATCACGGAATTTATTGAAGTAGGCGGTACCGGAAAAGTGTTGCAGGGAATGGTAAAGAAAATCAGCCGCGATGCGGTAACTGCTACGCTGTAGGCAATGTATAATGTATAATGAAATAATTAATAATGAAAGAAGGAAGGAATGAATGAAAATCAAATAATCTTTCTTCATTCCTTCATTTTTCATACTTTCATTATTATTTTTTATTAAAACAGGAAGCCAACGGAGAATGTCCAGCGCGACGGACGATCGGCAAAATCAAATTGTTGATCACCAAAGCGAATGTGCTCTCCAAATTTATTAAAATTGCCTTCATAACGCACATCCAGCATCAGGCTCCAGAGGTCGAGACCAACACCACCTAACCAACTGAGGGTCATGCTTTTGAATTTCTCATCATAATTGGCAAAATCGGTCAATTCCGAAGAATTATTGATGAAGATATGCCCCTGCGGTCCTGCCATCAAGCGCAGTGGACCAAACTTATACCCGAGTAAGACCGGAATATTCAGGTACTGGAATTTTTCTTCTTTGATCTGGTCGAACAGATTGTTGGTCAAATCATCCACGCGATAGTCCACACTATTGGAGCTGAATAAAACTTCGGGCTGGATCAAAAAACTGCCGAGTTGGGCACGAATGACCAAGCCACCGTGAATACCAAAATTGACATCATCGAGGGCTACATCCAACTGATTGCCTACCTGAAAATCGCTGGCATCAATCTCCGTACTGCTGCCTCCTACTTTCAATCCCAATTTCAATTGACTAAATGCGGGCACCGTGAAAAATAAACAAAGGGCTGCCAACAAGAGCATGTGTTTCCGTAACATAGTTTTGAGTGTTTAAATGTTTAAGAATGCAGATTGTTATGTAAATGGCTCAAAATCAAGGGTTATTATTTTAATTTTAAATTTCCTTCCGGCAATAGAACGTTACAAGGATGCTCAGGTTACATATGTACCCGCAAAAAAAAATTACATTAACACAAAGTTAACGCCTGGATTATCACAAATCGCCAGAAAATACTGGTTTTTATAATTTGTAGTAAATAGTGCTTTAATGATCTTGTTTTTAACAAAGATGAAATAAATCATTGTTTACCTTGAAAGTCCAGATGTATCTTCGTGGGTGTAAATTACTGGTTAATAAAAGATTATAATTTTTTACGCCCAAAAAAACTGCATTGTCAACCCATTTTGTAATTGAAACAAGACTTGTTGAAATCAAAGCTTTGCTACATTTGAAATAAGATTTGGCGAAAGCCAGTAAACAACGTGTTTCATTCTACAAAATAGCGTAAATTTCAAATACAATGGGTAGATTACAGGATAAAGTCGCCATTATTACCGGAGGCGCAAATGGTATTGGCAAGGCAACCGCTGAAGTGTTCGCCAGAGAAGGTGCAACGATTATCATCTGGGACGTGAACGATGAAAAGGGTAGGGAAGTGGTGCGTCAATTCGGGGGTAAGTTTTATCATGTTAATACAACTGACCTTACTGCGGTAGAAGAAGCTGCCAAAGCAGTGGTGGACGATTTCGGAAAAATCGATATATTAATTAATAATGCGGGAATTACGCGCGATGCTACGCTGAAAAGCATGACCGCTGATCAATGGCAGCAGGTAATTGACGTGAATCTTACCGGCGTGTTCAATTGTACGAAAGCGGTGCAGGCATATATGGTAGAGCGCGGTTACGGACGAATTATCAATGCCTCCTCCGTAGTGGGTTTATATGGCAATTTCGGACAGACCAACTATGTTGCCACCAAAGCCGGCGTGATTGGGATGACCAAAGTGTGGGCACGCGAACTGGGGCGAAAAGGCATTACCGTGAATGCGATTGCACCCGGCTTTATTGCTACGGAAATGGTCGGCACCATCCCGGAGAAAGTCATTCAGATGATGAAAGATAAAACGCCGTTGGCGCGCATGGGCACACCGGAAGAAGTGGCAAATGCTTACTTATTTTTGGCTTCCGATGAGGCATCGTTTATCAACGGTGCAACGTTGAGTGTAGATGGGGGAGTTACAATTTGATATTTTAACTTTTAACATTATAATATATTGAAAAACAAGCTGCAAAAGTTTACGGAATTTGCGAATTCGTTGCTGCCGCACGAGACCGCTTATTTATTGTCCGTACAGCAGTTTGAAGATGAATTAAAGCTTGATATTTTAAAATTAGTTGCGCATAACTCTCGAAATATCAAGCAATTTACTCCATATGACACCGAAATCGACAAGCGCAAATATTCTAATTTAAAAAGCTGGATTGAAGAGCGCCTGCAAGCCATTGACGTGGATGCGCGGTTTGAGTGGATGAGTGAAATGGAGCGCAAAATTATGACGGATTCCATTGATCCTCAGGAGGAAAAGCAATTGGTAAAAGCCATTCGCGAGTACGAACAACTCGATTTTTATTTTACTAAATTTTATGAGCTGGTACAAAATTATCGGCATTTTTTGCTCATTCGCATGCGGTTTGCCTATCATAAAGTGACCGACGATTTTCTAAAAAATTACCGCAGTAAATATGATGAATGTAAAGCGGCGAGTGAGCGCATTCATGAAGCAACTTTGGACATTGTCAATCAATATTCAAAAAACTCGGCACAATCTTTACATTGGGAAAACTGGCTGACGGAAGTATTTTATAATGAAGCCCTGGATGGCTTGAATCGTTATCTGGCGCTGGTACGGCTTACGTTTGTCTATTTGAATTATCGCAAATTTGAAAAATTACGCGAAAAATATGATTATCTGGATGCCTTATTTACCAAAGGTATTTACTATTCGCGGCGAATTTTACTAAATTATTATGGAAATCGGCTGATATTACATAGTCGTTTTCAGGAAATGGACAAGGCAGAGTATTACGGTTACCTCTCGGTACGCGGTCATAACAGTGATTACTTGTTCTATGTCAACAACTTATGCGCAGTTTTGCTGCGGCAGAAGAAGCATCAAGAAGCGCTCCAACTCATGCGCACTGCATACCCGGAGATGAAAACCACGGCGAGTTTTCACAGCAAAGTGGGATTTGTTGCATTTTATTTGAAATGCCTCAATAACAATCATCAGTACCGCAACGCCGAGCATTATGCCGGATCTTTTTTGCAAGCTTATCGCAAAGAAATTTTCGAATACCGTTGGCATGTATTCTTTTCTTCCTATCTCGAAGCCTTGCTCCGACAGGAAAAATACAGTGATTTGCTCAAAGTAGTACGTAAATATCACTTACTTGAGCGGGAGCGCGACTACCGCAAAAGCGCCAATTACTTACCCACCATTCTTTGGTACGAAGCCGTAGCTCGTTACAAAGAAATACAATTGGGAAAAGAAGAACTGGAAACCATGCTCCAGCAATCACTGGAAAACCTGGACAACATCGAAGCAAAGCAATATGCGTTGCGCGACCTGCTCGAACAGGTTAAACCATTGATCCCTGGTGTGATCAATCGCTTACAAGACCGACTTGTTTTGGCTTAAGTTTCTACTTTTTTGTTCAGCTTTTAGCTGCAGCGAGTGTCATTTCGTAGTGCTTGATGAGTTTAGCCTGGTGTTCCGCGATTTTATTCAATACTTTCAGCTCTTCGTACATATTTTCCTGTTCTTCGCGGGCATTTTGTAAGTAAGGCAATGATTTTTTCTTCCGGTTAATTTCTAAGATTTTTTGAATCGTTTGGTTTAGGGTGATTCGAGCTCGTAAGAGCCGCCTCTTCATTGATCTGGTTATCATACCCTTCATGGTTTGGTTAGGGAATGTTGTATGCCAAAAATACCGATACGAATGTACACACTTTATACAACAAGATGTACTACTCGGTTCGAATTTTTGTCTAATTTTTTTGAAAAAAATTGACAAGTATCTTTAGAAAAGAGCTTTTGGCAGAATATTATTTTTTCCTACTCGAAAAATAGTAGCTGCTATTCATGTAAAAACCTGCCACATGCAAGAAACGAACACGTGACAGGTTTGTTGAATGACCCTTCTTTTTTAACATTCAAAAATTTATAAAAGCAAACAGAGAAGAAAAATTCGGTGTATCATTCGTTGGTATATGGGGACTTCAAATAGTGGAGCAAAGAATCGCTCCGCCTTTAAAATCCCTCTACACCATTTACTGTTGTATATTTGAAACTTAACTTTTTATCCGGATAAATGTATTTGAATGCCGACTGGCACATCAGCGTTGCTTCGTGGAAACCACAAAGAATCAATTTTAACTTACCAGGATAATAATTAATATCTCCAACCGCATAAATGCCCGGAACATTGGTGCTGTAATCGAATGTATTGACTACGATGCCATCTTTATTTAATTCCAATCCCCATTCTTGTAAGGGTCCCAGCTTCGGTGCCATGCCAAACAAAGGAATAAAATGATCAGTAGGCACGGTAAACGCGCCCTGCGTATCATGTTGAATGACTACTTCATTTAGCTTGCCATTGCCATGTAAACCAACAACTTGAGCTTCAGTAATTAATTTAATACGTCCTTTCTCACTCAGTTCCATCACTTTTTCCACGCTGTCGGGCGCGCCCCGGAAGCCGGTACGACGGTGAATGAGGTAGATTTCGTCAGCGACATCAGCCAAGTAAATGGTCCAATCGAGTGCACTGTCGCCACCGCCCGCCAGCACCACGCGTTTTTGGCGATACATTTCGGGGTCTTTAATGAAATATTCTACCCCATGATCTTCAAAATGCTCAATATTATCAATTGGCGGTTTACGCGGCTCAAAACTGCCTAGCCCGGCGGCAATGCAAATCACAGGGGCATTGATCTCGGTGCCACGATTAGTGGTGATTTTGAAGGAATTATCCTCCAGGCGTTCCAGTTTTTCGGCGCGTTCGCCCAACGTAAAGCCCGGCTTAAAGGGGGCAATTTGCTCCATCAGATTTTTTACCAAATCTTCCGCTAATACCGTTGGGAAACCTGGAATATCATATATTGGTTTTTTTGGATATATTTCTGACAGCTGTCCACCAGGTTGTGGCAATGCATCTACTAAATGACAATGTAATTTCAGCAATCCTGCTTCAAATACAGTGAATAATCCGACGGGACCAGCACCAATAATTAAAATATCTGTCTTTATCATTGTGTAATTCAAACTCTATTTAGATTCAATCAAAATAAACGCAAAACTAAGTATTTTGGATGTATAAATAATGGTAAACTTTGGGTATAATTTCGGGATCGCCATTGGTAACAATTACCGATTATTGCCTAGCTCTAATGACACATCGGGACGTTGTCCATGTTTTCCCAAAAGCGCATTTCGAGCGGCGCAGCAAATTGCAGCCCGCGCCAGATAAAGAATAGGGCAAAAGCTGCCAAGAATATGGGGATGAGCCGCCTTGCCCTACTGCGCCATTGTAAGGATACAAATTGCCCGGCAATAGCGGTTGACAGCATTAAAGGCAAAGTTCCAAAGCCAAATAAGCCCATATAAACGGCACCATCCAGCACATTTGGCATGGTCACGGCACCAATAACCGCCATATAAACTAAGCCACAGGGCAGCAATCCATTCAACGCGCCAATGAGAAACAACGTTCCCCGGCTATTTTGTTTTAGAAGCAGGCTTAATTTGACCTTGACCCAACCATTCAAACGATTTAAGAGCGGAATGGTGAGTAACTGTCGTTCAATGTTAATCGAAAATAATGCGGCTAACAAGAGTAACGCACCTATTGCAATCGAAAAATAGGCCTGTAAACCAGCTAAAAATAAGCCTTTTCCAAGCAAACCAATGACGGTTCCTAACAAAGCATAAGTTGAGACCCGTCCCAAATTGTACAATAGCACATTTGACGCAGCACGCCAGCGGCTACCATCTTGATAGGGCAACGCCAATGCAATCGGTCCGCACATGCCCACACAGTGCAAACTCCCCACCAAACCCATTGTAAAGGCTGTCCAGAACATGTGAAAAATGTTATTTCTTAGTTTGTTATATTGGATAAACTACTAAATAACAAACTAACAATATCACAAAATAATGGCTTCTTCTTTATAATAATCTTTACCGTTGGCTTGCCAGTTTACTTTAATTTTCCAGCGGCCGGTTTTTAATTTAGAAATATCTACTATTTGTAGTTGCTTGTTATCCGGGCTGATAGTGACCTTAAAATCTTGCTTGCTGTCAAATGGGCAGAAAAATTGAATTTCGCCCTGGGCAGTGCCCACCTCCGCCGGAAACTGGAATGTAATGTTTTTATCCTCTTTTATAATATTCAAATCATGTAATAAAGTCTGATTATTTTTAAGCTTATTATAATGTTGCTGATAAGCCAGATCATCGGCATAATAATGATCGGAAACCAGGCTATTATCGTAGGTGCGTGATTTGAATACTGCGAAAACTAATACGATCACAAAAGTGCCGTAAAACAGAGCAATACCCGTACCCCAGTTGAATTTCATTGTTTTTATTTTTTATTTTTTATTGACGTTTGTCACATTTCAAATTTAAAAAATCTCATATTTCAAATCTCAAATCTCACATTTCACTTAAACGGTCCTAAAAAGTTTGTTTTTACATGATCCATGACTTTGCCATTGGATACTACCTCAATTTTTAAAGATGTTTTGCGATCTTTTAATTTGTTGCGCTCCATATCAATAAAGAGGACGCCTTTTGTTGCAACACCAGGCTTAGCGACGGGGACTTCTCCCACCAAGCGAATGCGACCATCGGGCGTAGTAAGGC
>JBKBWT010000024.1:0-27134 GCA_046314415.1 Saprospiraceae bacterium
GTCGCGCCACTCGGTATTTTTCATGCCCATTGGTTCAAAAATGCGCTGTTGGCAGAAATCTGCAAAAGGCATTCCGCTGACCCGATCTACGATGATTGCCATTAGATTATAACCGGAGTTGCAATAGCTGTATTGATCGCCCGGCGGAAAATTCAAAGCTTTTTGCCGTGACAAAATTTCCAATACATGGGCATGGGTATGCACGCGTTTGCCGCGTTCCCAGCCAGTAATAGCCGCCACCGCGCCCCAATCGCGCAAGCCACTGATATGCGTCATCAAATGCCTTATTTTTATAGGCGTACTGTAGTCTGGCAACTCAGGAATATACCTTCGTACGTCATCTTCCAAGGATAATTTGCCCTCATCGGCAAGGAGTAAAATTGCGGCAGCAGTAAATTGCTTAGACACGGAGCCTGCTTCAAAGATTGTTTCGGGGTTATTTGCCAGATTATGCTCTAAATCCGCCATCCCAAAGGCTTTATTGTAAATGATTTTGCCTTTTCGGGCAATGGTGAGCACGCCACCGGGGGTATTGATGTTGTATTTGGAAAATAAGGCGTCTATTTTTTGTAGCGTATCCTGCCAGGAAGCTGTTTGGGCGACAGTTGGCAGGGCTAAAATGCCGAATGACAACAAGATGCTCAGGGTTTTAAAAGTGTAGTGCATAATTTCAATATTTTGGCGGAGAAGATACAGCATTTTGCCGGAACGCCGTCGAGTAAAATTGACAGCATCGGGCTACGAAGAACGGGTTACAGCATTAAAATTCAGGCAGCGAAAGCGTTCGTTGGTAAATCCGATGTTAATAAGCACGAACACGGCGCAGTGCCAGCTGTATAGCGATATTTTTTCGTACCACTCCCCTATTCTACAGGCTGGTTTTATAAAAAAAGTCTGTAAGGCAAAAGCGCCCTTACAGACTTTTAGCAAAGATGAATCAAAAAAATCCAATCGTTTGACAATAATTAATACGTCCTTATCAATTAAAAATAGGATTAGTTCGTGCCGCCACTCACCATTTGTTTGGTTGCTTCGCCCAGCGGCAGTTCTTCTTTCTCGCCCCAAAGGTATTTGTTAAACCATTGCCAATTGTGCCACACGGCAGCGAGGCGTTCTTTGGGTTTATTAATTCCATGACCAAAACCCTTGTAAACCACCAGTTTAGCCGGAACATTTTGATCCTGTAAACCTTGCAGCAATTCATACGCATTGGGAATGGGTACGCGCCGGTCGAATTCGCCGTGCTGAATCAAAGTCGGCGTTTTCGCTTTAGTAATATTCGTCATCGGTGAGGTCTTCCGATAAATTTCCGGGTCGCTCCAAGGCGTGGCTTGCAAATATTGACGTGTAAAAGGATGAATATCAGTATTCACATAATACGTCATCCAATTGGAAATGCCTGCCCCCACAGAAATAGCTTTGAATCGGTCAGTATTCGTGGTCAAAAACGCTGAAATATAACCGCCCTGGCTCCAGCCCATGCAGCCCATGCGATTTTCATCTACCAAACCCTGTTTTACCAGATAATCCACGCCCGACATTACATCCCACATATCACCAACACCAAGGTTGCGCACATTCAAAGATCGGAATTTTTCACCATAACCTGCTGATCCTCTGTAATTTGGACGCAATACCAGCGCGCCTTTTTCCAGCCATTGCAATACCGGATACACGCCGCCAGGCACAGGCGTCGGCACATCAATACCTGTCGGACCGCCGTGTATCATAACTAACAAAGGATATTTACGTTTTGCATCATAATTTTTGGGTTTATGTAATATGCCTTCAATTTCCGCGCCATCCTGACTTTTCCAACGGATTACTTCACTTTGTGCCGTACTCCAGTTGTCAATTTGCTTGGTGAGCTGCGTTAATTGGGTAGGGTTAGGCGTCGCCAGCGTGATTTTAAACACTTCACTCAACGTACTCGCACCCGAAGCCGTATAAGCCATGGTTTTGCCATCTTTGGAAAAAGTGTAAGCCCCCAGCAATTCTAACGGCAGATTGACATTTTTCACTTGCCCGCTCACGGGATCAATGCGGAAAAGCGGGCGTTTGGTGCGTTGCCACGCCGAAAAATAAATACCATCATTGGTCCAAACCGTGCCGCCGATGTTTTCATCAAAATCTTTGGCGAGTTGTGTGGGTTTACCACCATCCTTTACATCTATCCAGAATAATTTATTATTTTTATAATAATTAGAAATCGTATCATTTACACTGGAAGTAAATAAAATCCGCCGGGAATCAGGCGACCACGCTGCCAGAAAGTCTCCTCCGAGGTTTTGTACCAAAGGTGTAATTTTTTTATCCATTACATCCAATAGCATAATATCCGCTTTGCCGGAAGCATTGATTAATGGATTGGGCTGCTGCGTAAAGGCAATCATTTTACCATCGGGCGACCATTCAAATCCTGAAACCGTGAAACTGCCTTCGGTCAGACGCGTAGCTTTCGGTAAGGTAATACAATCGTTTTTATTACTCGAATCTTTACTCTCATTATAACATGGATAGCTGTTTATATGCAAATCGTGTTGAAAATCAACCAACCACAAATGATTCAGCCGATATTCCTCATCATCAAATGCCCAGCCGCCGTAGCGTTCCTTACGGGTTTTGTCGGCTTTGCTTTCGGGTTCTTGCCGGGTAAAAGCAAATTGCTTGCCATCAGGCGACCATTCAAAATTGCTGATGCCTTCTTCCTCTTTCGTAACGGGCTGCGCTTCGCCGCCCTGCACTCGTATTACAAAAATTTGATTCTTATCACCCCGATCCGCCAGAAAGGCAATCCATTTACCATCGGGCGACCAGCGTGGTGAGGTACTACTACCTTTATTAGTGCGCGTGAGTTGGAACGGCTCTTCCCCATTGCGTGCCAGCCAGATTTCTGTATCATAGGTATTTTCTTTCCAATCGGTCGTACTCACGGTAAAGGCTACGTGCTGACCATCGGGCGAAATCGTCGGGCTACCGGCATTGTGTAAAGAAATGACTTGCTCAAAGCTAATACTGGCATTTTTTTGTGCCAATATGATATTGCAAGTAAATAAACATAATAATAGGAAGGTTTTAGGTGCTTTCATATTGAGTCGAGTTTTTGAATACGGGAAAATACGCAAAATACTCGGATTGGAGCAAGACTTGCAAAGTTTTTAAAAACTTCGGATGTGCATTACTTGCTGTCCGCCGCTGCTTTGGGTGCTGGCATTTTATCAATATTATACACCGACAATGCGCCACTAAATACCGATTTCCACCAGTAATGCAGCAAGGAGCGTCGCCGGTCGCGGTAAAACTGAATGGTACCCGTGCGTTTGTCTTCTTTCATCCCCTCGTTAATGTCTTCTTTTAGTATAAAGTTATTGAGAATGAAGTTTTTAAATTTGGCTTTTTTTTCAGGATTATCTTTTTTAAAGGTAGTTACTTTCAGGTCTTTGTAGTTCATTTCCACTTCACCATCGGAACGGTCGTTATTATATTTAAAATTAAATTTTATCCAATTCAAATAGCCAGACTCTATGCGGGCTTTAGCCAGTGGTTCAATTACATTATTTAATTTAGTAAATGGAAAATGATACATTACTCCAGAGAGATAATAATTTTCCTTGGCATGATGTGGAAATCCACCTTCCAAGCGCAGATCACCGATGCCCATAAATAACGCAGTGACCGACAGCGCAGGCGGGATGAGTCGCTGCCCGGAAGCCTTGTTATTGCTGAGATTGGCGAGCGTAGCATTGATCTTGTGAAAGGTGACCTTGCCCGTTGCGTCACCCTCTTCCGGTCTTTCTTCGTGCTCAGCATAGCTGTCTTCCACACGCAATGTATCAATCTGCAAGTCAATGGGTAAATCCTGCAAAAATTCTACCGGCAACACTCGATCTGCCTCATTTTCAAAGGGATAGCGTTTATCAACGTAGGATTCCAGCCTGAATTTTAAATTGATTTTATCCGCATGTAATTTGAAAACAGGTGCGCTTTCCAGTTGGCAACCCACTGCATGCAGGTAAGGAATAAGCGCGTCGAGGCGTCCAGTTTGTTTACCATTTTTTTGTGCAAATTCGGCTTTATTATAATAAGGCGTTAATTTTATACTATCCAGGGTCAGTTTTTTACGATTTGCATTATAAAAAACAGCTTTTATGAATAAATTATAATAATTTTTAGGAAAATCTATTTTTACGGCTGATACATCGGTTTTACCCACTTTCCAGTGCAGCTTCCCTTTACCTGGATTTAAAACACTGAAATCGCGCAGGTTTACCCGATCAAGTGTTGTGATACGGATGGGCGTATTGGAGCCGTCATTGAGCCGCCAACGCCCTTGTTCGATATGTACCCGCTTGAAAAAAAATCGCTTCAATGCAGGTGATTTGGGAGATTGGTCAGTGGATGGGGATTCGCCGCGTCGGTGGGCTGTTTGAATAAAAGGCGACGACAGTTGCACCGAGTGTACCCACAATTCTCTGCGCATCACTGCCCGGTACAAAGCAATGCCACGCAGCGTAATCGTGCCCGCCTCCGCCCGAATGCGGGTATCCGTGCCCTTGCCCTCCACAAAACGAATGCGTACGCTGTCCAACTGTACCCGGTTTTTCCAGGGACCTACTTGCAGTTGAGCCATTTCAATTTCGATGCCCTGGGCTTTTAACGCAGTAATTTCTTTGTAAATAACTTTTCTTAATTGATTAAAAACCAATATTCTACCAACTACATAAATACCAACAATAATTATAACACCTATAAATATCTTAGATTTCATTATTTGTCTGGTCATAGAATGCTGTGGATTTGCGATAGAACGAATCAGGCTGGCTTTTGTCAGATTTTAGTACTTTTGTCAAAAATTAACATTCAACTACTGGCATCTGAGACGTTGTTTAATTTCACCACTTAGGACACTTAGTACACTTAGATTTGTGGGGTTGGTTTGATCCTGTCAAACACCCCGCGGCGTGCTACTCCTGTGAAAATGCTTCGTGTGCTTCGTGTGCTCAGTGGTTAAAATAATAGCTTATAATATTTAATATACGCTGAGCAATTATGCGAAAATTAGCCGTTACCGAACTGAACCGGGTAAGTGTAGAAACCTTTAAAAATCAGCCGAAAACACCCATAATATTGGTGCTGGACAATGTGCGCTCGGCGCTTAATGTCGGCTCGGCTTTTCGTACCGCTGACGCATTTGCATTAGAGAAAATTATATTATGTGGCATTACGGCACAACCACCCAATCGGGAAATCACAAAAACTGCGCTGGGCGCTACGGAATCCGTTGCATGGGAATATCATAAGGAGCCAATAGATGTAATAAAGCAGTTAAAATTAAAGGATTATAAAATCATTGCAGTGGAGCAAGCCGAAGGCAGTGTATTATTGCAAGATTTTGAATTAAAACAAGATAATAAATATGCGTTAGTGTTTGGAAATGAGGTAAATGGTGTAAGTGATGAAATAATGGAATTAGCCGATGCCGCAATTGAAATTCCGCAATTTGGAACGAAACATTCACTTAATATTTCAGTCTGCGTCGGCATTGTTACCTGGGAATTGTTTAGAAAAATGAAAGAACAAATGAAATGAATAATTAAGGAATGAATAATTAAGGAATAAAATGTAATAATGAAGCAAAGTTACTATCGAATTTTATCAAATTACAGCACTTACCAGAACACAAGAACACACAAACACAAGAACACATAAACACAAGAACACATAAACACAAGAATACTTGAACACATGAACACAACTTATCATAAACCTGAAATTTTCAGTCCCTTTTCAAATATTATTGCAGCGGAGAGTACGCGCAACGGCGGGGTGAGCGAAGCGCCTTTATCCTCTCTGAATTTAAGCTTTCGCGTAGGCGATCAGGAGGCGAATGTAATCGAAAACCGCAAGCGTTTTTTTGGCGGGCAAGGCATTGATTTACAGCAACTTGCTACCTCGCATCAAGTACATGGCGATAAAATATTATATGCCCTTGAGCCAGGAGATTATGCTGGTTTTGATGCGTTGGTAACGGATCGGAAAGGGATTTTTGTGGCGGTGAGTGTGGCAGATTGTACGCCTATTTTGATTTATGACACTGAAAATGAGGTAGTTGCAGCCATTCATGCCGGTTGGCGCGGCACGGTGGATGGCATTGTTTTTAAAACGCTGGAAACCATGCAGGATCATTTTGGTACGCAGCCGGAACACTGTTTTGCTTACATTGGTACTTGCATTGATGAATGCAGTTATGAAGTGGATGCCGACGTAGCCGATCATTTTCCCGATGATTTTAAAAGATATGATGCCCAACTAAATAAATTTTTGGTGGATTTAAAAAATGGCAATAAAGATCAGTTAGTAGCATTTGGCATTCCCGAAAATCAGATCGAAATATCGCCGTTTTCTAAGGTTTTAAATAAATATCAATATTTTTAGCATCGCAAAGAAAAAGGACAGACGGGGCGCATGATGGCGGTGATTGGGATGAGATATTAGAGGTTGGATATTGGATGTTGGATATTAGATGTTGGATAATTGGGTGAGTGGGAATATTATAATAAATTGCCTGTTTTATTTATTTGTTATCATAATTATAAAATCTTTACAATCCTTGTATTGCCACGATAATTTATCGTTATTCGATTGCTTTAAAACCGGGGAAAGCATACAATCTTTGCTTACCTTTTAGTAGTTTTGGCTTTTTAATAAACCATTAGGCGCGCGGTCATGCCGCAATGGACTTATAAAAATTCGTTTAAATGGAGCAACCTAAGAACCCGAAAGTAATTAGTAAATCGCTGATTTACACGATGTTTGGAGCAGTTACTGCTGCAGTGCTGGTGACATTGATTGATGAGTATGGATTGGTGAATCTGCCCGATGTAGCAACTGCGGTGGTGCGCTGGGCAGCCATTGCGGTCATTTGTTACTGGGCTTGGCTCAAAAATAGCCTCACCACCTGGATTTTGATCAGTATGATCATCGGCACGGAATTCGGGCACGATTTCCCAGAGGTTTCGCACCATTTAAATATTGTCAGCCGCATTTTTATTCGCTTAATAAAAACCATTATTGGTCCGCTGCTTTTTGGTACGCTGGTGGTGGGCATTGCCGGGCATTCTAACTTGAAACAGGTGGGTCGCATGGGCTGGAAAGCCTTATTATATTTTGAAATTGTGACTACGGTTGCGCTTTTTATTGGTTTAGGTGCCATCAATCTGACCCAGGCAGGCTGGGGCATTCCGCGCGAAGACCGCGAACCGCCGGTGGACCTGGCAATGAGCGACCCTTCCCTGCAAATGCGCGTGGATGAAAGCAGAAATACGTACCAATTATTACATAACGGCGAAACCATGAGTCCCGCCGCGCCGCCCGCCAAGCAAGACTGGGAAGAAATCATCATGCATATTTTCCCGGAGAATATTGCAAAATCGGTGTATAACGGCGATGTATTACAAATTGTAGTTTTTAGTATTTTGTTTGCCATTGGTTTAGCGCTGGTTACGCGAGAACACCAAAAGCGCCACATGCTTGATTTTGCCGAAAGCTTGTCGGAAGTGATGTTTAAATTCACGCAAGTGGTCATGTATTTTGCGCCTTTTGCCGTGGGTGCCGCCATTGCTTATACCATCAGTGAAAAAGGGTTTGGCGTATTATTAAATCTTGCCATGTTATTAGGCACATTATATGGTGCTTTAATTGCATTTATTTTATTGGTGTTTGTGCCGGTGGCTTTAATCATAAAATTACCCATTAGAAGATTTATTCAAGCGATTGCCGAGCCGGTGAC
Organism: Saprospiraceae bacterium; assembly: GCA_046314415.1. Classification (GTDB taxonomy): domain Bacteria; phylum Bacteroidota; class Bacteroidia; order Chitinophagales; family Saprospiraceae; genus JADJNW01. Next base: position 7,790 of record JBKBWT010000024.1, read on the forward strand.
GCTGGCTTTTGCTACAACCAGTTCAGAATCAGCACTTCCGAAAGCCATGAAGGCAATGGAAGAACTCGGTGTACCCCGCAAAATTGTGGCGTTTGTCATGCCAACAGGCTATAGTTTTAATCTGGACGGCACGACTTTATATCTGTCGCTGGCTACAATTTTTGTGGCGCAAGCCTGCGGCGTGCAATTATCTTTTGCCAACCAATTATTAATTGTTTTTACATTAATGCTCACGAGCAAAGGTGTGGCGGGCGTTCCACGGGCATCTTTGGTGATTTTATCGGCTACTGTGACGAATTTTTCGCATCTGGGACTCGAAGATTGGCCCATTTTTGTGATCATCGGCATTGATGAATTGATGGATATGGCGCGTACCGCCGTGAATGTCATCGGCAATTGTTTGGCAACCGCCGTAGTGGCGCGCTGGGAAGGGGAAGATCATTATAATGATCCGAACTATGATCCGGAGTTGGAAGTGTAGTAAAATATGAGATATGAAATGTGAGATATGAAATAATTGACAAGCACTTTATATTTCTAATTTCATATCTCACATTTTAAATTTCATATTTCATATCTATCTGGTTGTTAAATGATAAACATTCACCTGCACGGTTCTGCCGCCTAAAATCGGCTGAATATCATAGCTGATTTTATTTACTTTAAATCCTTCTCTTGTAATATTTTGAAAAAAATCCTGGGCTACTTCGCGGCTGGGGTCACTCACCACAATGCTACCGCCCGGCTTACATAAGGTTCGGAAAGCGTGCGGTAAATATTTAAAAAAGCGTTTTTCATAACAAATATCCGAAGCCAGGACCAAATCTGCCGCTAATTCTGATTTAGGCTGCCGCCAATCCATTACTTCAAATTGTGCCTGCCCCCCTGAATCCCCGCCTAGGGAAGGGCTTTCCGCAGCGTTATTTAATGTCCAGTTTTGTTTAGTAAAATGTAATGCTTCCGCTAAATAATCGGTAAATATTACATTCGCGCCCAATTTTCCGGCTACAATGCCCGGCAAACCCAAGCCACAACCGATTTCTATTACATTATTAACCTCCTTTATAATATCAAATTCAATTAAATATTTACTTAGCCCAATGGCAGCGGGCCATAGCTCCGCCCAGTACGGAATGCGCTCATCCTGCACGTCCTCGTGGGTTTCACCTTTGGCAATGAGTTGCTCGTACAAATCATCTACATTCGTAATTTGTAAAATTTTTATAAAAACGCCATCAATATTTAGTTCTAATGCTTCCGTTTGATACATATTAAAAATAAGATTAAATAATTAACAAGTAACAAAATTACACCGGAACTGCTTATTTTTACGAAAAATATTCGTACACCCGCAAATCGGCACCTGGATATGAACTATTGGCTTGTAAAATCTGAACCCGAAACGTATAGTTATGAGCGGCTGGAGCGCGAGGGCAAAACGATGTGGGAAGGCGTGCGCAATTACGCAGCGCGTAACCATCTGCGGGCGATGCAGGAAGGCGATTTGGTATTGTTTTATCACAGTGTGAGCGGGCTGGAGGTTGTCGGCATTTGCAAAGTAGCACGCGCGGCTTATCCTGATCCGACTGCCGAAAAAGGAGATTGGTCGGTAGTGGATGTGGTGCCAATCAAGCGCCTCAACAAACCGGTGGCTTTACAAACAGTAAAAGCGACGCCGGAGTTACAAAATATTGGTTTGGTACGCATTGGTCGCCTATCGGTGATGCCCTTGGAAAAATCGGAATTCGACAAAATTCTGGAGCTGGGTGATACACCTATTTAGTTTGAAATTAAATTTTATGATGCAAATTATCACATTTGATCTTTTTATATTTTTATGATTTATTATGTAAATTTTAAATAATTGAAAATCAGACAATTAAAACATATTAACATAATAACTATTTTAAATATAAATTTCTTTTATTTATAATATTCTGCATCATTCCTGCGACATTTTGTCTTTTGCTGGCATTAACTAAAATAACCCAGCGTTTTGCTACTTGCCTTGTAGCATATTATATTAATTTTACCAAAGCTAAGTGAAACAGAAAAGTACACAGCGGACGTGGGCTTTTCGTGCCGGCATGGCGCGGTCACTTTACAAGTGTATCAACACGCATATCCCTAAAACTAGACTGCATGAGCAAAGGGTTACTCTACACAGCTACACTTCTTATTTTCATTGGGGGGGTGCAATCGATCTTTGCACAGGGCAATACTTTAAGCAATCCTTCCAATTGTAATCTTGGTTTAGAAATTGTGGATAATAATTGCCCGGAGGGACAGGTATTTTACAATCCTAATCAGTTCAGAATCAATGTCAATAATGTTTTTGGCACGCGCCTGGGCACCGATATTTACCTAAAAGAAGTACGTTTGGTGATTCGGCATGAATGGGCGGGCGATCTGGATATCAGTCTGATTTCACCGGGCGGGAAGACCGTGAAATTAAGCTTTGATAATGGTGGCGGTAACGAAAACTATGGCAATCCTGACGCACCTGGCTGCGCTCAACCGGTTGTTTTTTCGATGGCAGCCTGTAAATCCATTAAAAATGGGCTGGCACCCTTTGTAGATGGACCTTATCAGCCGGAAGAAAGTTTTTTTCTGCTGAATGATGGTGTAACCAATCCCAATGGACAGTGGATTCTGCAAATTTGTGATGATGTAGCCGAAGATGTAGGGACATTGGAATACGTGGAGTTAAAATTTGAATCCATTACCTGCTTGCCCATCACGAATGTAAGCGTAGTCGAGGTGGACACTACGACCGTCAAATTAGCCTGGCAACCAGACGATTGTACACCGGTAATCATTGAATATGGAGCACCGGGCTTCACCCCTGGTACCGGCGCACAAGCAGGTCAGGGAATGGTGGTTACTACGAATTCCTGCTCGCCTTATGCCTTGCAAGGGTTACAGCCATTTACCGAATATGATGTTTACATCCGGCGTGTCTGTAATTTCGGGGCAAATTTTTCAGATAATTCTTGCGTCCTTCGGGTAAGAACCGGATGTCTGCCCCCACCGGCTACCATTATAGAAAATTTTGATAATTATGATGAATGCTCCACCACCTGCGGTGCGGTATGCGATTTTCCTGGTATCTGGCGGAATGGCAGCGGTGATGATTTTGATTGGCTGGTGTATAGAGGCAAAACGCCTACGGTTAACACGGGTCCAGGGGGAGATGTTAATGGCGGTTTAGGTAAATACGTTTATCTCGAATCTTCAGGTACGGCTTGTACCAATGGCAGGCAAACGCATTTGATTTCCAATTGCATACGCATTAACAAACAAGGTACTGACACTTGTCATATGTCGTTTAATTATCACATGTGGGGCGTTAATATCGGCACTTTGCGTTTGCAATATTCTACCGATGGGGGTGCTACCTGGGCGACGATGTGGGAACGGTCTGGTAATCAAGGAAATACCTGGCACAAAGTATATTTATCGCTGAATCAATTTGCCGATGGCTCCATCGTGCGGTTTCGTTTTGTCGGCATTGGCGGCAATGGCTCGCGGGGTGATATTGCATTGGATCATATTGTGCTCTTTGGTTCGGAAGACCTTGGCGCGCCCGATATGCCTTTCTATGTAGATGCGGACGGAGATGGCTACGGCAACCCTAACCAATTCATTTTTAGCTGTTTAGAAGATATACCTGACGGTTTTACTTTGACCGGCGGCGATTGTAATGATAATAATCCAGCGATCAATCCGGGCGCGCCGGAAGTAGCTTGTAATAATATTGATAATAATTGTAATGGAAATGCCGATGAAACCATTCTACCCGCTCCTTTGGTGCAAAGTGATACCATTTGTTCCGGTGATTTAGCTGTTGTGCTTGCCACCCCGCTTTCCGGCAAACCTATTTTTTGGTACGGCTCCCCTGATGGAGATGATGTAATTGGGACGGGCAACGGTTTCTTTCCTAATTTACCCGAAAATAATAGTCCAGCACCGATTATATATAAATTTTATGCCGAAGAAAGCGATTTTGTTTGTCGCTCAGGTACGCGCGCCGAGGCGCTGGTGGTCATTAATCCCCGTCCCGATTTGAGTCATATTGGTACGCCAAGTGTTTGTCCTGGAGAAAGTTTTGACTTGAGTAGCCTGACCATTCAGGATGCTAATTTTACTGGAGCAGCGATTACCTTTCATTCGGGCACCCCTGCCAGTGTTGCCAATCAACTTCCCAATTCACTTGTAAAACCCTCGGTAACAGCCACTTATTACTATCGTGCCATCAGCTCTGAAGGCTGTGCCGATGAAAGTAATGTCAGTGTTTTTGTAAAACCAACGCCTACAGTGCGTTTTTCACCAGCCAAAACTTTTGGATTATGTTTGGATGGCGATGGCTTCGTTACCGTGAATGCCAGCGGTGGTGCCGGTAGCTATAATTATCTTTGGAATACCGGAGATACCGATGCAACCATCGCTGTAAAATCTGACAGTGTAGTAGGCAACATCAATCGTTATACGGTGACAGTGACGGATGCTGCTGGCTGTAATGTGACCGATACGGTTGCCATTACCACTACCAATAGCATTGACTCGGTACGGGTAAGCACCCGCAGTGCCACTTCGTGTACCGGAAGCAATGGAGGTTTTACCATTACGCCTTTGGGTGGGCAAGCCCCCTTTAGCTACGCCTGGAGCAGCAATAATGGCGCTAATAATAATATATTCAATGTAACCGGTCCGGTTACAATTGACAATCTGAGACAAGGCGCTTACCGCGTCACCATAACTGACAGCTCACCACAGGGTTGTGAAATTGAATTGCGGCAAGTCATTATCAACGGTCCTTCTACCGTGGTAGAGCGTACGCAGGTGCGTAATGTATCTTGTCCCGGAGCAAGTGATGGAGGTATTTTTCTAAGCGTCATTGGTGGAAATCCCACTTATCGCTGGAGCAATGGCGCTACTACTGCTTCTTTACAGAATATTACTGGAGGCACCTACGCTGTAACGATCACCGATGGTGCCTGTGAAACTGTACTTTCTGATTTGGTCGTAAATGAACCCGAACCACTAAAAATCCTACAAAATCTGGTCGAACCTTCCTGCGCCGAAACGGCTAATGGCGCGATCAATTTAACCATTTTTGGCGGTACCAAAGATTATACTTTTCTGTGGAATACCGGCGCTCGCCGTGAAGACCTGAATAATATTGCCGCAGGCAATTATCAGGTAACCGTCAGCGACGCCCGAGGCTGTACTTTGGTAGAATCCATTGCATTGACAGCACCAACAACCCTGAGTATTGAGACGGATTCACTTAAAAATGTAAGTTGTCCAGGTTTAAGCGATGGGTTCCTGAAAATTCAAGCAAATGGCGGCACAGCACCCTATCAGTATGAATGGAATACCGGTAGTATTGCCCCGGTTTTGCCCAATTTACCTGCCGGCAATTATACTGTTACAATTACTGATTTTAAAGGATGCCAGCGGGTCGGTGCCATCCCTATATCCCAACCTAATAGTTTAACAATCAACTTATTAAGACAAAATAACCCTCGCTGTGTCGGTGAAACCAATGGTTTGTTGGTGCTAAGTGCACAAGGGGGTACCCAACCTTACACCTTCAACTGGAATACCGGTGAGCAGGGGTCTTCTCTGGTAAATCTAGGCGTGGGAGATTACACCGTTACCCTTACGGATGCCAATGGTTGTGCCGGTGGCAGCGACACATTTCAACTGACCGCTTCGTCACCTATTTCTGTCGCACTGAACGTAACCCAACCCGAATGCTTTGGTCGGCAGGATGGCAATATTAATATACAACCTACTGGCTCTGCGCCATTTAAATATAATTGGAATCGCGGAGATATTACCCAAAATCTGACGAATGTTGCGGCAGGTACTTACGCCGTTACCATAGAAGATGCGCAAGGTTGTTTATTCGATACAACCGTAACGGTAAGCGCACCCAAAGCCATTGACGTAAGATTTGGTATCTCCCAACCCAGTTGTGCGCAGAGTGCGGATGGAATTATCCAGGTTAATTTTATTCAAGCCGGGAGTCCACCGTTAAATTACAACTGGAATAACGGCAGTACTTCCAAGGATTTGGTGAATCTCAGCCAAGGTAATTATGTTTTAAATCTGACCGATTCACGCGGCTGCCGCTTTGTTTCTGACACGATTGTGATTCAGAATCCTCCTCCCTTGCAATTGATAACTGAAACCCTGGGTCAGATTGCCTGTAAAGATGATTCTACGGGTTTTATCGAAATCGATGTAAAAGGCGGCACCCAACCCTATCGTTATCAATGGGTTGGATTAGATGAGGAAGAAGCAGATATTTTCAATCTACCTGCGGGCGATTACCGTTTGGTCGTCCGGGATAAAAATGATTGTCCCATTGATACTACTTTCCGTTTGACGGAGCCAACCGAACTCCTAGCCGAGGTCGATGTGCGCATCAGTGGGGAATGCGATGCGCAGTATTCCAACGAGTTACGCGCCACTGTTTCCGGGGGTCGAGCGCCTTATCGCTATTTATGGAGCAATGGCGATACGAATGCCATTCTAACCAATGTCCTTCCCGGCGATTATGAGTTGACCGTGCAGGATGCCAATGGTTGTGCCAAACAAATTTCCTCCATCAAAGTCAGGGGTGCTGGTACTGCTTTAACCGTTGATACATTCTTTGTAAAAAATATTAGTTGTTTTGGTGCCAATGATGGTAAAATGACGGTCCGCGTTGCCGGAGGGTCTCCGCCCTTTCAATTTCATTTCAGCAATGGTCGGATCGAACAAACTAATTTACGGGAACTAACCGTTGAAAATTTGCCATTGAATAATAATTATAGCGTTACCGTCACTGATTTAAGCAGTGGTTGCATTACGGTATCCCCCAGGCGTTCTATATCCGGTCCTCTCCCACTGTCGTTTATCTTTGACAATTTAAATGAGCCTAATTGTTTTGCCAGTGCCGATGGTGAAATTTATGCCTCCACTTACGGCGGTACCGCCCCTTTTACTTATCGTTGGTTTAACACCAATAACGTACAAGTCGGCTCTACCGAAGACCTTACCCGAGTACCGAATGGTACTTATGTTGGTATAGTCATTGATGCCAACGGCTGTCAGGATACCATCAATCAACAAGTCGTTGTCCAGAACAATCGCGAGTTGATCCGAATGAGTGATTTTAAAGTCACCAATGCAAAATGCAAAGGAGATCGTACCGGCGGAATTGATGTGACCATCGCAGGTGGAAAAGCACCTTACACCTTCCGCTGGAGCAATAATCGAACGACAGAGGACCTGATCAATGTGCCTGCAAATGCTTATGGACTCACGGTAACTGATGCCGATACCTGTAGGGTTATTTTTCCCTCGATACGCGTGGGTGAACCCGATGCTAAAGTTAGCATAGTTGGCAAGGTAAATGATGCTGATTGTGCCGGTAATCCAACCGGATCAATCGAAGTCTTAGTTCAGGGAGGTACGCCCCCCTACGAATTAATCTGGGAGTACAAAGGCAATATCTTTGTCCAAAATACCAGCAATCTGACGAATCTCGCTGCGGGTAATTATATGCTCTCCGTACGAGACACCAATCAATGCGTAGAAACTGCTGCCTTCGAAGTAAAACAACCAAATCCATTAAGTATAGATATTTTAAGATCCAATGATGGCAATCGTGCCAGCGCCGAAGTAAGAGGCGGTACGCCTGAGTACGCTTACCTTTGGAATACAGGCGACACCACGCAAACGATTCAATTTGCTACAAGTGGCGAATATACCGTAACCGTGACAGATGCCAGGGGTTGCCGTTCTGAAATGATTTCAATGTTGGTATCGGATTGGGAACTACAAATGCTTGAAACCGCACGTTTATACCCCAATCCAAGTACAGGAGCGGTGACAATTGAACTTCAACTGCGAAAACCCTTGGATTTTACGGTAGAAATATGGAATATGCTGGGACAAAACATTGAACAGCATAATTTGGTGAATACGCAATCTTTGCAACTGCCCTTAAATTTGCATACACAAGCTTCCGGTTTATACCAGGTTACCATCAGCGCAGAAGGCAGGCGCGTTGTGTTGGGTAATTTTATATTAAATCGGAGGTAAAATAAATAATAATGCCGTTTATATAATATCATACAAACGGCATTATTACAAAATATAACAAAACTATTTAGTTCATGCCAATATCACCATCTTTGGCATCTTTTTTCAATTCTTCATTGGCGTAAATCGCAGCCTCTACCCGGCGATTTTGTTGGCGACCAGAATCTGAATCATTGGTGGCAACCGGACGACTTTCGCCGTAACCCTTAGTTTTCAGTCGGTTTTTAGCGACACCTTGTGCTGCAAGATAATCAGCTACGGATTGCGCACGATTTTTGGAAAGCGTCATGTTGTAAGAATCTGAACCTACACTATCGGTATGCCCTTCGATCAAAATCTCAGTATCGTCATATTTTTTAACGATTTCTGCCATTTTCTTCAGGTTCTCTTTTGTAGCGGCAGTGAGCTGATAGGAATCGAAGTTAAACAGTAGCCCGGAATCAAACGTTAGCAAAATACCTTCGCCAACTCGTTCAACTTCTACGCCTTTTACTTCTTCCATTTCTTTGGCTTGCTTATCCATATACCGACCAATCAATGCGCCGGCTGCGCCACCCACGGCCGCACCAATGATAACCCCGGCAGCAGTATTGCCCTTCTTGCTACCAATAGCGCCACCTACTGCGCCACCCGCAGCAGCGCCGATAGCCCCGCCTTTCACCGAGCGACTAGCGTTACATGCTTGTGCAATTAACAGGGCAACAATGAGTAACACATGTAAAAATCTTGAAATTTGTTTCGTCTTCATATGTTTGCAACTTTTTTTTGGTTTTAATTGAAGTGTGTTCACTTCTAATAAAACGAGTTAAATAAGGAATGTTCGATTTTCGAGTACGAAAATAACGAAACGATAACGCTTATTCAACTATTTTAAAAGTCGTACGGCGATTGAGTTGATGCTCGTCTTCACTACAGCGTGTACAGACACAAGTTGCTTCCGGTGCATTTTCACCATAACCCCGCGCTACCAGGCGACTGGCTTCAATGCCTTTAGAAATAAGGTATTCTACTGCTGACTGGGCACGCTTTTGGGATAAATCCTGATTATAAGGATTGGAACCCCGGCAGTCCGTATGCGAACCCATTTCAATGCGAATATTGGGATTCACCTTCAAATTTTCTGCCAGTTCGTCCAACGTGGGTTTTGCATCTTCCCGAATATCCCATTTATCAAAATCATAATATATATTTTCCAGGCGAATTTCCCGATTCAGGAAAATCTTGTCCAGAACGATCTCTAATTCAAAGCGTTGCACTGGATTATTTGGGTCGTTGCCAATACCTTTCGTTGTAAACGTCGCGGCTCTGTTCAAATAATCACTTTTAGATGCAAGAAAGTTGTAATCTGTTCCTGCTTGTAATTCAATGGTCACCAAACCTTCTTCATTGGTAGCGAAGGTTTTATTATCCTTGCCTAATTTCGTTTCCAACTTTGCTTCCGCCAGGGGTTTGCGTCCAAGCACGCGACTATTGGGATTTGCCGGGTCTTCAAAAATCTTTTCCAGAACGTACACATCCAGAATAATTTTATACTCCACTTTTTTCGGCACTTCTACCACCGGCGGTGCAGGTGGTGGGGTTATTTTTTCAAAACGATAAATATCATCATTGCCCAATCCATCTGTGCGCGTGGAAGTAAAATAGCCCACTTGCAACACATCTTTTTGCAGTTTTGCCTGACGATCAATGACATAGCCAAAATCATCGCCTCCGGAATTAACTGGAGGTTTAAGGTTATAAGCCGCTGACCAGGTGCCGTTCGACATTTTTACCGATCTAAAAATATCCAGCCCGCCCATGCCCGGATGAAAGTCAGAAGCAAAGTACAAGGTATCGCCATCCAGATACGGAAAGCGCTCATTGCCAATGGTATTAATGGTACGCCCCAGCATATCCGGCTCACCCCAGCCATCAGCCGTGCGCTTCACTACATAAATATCCTTGCCGCCCCAGCCATCCGGATGATTGCTGACAAAATACAATTCCTTGCCGTCTGCGGAAAGGCTTGGGTCGCCATAATTAACGCCAGGTTGTACAAAATCAAGGACGCGCGGCACCGACCAGGCACCATTTTTAAATTCGCTGACCATGATCTTGCAATTATCGGTAGAATCTCGCTTGCCACCAAAACAACGGGTGAAGTACATTTCGGTATAATCCTGATTGAAAACCGGCGTACCGTCGTTGTTGTTAGAATTGATTTGATTACTAAAAGAAGTAATATTATTAGATTGTAAATCAGCAACAAACAAATCGGAAAATTTATTGCCCGTCCAGCTATACGTATCTTCACCGGTACTATTGGCACGATCCGAAGTAAACACCAGCTGATTATCTTTATATATAACCGGAGCATAATCAGCATATTTTGTATTAAACTCTGGTAAGGTAACCCGATACTCCGGCGTTTTAATATTCTTCCAGCCCAAAGCTACTTCGATGGCGCTAATTTCGCGGCGATACTCATACGGACTACCAATTTCAATGCCGAGGTCCTTGAATGCCTGGGCGGCTTCTTTATATTGCTCGGCTCGCTTGAGGGCATAAGCATATTCGCGCAAAGCATCAACGCCAGCCTGATTGTCATACGCCACGCGGTACCAACGAATGGCTTGTTCACTTTTGCCTAATTCTTTATACGAATTGCCGATCAAATACGCCAGCTTGCCTTTCTCCACGCGGGTTTTGGCTTTATTGTATTCCTTTTCCAGCATCGGCGCAGCCACCGCGTATTGTTTGTATTGATAAGCCGTTCTGCCGTCGCGTACTTTTTGGGTGTAAGAGCAGCCAACTGCCAGTAAAATCAAGGTCAGCAGCGGTAAAGTATATCGTTTTAACATAGGATGCTTTTTATCGAATGTACAATAAAACAACGTGGATTTCAAGAGTTTGTTGTCGCATTGACGGGTAGCTGACAATACCAAAGCCAGGCTTAAAACGGAGCAGGTGCCTCGACGATGACAGGTTGGGCGGTAAGCGGATCTTTGAAAATCAAGCGATTGGCGTGCAAAGCAATGGCATCATTTTTATAAAAATGAGCCGCGCCATATTTTTCGTCGCCTACAATGGGGCAGCCAATGGCGGCAAGTTGTGCTCGTATTTGATGAAATTTACCGGTGTGTAAGGTTATTTGCAACAGATAAAACGCACCTTTTTTTTCTATTATATTATAATCCAAACGGCATTCTTCTGATTGTTTTACAGCATTATTATAAATAATAGCTTTTTTATTTATGATGTCTTTTTTCAACCAATGTAGTAACGCTCCGGACGGCGTAGGTGGTTCATTTTCGACCAAGGCCAGATATGTTTTTTGAATGGTTCGTAGCCGAAATTGTTCGTTCAAATCTTTTAAAGCCGCCTTTTTTTTCGCCAACAGCAGTACCCCGCTCACTGGGCGATCGAGCCGATGAACGATGCCCACAAAAGGTTTTTTACTTTGCTGCGCCACATAATTTTCTGCCCAAGTCTCTACCGAAGGGTAATACGGGGATTTTTCGACCAACACCCCGGCAGGTTTGTTCACAGCCAGTAGCCACGTTGATTCATATAAAATATCTATCTCCATTAAAAACTGATAATCAATACAATTATACAAACAAAAACTCCTGCCCAAGTTATTTTGAGCAGGAGTTTATTATTATAAATTATAAAAATTTATGCTTTTGCCTTAGAAGGTGTACGAGAGAAGGTCGTTTTCTTCACCTCGGTTTTACCTTTGATTTCTTTGATCAAATCAACCACCAGCGCTGATGCCACAAACACCGAAGAGTAAGTACCAAACAAGATACCGATAAACAATGCAAACGCAAAGCCCTTCAGCGTAGCGCCACCGAAGATCAGCAGCACAATCACTACCAGCAAGGTGGTACCCGAAGTAATAAGGGTACGGCTCAAGGTATGATTGATCGACATATTGAATACTTCCTCCTTAGGACGACCGGCATATAAATTACTAAATTCCCGAATACGGTCAAATACAATTACGGTATCGTTTACCGAGTAACCGATCACCGTAAGGATAGCTGCCACAAATGCCTGATCCACTTCCAGAGAGAAAGGTAATACGCCATACAGCAGTGAGAACATGCCCACCGTGATAATCGCATCGTGGAAAAGCGCTAATACTGCGCCCAAACTAAATTTCCACTGGCTGAAACGCACTGCCAAGTAGAGGAAGATCACCAAAAGTGCAAATATACCGGCGGTGAACGAACTGTCGCGAATATCGTCAGCTACGGTAGGACCTACGCGGCTGGAGCTTACAATATGTGTACCGGTTGCATCTGTTTGCTCAAAGGTTTCCTTTGAAACATTGCCGCCAACTATTGCATTTACTCCTTCATAAAGCTTAGCGGTTACACGATCCTGTACATCGTCTCCGGTATCATCAATCAAGTATTCAGTTGTAATATTAAACGTATTTTCAGTATCTACAGCTTTTACAACAGGCGTGGAACCAAATACGGAAGTCAGTTCCTGACGAATCTTTTGCGCGTCCACATTCGCTTCTGCTGCAAATTGTACGTTGTAAGAATAACCACCTTTAAAGTCCACACTTAGGTCAAAACCTCTGACAATAATGGAAATAATACTGATTGTAATCAATACACCGGAAAAGATATAGCCATATCTGCGATAGCTCATCCAGGGAACATTTACATTCGCCATTACGTTTTTCGACCAGCCATTCCAGAAGCGGATGCTCTTGCCACGCGAAGTCCACCAATCAATCATCAAACGGCTCAGTAAAACCGCTGTGAATAAAGAACATAAAATACCGATAATCAACACGACGGCAAAGCCTTTGATCGGCCCCAAACCAAAATAAGCCAATACCAAGGCGGTTAAGATCGTGGTTACGTTCCCGTCAATAATAGCGGAGTAAGAACCTTTAAAGCCATCTACAATAGCAGCCAACAGGGATTTCCCGGCTCGTAATTCCTCTCGGATACGTTCATAAATAATTACGTTGGCATCCACCGCCATACCCATCGTCAGTACAATACCTGCAATACCCGGTAAGGTCAATACCGTACCATACGAAGCCAGGGTACCAAAAATAAAGAACAGGTTAGCGAACAAGGCAATCACCGATACAACGCCACCACCGCCATAATAAGCAACCATAAAGATTAACAAAGCGATGAAAGCAATTGCTACTGCATTCAAACTTTTGGTGATATTGTCTTTACCTAAGGAAGGTCCTACCAGCGATTCCTGGATAATTCTGGTTTCTGCCGGCAGTTTACCGATTTGCAGGATATTGGCGAAGTCTTGCGCTTCCTGAATGGTATATCTACCAGAAATAGAAGAATTACCATTGGTAATTGGATTGATAACTTGCGGTGCCGACACCACTTCATTATCCAGTACAATAGCAATTTCGCGGTTATTGTCCTGGTAAGCCTTGGTCGTCATTTGACCCCAAATCTTGGCACCCGATTGATCCATACGCAGGGATACACTCACTTCACCGGTCACTGGATCTGTTTCAGGACGCGCATTTACTACGTGCTCACCACTCAGCAAGGGCTTATCTGAGCTACGCTCGGTGCGGATTGCATATAAAGCGTAATCTTCAGTTTCCAAACCGGTAGTCGGGTCTTGGAGTGGATCTTTCGACCAACGGAAGACTACATCGCGTGGGAACAGCGCTTTGATATCAGCACGATTTAACAAAGAATCTTTGACATAAGCACGCTGATTTTTCTTCGCCGTGCCCATCACTGATAAGCCATTCGCACCAGTCGTATTCAATTGAAATACCTTAAATAAAGGACCTGCGTTCAAATCAGAAAGGTTGCCCAGCGTATCTTTTTTAGTAGTATCTGCCGATGCTACCGTTTTGGAAGTATCCGTTTTAGTCAAAGAATCCGTTGCTGCAGTGGCATTCGTATCTACCTCAGTGGAAGTGTTGTTAGTAGATAACACCGGTACATCCTTGAGTCGCTGGTTAGCCGCAACAAAACCTTGCTGAATACCTGGGTCACTGATGCGATACACATTCCAGAATTCCAACTTGGCAGCAGCCTGTAAGAAATTACGTGCCCGTTCGGGGTTATCAATACCTGGTAATTCTACCACGATCAGGTCACGAGCCGCGTCCAGCGAAACGTTGGGTTGCGTAACGCCCAGTTTATCAATACGTTCTTTTAGTAATTTGAACGTTAAATCCACGGTTTCATTAGCGCGGGCACGCAGAATGCGCACCACCTCTCCATCTGAAGTTTCGAAGGATTTAATTTCATCCCGCAAAGCTTCATTGCGAGCGAATATCGGCGCTAGTTTTTTACCGCCGCCGATTTCGCGGAAAGCATCCGCAAACAAGGTGATAAAGTCAGATTGTTGCGTTTTCTGCAATTGGGAGGCACGCTCCAGTGCTTTTAAGAAAACCGGGTCCTGGCTGTCATTGGAAAGCGCTTTTACAAAACCTTGCAAATCCACTTGCAAGATTACACTCATACCTCCTTTCAGATCCAAGCCCAATGCCAATTGCTGCGACTTCAAATCCTGATACGTGTAATCCTTGAGCAATGGAATTTTCAATACTTCTTCTGAGGACATCGAGTCCAAAAATGCCGTCCTTTTCTCTTTAAAACAAAGAGAATTCTCCTCACTTCCTGGGCATGCTGCATAAGCGTATTTCTCAGCATTTTTTTCTACGCGCTGCGTGGGTAGAATGAAGAAATACTGTATCGCTGTAACCAGCGTCAATACCACTAGGAAGAACTTCACAATGCCTTTGCCTTGCATAACTTCCGGTTTAACCTTTTATTAGACAATAGAAATTAGACCATAGATTTTAGAAACAGCCAGTCTAAGAGGCTCACTACCAATGACTTACCTAGATTTCTAAAACACTTTCACCAAAGAATCGGTAAACTTTAGCACTCTGATCGCCAACTGCTTAGCCGATTGTTTCAAAAAAAACTCCGCGAATATACGGCTTTTAATTTGAACTTTTTCAAAAAACAGGATTGCAAAGGTAAATAGATGTTTGAAATGTACAAATTTTTTAAGGTGGAGGATGATGGCACAATAAGCATTTAACTTATCTGATGTTATTCATCATTGCGATAGGGAACTCTCGCCACGATGGAACGCCCCAGCGTCAGTTCATCCGCATATTCCAATTCACCCCCAAAAGCAACGCCACGGGCAATGGTACTAATCCTTACTCCAATCTCTTTCAATCGCTTAGATATATAAAAAATGGTAGTATCTCCCTCAATCGTTGGGCTTATCGCCATAATCACCTCCCGTACCTCGCTTTCCTGTGCTCTTCCCAGCAAAGAATCAATTGTAAGGTCCCCCGGACCAATGCCTTCAATCGGTGAGATGACGCCCCCCAACACATGGTATAAACCTCTATATTGTGAAGTATCTTCGATTGCCATCACATCCCGGATTGATTCTACCACGCACACCAAAGAACGGTCGCGACGCGGATCGGCACAAATACTACAAATTGGCTCGTCGGATAAATTGTGACAATTTTTGCAAAAATTGATATGCTGACGCATTTTCAACAATGCCGCTGCAAATTCCTCTGAAGTTTCAGCCGGTTGATTGACCAAATGCAGTACCAGTCGCAATGCAGTCTTCTTTCCAATCCCCGGCAGACTCGAAAATGCATTAACCGCTTCTTCTATAAGTTTAGACGAAAAATTCATATACACAAATTTACGGCAGAATTCACAAAATTCTCAGGATTTCTGCAAAAGGCTGCAAAAGTTACAAAATACCCTAAAATGGGTAGCTAGAAAACACGCCATTCAAAATTCAGTTCTACGTTCCTGTACGCAAAATAGCATTTCATCACCTGAAAATAACCGTTGGTGTACCTCATGGCAAAAAAGTGTTACTCTAGGCAAAACGCTGCGTCAAAAGAGTAAATAACCACAACAACAATGAAAACGAAAACATTCTTACAAGACTATTTTTACTACACCCGAACCGAGCGAAATGGTGCATTGGCACTCTGTGTGTTTAGCGTTGCCTTGCTGTTTGCACCTTACATATTACAACAGACTGTCTGGCAGAAGCAATCACCCGATTTTCATGTACAATTTGTCAATTTTGAGTACGTAGAGAGAAGTCCTGTACAAGTAAACCCATCAACTGATTTATTCAACTTCAACCCGAACACGGTTACGAAGGAGGAAATGATCCAACTGGGGTTGACCGCCAAACTGGCTCAAACGGTCGTGAATTTCCGTAACAAGGGCGGGTATTTTCGCCGCAAAGAAGATTTGCTGAAGATTTATGGCTTGGAGGAGGCAGATTATCAAAGATTGGAGCCATACATTCAGGTGAATAGCGCTGAAATAGCTACGTTGAACGGCAATTATTCCAGCGAGCGAAAGCCCGTCTCTCTTTTTACCTTCGATCCAAACACAGCTAGCAAGGAAGATTACATCAAACTGGGCTTGCCTGAAAAAACGGCTGCAACAATTTTAAAATTCCGCGAAAAAGGGGGCAATTTCCGTCAGAAAGAAGACCTCAAGAAAATTTATGGTCTAAAAAGCAAAGACTATGAACGACTTGCTCCCTTTATTCGTATTGAGCAACAGGGTTCCGAAAAGCAACATCAAACAACTTTACCACAAGAACCGATTCAATCACCCGACTTCAAAAAGCAAACACGTACCTCGGTGGCAATTGATATCAACCAAGCTACTGCTGAAGAATGGCAAACACTGCGCGGCATTGGTCCGGCTTATGCCAAACGGATCACTAACTTTCGCGAAAAACTCGGTGGATTCATCGATGTAGAGCAAGTAAAAGAAACTTATGGTTTGCCCGATAGCATCTTTCAGGCTATTAAAATGCAATTAAAAGCTTCGCCGGTTTTTAGAAAGATTGCCATCAATGAAGCTTCATTGGAAGAATTAAAAGCGCACCCCTACATTGACGCCCGAAAGGCTGCTGCCATTGTGAGTTATCGTGAACAGCACGGAGCATTCCGCACTTTGGACGACCTGCGCCAAATGAAAGCCTTACCTACTGATTGGTTGGACAAATTAGGTCCGTATCTACAATTTGATTGATGTTTTAATAGTACCTATCTTGCTGAGACATTTTAAAGGATGTACTCAGCTTTTTTATTTTATAATAAATGGGGCTATCCGTTCTCTTTAAACATTCCTGGTTAAAATTGTATTAAATGGATAAAACGCTTCGTAATGAAAAATCTGTTGCTTGTATTAATCTTTATAATTGCTGTAGCTTGTAATAAAACCAAAACCCAACAGCCGACCGCATCACAAGCGGCAAAATTGACGTCGGCGACTTTTACAGCATCCGCAAAATTGGATGATTATTGGTATCAGGGCAAAGCGGAAGTGAATCGCTATGAATTACAGCAAAACCGTTACCGCGATGTGCATCCTGGAGAAGCAATTCTGGTGTTCGTCACCGAGGATTTTTTGACCGATAAGCAAGTAAAAAACGACAATTATAAAAATCCCAACTCTATTAATGTCTTAAAAACCAATCAAATACGTCGTTTCGCAACCGGCATTTATGATTACTCGATTATGACTTCCGTTTTTACGCCTATTAATGCGGAGAAAAATTCACACACCCTGAAAGTAACGAATTCGACGCAAGACTGGTGCGGACAGGCATTTATGCAGGTAAATTGGCTTGATAATCAGTACCAAACGCAGATTCGCTCTTATTTTGAAAACGAAGCCGATCAAAATTTTGCGGTGCCCGCTGCTATTCTGGAAGATGAGTTATTTAATCGCATCCGCTTGAATCCGCAGGGTTTACCTACTGGAAAGATTCAGATTTTACCAAGCCTGAGCATTACCCGCTTGTTACATCAACCTTTTAAAGCCGAAGCGGCGGAGGCGTCTTTACAAGCCTATAAAGGCAATGAATTCCAGGGTAACAATTTACAATCGTATTTGGTAACATTCAGTACCAACCAGCGCACATTGGAAATTATATTTGAAAATGAATCGCCATATGTGATTGTAGGCTGGAAAGAAACTTACCCGTCCTTCGACGGAAAAGCTCGAACAACAATTGCGAAACGCACCAACACCATTCTGACTGCCTATTGGCAACAAAACAGCCTGGAAGACAAAGACTTACGCAAAAAACTAGGCATAGAAGGATTGTAATAAAAAATGCTGACCGCAACGTTGATGCTGGTCAGCATTTTCATAATTTATAATATTTTAAATCAATCACGCTAAAGCGCCCGCGTACAATTCTGCACGCTGTTGCTTAATTTTTTCAGAAGCAAGATAATCTTCAAATGACAACAATTGATCAATCATTCCATTGGGCGCAATTTCGATGATGCGATTGGCAACCGTTTGTACCAGTTGATGGTCATGTGAACTGAAAATCAAATTACCTTTGAATTCCGCCAAACCATTGTTTAATGCTGTAATGGATTCCAAATCCAGGTGGTTCGTCGGCTCGTCCATCAGCAGGAAATTCGGGTTACGCAGCATCATTTTGGCAAACATACAGCGCACTTTTTCACCCCCTGACAGCACACTTGACTTTTTATTCACTTCCTCCCCGGAAAACAGCATTCGACCCAAAAAACCCCGGATGAATTGCTCATCTTTTTCTTTGGAAAACTGCCGTAACCAGTTAATCAGATCCATATCATTTTCATTCGTAAAATATTCACTGTTGTCATTTGGCAAATATTCTACCGAAATCGTCTGACCGTATTCAATTGTACCCTTATCGGCTTCCTCCTTGCCTGCCAGAATATCATAAAAAGCGGTAAGTGCCGCGCTATCCCGACTCAGTAGCGCAATTTTATCGCCCTTATTCATTGTGAACGATACGTTATTAAACAACCAGTCGCCGCTGGTATCACGCTTACCCAATCTCTCTATTTTCAAAATCTGATCCCCCGGCTCCCGTTCCGGTTTGAAATGAATAAACGGGTACTTCCGGCTTGAGGGGCGAATTTCTTCCAGATTAAGTTTTTCCAACGCTTTTTTACGTGCGGTTGCCTGGCGAGATTTAGAAGCATTCGCGCTAAAACGCTGAATGAATTCCATCATTTCCGCTCGCTTCTGCTCAATTTTCTTATTCTTATCTGCCAACTGACGTGCCATCAACTGGCTTGATTCATACCAGAATGAATAGTTGCCCGTAAACAAGCGAACGCGCTGAAAATCAATGTCCACAATATGGGTACAAACCATATCGAGGAAGTAACGGTCGTGCGAAACCACGATCACCGTATTTTTAAAATCCGCAA
>JBKBWT010000025.1:0-27037 GCA_046314415.1 Saprospiraceae bacterium
GTGTTGGGTTGCTCGTGGCTCAATACTAGGCGGTAACACATTAAAAACACGCATCATGTCGTGAAAACCATTCGTATAGCGTTGCACCACTTCCATCGGCTCGATTTGTTCCAGGCGCGCCTTTTTGGCAATTTTATCCTCGCCGGTGTCGGAGTCACCCTCGAGGTGCCCCACATCAGTGATGTTGCGCACGTAGCGCACTTTGTAGCCCAGGTATTTAAAATACCGAAACACCACATCGAAGCTGGTGAAGGTACGAATATTACCCAGATGCACGTCGCTATACACCGTGGGTCCGCACACATACATACCGATGTAACCCTCATGCAGGGGTCTGAATTCCTCTTTGCTGCGGGTGAGACTATTGTAAATGGTAAGGGTTGTGTTCATGATGATTGTAAATCAATGAGTTAAAAACGTCAACCAGAAATAAGTACGGTTGGTTCCGTTTAAATATAGGGTAACTTTAAAATATGTTATATCTTTAAATTCGCGGCAAAAATAAGAACATTTTGCAAGTGTTGATCGAATTAAGAATTTGATAACAAGTTGGTGGCTGAAAGCGGGATTCTTTTTAGGAAATTTTTTCAACAAACATTTATTTTGTGCTATCTTGTCTCTCTAACAAGCCTTTAACGACATAAACCCATTTCAAAAATCCTATGAGCAAAAGCGCAAATTTTCCAATGGTTTCCAATATTGTAGCCGAAGCGGGCGAACAAATATTAAATCTTTTTGATAAGTACCCGAACAATCGCCTGCTGTTTCACAATTATGCCTTCACGCAAACCGTCGTGCAGCATACCCGTGAATTGTGCGAGGAGACAGGCGTTGCGGGCGATGTCGCCGAAATTGCGCAATTAGCCGCATATTTTCTATACTCCGGTTATTTATTTGATTATGAACACTTTATGCGTTACAGCCTCGATCAGGCACAACGATTTCTAGCCTTGCGTGAATACCCCGAACTGGGGCAACGTAGCATATTGCGCTGCATGCAGACCGTAGGCACCGGTAATATTCCGGCGGCGCTGGAGGAAAAAATCTTGTCGGATGCGGTTAATATCGCCTGGCTCACTGATTTTGAGGATCGCAGCCCGCTGTTGCGGCTGGAAAAAGAGTTAATCCTGACACAACATCTTGACAAACTCGATTGGGCGAATTGGCAGCTCCAGCATTTGCTGAGAATCAGACTTTATACGCATTTTGGTAAAATTAAATACGAGCCGGAACTCGGCAATTGTATTCGCAACCAGAAAAATACCATTGAAAAACTAGAACGCAAAACGCCGATCGCGCCCGTTGTCACGCAGACAGGCTTGTACCAAAATCTCGACGACTCGCCGATTCGCGCCGTGCAAACATTTTTCCGCGCCAATTATCGCAATCACATCAATCTCAGCGCCATTGCCGATAACAAGGCAAACATTATGATTAGCGTCAATTCGATTTTGATTTCGGTGCTCATTTCCATCTTGTCCTATCGCAACATGGCTGCTACGAATCCGCCGATCGTGCTGCCGGTCATCATTTTTTTGGTGACGGGTTTAACTTCCCTCATCTTTGCGGTGCTCTCAGCGCGACCTAAAGTGACATCGCTCAATGAAAATGCTTCTTCCAAAGAAGAAAAACGTAAAAACCTGGTATTCTTTGGCAATTTTGTCAATATGGAGCTGGAAGAATACGAAGAATCTATGGATGCTATCTTCCGCGACAGCGAATTATTATACGGCAATCTCACACGCGATTTGTACCACCTAGGCAAGGTATTGGATAAAAAATACCGTTACCTGACGGTTTCTTATAATATTTTTATGATTGGCTTTGTTGCCACTGTTGTTACATTCCTCATCATGCTTTTCCTATAACATTATAAATATCAATCATTTTGTTAAATAAAATCCTAAAAAGAGAACTATCTTGTATTAAATTGTTAATTAAAATATAATGTATAGTGACCTTGCGAAATTATTTTCGCCGACCAACGTTTCTTATACAAAGAATATTTATATCAACGAAAAACCATCCATTTAAACACGCCCCGGTATTGTTTTTACTGCTACCTCTAAAGTAAAGCCAACTATTTACATATAAAGTGAACCCTTAAACTGATTAACCATGAACAGAACCATTCTTTGGCTGGTGATTGCCTTATGGGTGACACACAGCCATGCCGCTTCGGCAAACAATCAGCTTTTCCTCGATTACATTGCCCAATACAAGGATATTGCCATTCAGGAAATGCATCGCACGGGCATTCCCGCCAGCATCAAGCTTGCCCAAGCGCTCCAGGAAAGCGGCGCCGGCACCAGCGAACTCGCCGTAAACGCCAATAATCATTTCGGGATCAAATGCAGCAGCGATTGGACCGGCAAAACCTACAGCCGAATCGATGATGAGTCGGATGCGTTTGGCAATCCCAAACCCTCCTGTTTTCGGGTGTATGAGGATGCTACGGAGAGTTTTGTCGCGCATTCTGAATTTCTCAGACAACGACGCCATTATGCCAATTTATTCCAACTCGACCCCACCGACTATCGCAGCTGGGCACAGGGCTTACTGGATGCCGGTTATGCCACCGATCGGCAATATGCCAAAAGATTGATTGATCTGATCGAGCGTTTTCAGTTGCAACAATATGATCGTCAAGGCTTTACCAATAACAATCAACCGATAGTGACCAAACCCAATACCAAACCCAGACCCGAAAAACCGACGCCAGTGGAGCCGGACATTGCCGAAGCCGGTTATTACGTCTTAAATGATGTGCGCTACGTAAATGCACAAGCAAACGAATCCCTCGAAGCCATTGCCCGTCGCACTGGCACAACGGTAGCGAATTTATTGGCTTATAATGAAGAATTCACTGATAATGAACAGGTTTTATCAAGCGGCACCCGTGTTTATATTCAACCCAAGCGCGACTTTTACCGCGGGCGAGCCAAATACCATACGGTAAAAAATGGCGAAACCATGTTTGACATTGCGCAGGAATATGGGGTTAAATTAGCTAAATTGTACGAACGCAACAAAATGGAATCAGGCACGCAACCTGCTGTAAACGAAGAAATTAAATTGCGCGGGGCACCCGCAAAAAATCGTCCGCGCCTGGCAAAAGTAACGAAGCCTTCCACCCAACAAAATCCCGAATATTTATTTGACGAGCCAATTGCGCCAAAGCCGACAACCGTAAGTCAAAAACCGGCACCAACTGCCAAGCCGACAACAGGACCCACAACACCGGCACCGGATGAAGATTTTGACGGAACGGATCCATTTAAACAACCGACTAAGGATACCACTGTAACTGCCCCAACCGCGGAAGCGCAATATCACATCGTAAAATCAGGTGATACCTTGTGGAATATTTCTCAACGGTATAAAATGACGGTGGAAGAATTGAAGCGTTTGAATAAACTGGATAATACCAATATTAAAATCGGCATGCGTTTGCAGGTGAAATAAGATTTGCTCCAAAGGTGCAATTTGGGATAACAAAAAATTTTATATAAACTGGATAAATCGTTAATAAAAAGATAATTTTGAAGCTTTATATCCGGTAGCCATAACCTTTTGGCGTTGATGTCGTACACCAGATTGCACCTTTAAAACGAACGCAACCTTTATGAGTAGAATAGCTACATTTGTCCTGGTAAGCTTGCTCGTTACCGGGACCATTTTTGCACAAGCTTCCCGCGACCACATCGAGCGTTATATTGACAAATACAAGGAACTCGCCATCACCGAAATGCAACGTACCGGCATTCCCGCCAGTATCAAGCTCGGACAAGCCCTGATTGAAAGCGACGCAGGCAGAAGCGACCTCGCCCGCAAAGCCAATAACCACTTTGGTATCAAATGCAATACCGATTGGGAAGGCAAAACTTTTTACAAAAAAGACGACGATTACAACGACCAGGGCGAACACATTGAGTCCTGCTTTCGGGTGTACGAAGATGCCGAAGCCAGTTTTCGCGGGCACTCGGAGTTTCTACTCAATCCACGCAAGCAATTTCGTTACGGGCAGTTGTTTGAATTAGACCCACGCGATTACCGAGGCTGGGCAGAGGGCTTGCGCCGCGCCGGATATGCTACCAATCCTTCCTATTCCAAGCGTCTGATTGAAGTGATTGAACGTCATAAATTGTACAAATATGACCATATGACTGTCAGTAATGACCAACTTACTGCCAGTAATGACAATCGTGACAATACTGATCTGGACGGTTTTATGGTGGCGAATGACGTCAAATACGTCCTCTCGCGAGACAACGAACCCATCTCCGAAATAGCCAAACGCACGCACACACCGGTACGCAGTTTACTGCATTACAATGAAAATCTGCGCAACGACAAGCAACGCCTCGAGCAAGGCACCCGTGTGTATTTGCAAGCCAAGCGCAATACCTATCGCGGCAAAGACACGTATCATACCGTACAATTGGGCGAAACCATGTTTGAAATTGCCCAGGAATACGGCTTGAAATTAGAAAAATTGTACCAGCGCAACCGCATGGAGCCTGGCATGGAACCTGCTTACAATGAACGTATTAAGCTGCGCGGCGGCAAAGCAGCGAATCGCCCCACACTCGTAAGCGAAGTGCCCGAACTGGTGGTGCCACCTGCCCCGCCTAAAAAAGATACCATCATTACTACGACGCCCAAACCAACGCCACCACCCGTGTTGCCGGTGAAAGAAACACCCCCAGCCGAAAATAAACCTCAACCGGTCACCGTAGCCGAGTCAAACAACGCTATGCCCAACACAGGAATTGAAACAACCGCTGTCAAACCGGTCAACAACTCCAAGCTCCCAGGCGGTCTTGCCAATGCTCGTCCGCAACGCGAAGACGATTTTGATACCTCCGATATTTTTGAATCCAAAGTGGAAGCACCAGCCCCAAAGCCCTTGGAACGACCTGATTTCCATACGGTGGCAAAAGGCGACACCCTGTGGAACATTTCCCAGCGGTACAACCTCACGGTCAGCGAAGTTAAAGCATTGAATAACCTGAGTTCCGACAGCATCAAATTAGGTCAGAAGCTGCGCGTTCGTTGAGTTTATAAACATCACCACCCAAAGCATGGGAAGATACCGGAAAATCCAGTATCTTCCCGTCTTATTTTAGCAACCGACTATGCGACCAATCTTACTCTTACTGGCATTTTTACTGCTTGGCACGGCGGCACAGGCGCAGGGCTACGCCTTTGGCTTGAAAGGTGGCTTGACCGTTGGCATGCAGCGTTGGGACGAATCTTTCCAGCGCGATCCGCTCTTCCGTTATCACGGCGTTGCCTACATCGAATCCCTTTCGGAAGACAATCAATTTGGACTTTTTGCACAATTGGGCTACCATATCAAGGGCAGCGCCATTCGCACCTTTCCCTTTGATTTTCAATTGCCCGGCGGCGGTTTTGAACGCTTTCCCGGCATGACCATTCCCTTTGAGTTTCGCAATATCTCCCTGGGTTTAGGCGGTAAGAAAAAATACGACCTCGGCGTGAGTACCAAAGCCTATTACATGCTGGGCATCCGCGTGGATTATACCGCGAGCACCAAGCTGCGCCCGGAGTTTGTGGATGATCGCAGTCCTTATGCCTTCATTTATCCGATCGAGCCATTTGTCAACGAATTCAATTACGGTGCCATTTTTGGCGGCGGCTTGGAATGGATGTTTTCCGAATACGTTGGCGGCGTCCTCGAATTCAGCGTCAATCCCGACTTTAGTTTACAATACAATCAGCCACCGATTGAAAATATCATCAATCCGAATCCCGATGGTCCCAACATTATCAACATCCCGCAGCGGCAGATTCGCAACCTGACGTTTGAGGTGAGCCTGGGCATCCGTTTATTACATATTATAGAATACATTGACTAAAACGCAGTAAATATTACCGGTTTTTTGAACCATTATAATTCTTCAAGCCTTTAATTGCTAAATAAAGAAAGCGAATTGGCACACACAGATCCAAATATGATATTGCGTTGTGATAACCTGGTTAAAATCTACGGTAAACGCCAGGTGGTACGCGACGTTTCCATCGAGGTACACCAGGGCGAAATTGTGGGGCTGCTCGGTCCGAATGGCGCCGGCAAAACCACGAGTTTTTACATGACCGTCGGTTTTATCAAACCCAACGAAGGACACGTTTACCTGAACGATACGGAGATCACCGAGCTACCCATGTACCGACGCGCCCAGCTTGGCATTGGCTACCTCCCGCAGGAGCCTTCGGTATTTCGCAAATTGAGTGTGGAAAATAACATCCGGGCGGTGCTGGAAATGACAACGCTGACCACCGCCCAGCAAGCGCAAAAACTCGAAGAACTGCTCGATGAATTTGGTTTGCACAAAGTGCGCAAAAGCCGCGGCGATACCCTCTCTGGCGGCGAACGCCGACGCACGGAAATTGCCCGCGCCCTCGCATCCGACCCCAAGTTTATCCTGCTCGACGAACCCTTTGCCGGCATTGACCCTATTGCGGTGGAAGACATCCAATACATTGTGGCGAAGCTCAAAACCAAAAACATCGGCATTCTCATCACCGACCACAACGTGCAGGAAACCCTTTCCATCACCGACCGTGCTTATCTGATGTTTGAAGGAAAAATTCTGAAAGCGGGTACCGCCGAAGAACTCGCCGCCGATGAAATGGTGCGGAAGGTTTACCTGGGTAAGAATTTTGTATTGCGTAGAAAAGTAATAGACCTCGAACAGCGATGAAATACCTGGCTTTTTTGGCTTTGTTCTTACTTTTTGCCTGCGGCAACAACGGCGAAGAATCGCTACCGGCGCTCACCGCCAGTCAGCGGGAAATGATTGATACGCTGTACCTGCGGCGGGTCGCCGTGCTGCGTCCGCAAATGGACAGCACCTGCGACGCCAATTTCGCTGCCAACGTGCAACGCGCCGTGGATTCGCTTATGAAGATTCGCCGCGAGGAGGAAGCCCGCCTGCGCCAACGCGTGCTGCAACAAGAGGGCGCGGTTAATAATCAATAATTGTCAAGGGAGGATAGAAGCAATGAAACAAGCTTTTGGAATCGGAATAGTACTGGGAATTTTACTCTGTTCCTGCGAATCGGAAGCCGAAAAGCAGGCAAAGGTGCAGCAACGCCTGCAAACCGAAGCCGATCTGCGCGTGGTGGAGTACATGAGCGTATTGCAAAAAAACTGCCAGACCAAAGTACTGGAAGAAGCCGTGCGCATTGCCGATTCCCTCCTCGTGCTGGAAGCCCGCCTCTCCACCGATACCCTGTTCAAACCCCTCAAACCCCTGCGCCCGGAAAAACCCGAAACCCAAATTCTAAAAGATACCACCCCCATCAAGCCTTTCTTAAAACCGAAAAAAGATACCCTCAAACAGTAAGCTCCCCGACACCATTCCTTTTCTTTATTATCCACACCTTGGCGGTTTTTAATGTAATGATGTTTGGATATTAGCGTACATTATAGATAACAGCTGGGGCAAATCGGACAGGTAACAACGCATGCATCCGTGTGAATCCGTCTGCTATTCTGTTTAACAGGCAATCTATCATTCAATTTAACTTAATTTTCGGCGATTACAATCCAATTCCCAGCAATCATTTATGATATCTCGGCAATAAAACATCATATCTCGTCAATTAGATATCAAATCCTGTCAATGATATATCATGTTTTGTCAATCACATATCATATCCCGTCAATTACACTTGCAATTCCGGTCATGGTTAGTCCACTTTTGACCACGAGAATGTCCTTTGGGGTAATCCGACCGTATGGGTAATTGGCAAGTTATGATATAAAATTGACAGAACATCATAAGTAATTGCCAGGATATCATATGTAATTGACAGCATATCATAAGTGATTGACAGAATTTGAAGTTATTTTGAGCGGAATGGTGATGCAATTGATCCGTTTTCAACCGAATGAACGTAGCAAACCCTTGTAATGATTTGTACAGAAAGAAAAAAAGCAAACCCTATAAAGCCACATTTATCTTATAGGTTAGATAGTAAATAGTTGATGTAAAATTATAGGATTTTTAATTAAAGAATGTACGGGCTTAATTCCTAATGGACTATTGAATCCATTACTCATATTAATAGAATAAGCCATTTTACACAATGATGCCCCTGATTTTTCAACCAGAGGCATCATTGAAATATCACAACTGACGAACTCAAACCTGAGCCTCCATCAATCTTGCTTTATCGCTTCAATATTGTCGCCTTCCTCCCAGTCGAGCAGGTTGTAGGGATCGATGCCGCCGCGAGCGGGTTTGTCTGGCACTATGATGGTGATTGTCTGCCGACCAGAGCGGATGCGGTGCTTCTGTACGTACAGTGGCTTGCCGAGTACCTCGCCCGGCTTGGCGGCAGCGAAGATGCCCAGCTCCACCCACTCGGCCATTGGCACTTCTTTTTCGACACCGGCACTATCCACGACGGCTTTGCGTGCCTCTACGTCAAACGTGACTTCCCACTTGCCCGCTTCAGTCTGCCTGGCTGTCGCCTGCTTCGTATCAAACGTCCAGAAGGTATTCTTTTCAAAAAAATCAACCAGCAGCGGTTTCAAAGAATCGGGGGTGACGGCTTGCAGTTCCTGGTACATGTCGATCGTGGTAGCCAGAGATGAAACTTTTTTCTCCACCAGCGTGCGAAGCGCTCCGTTCACGCGTTCCTCGCCTATATATTCGCTGAGTGCGTGCATTGCATAGGGAGCTTTGCGGTAATTCGCCCAGGGGTCCATGGCGCGGAGCAAGGGAAGTCCTGTACGGATTGGTGGCCAGGGATTTGGCTCACGCATGATGTGCATAAACCGGCGTAGCGCTTCCCGACCTTTCACGTTTTTGACGAGTTGCATGGCAGAATACCAGGCAAGACCTTCGGAAATGACGCCTCCTCCTTCGGCAAACGCGGGCTTGAGCTGCATGCCCCACCATTGATGCCCCATCTCGTGCGCGACGACCTCGAAAATGGCGTCGAAGCCATCGCCTTTTGGATCCAACAGGAAGAAACCCTCCCCTCCAGTGACCACGCCGCTACCGTCAACGCCCATACCAAGGAAATTGCCAGGCTGCTCAATAATTTGTAGAAAATGATGCGGATAGGGTCCGAATTGTGCCGAGTAGTAGTCCAGCGACGCGCGTACACTGCGCAACAAGCGCTCGAGGTGCTCCGTATGACCCGGATGCACGAAAACCTGGAGGTCCACATTTTTCCATTGCTCGCGATGCACTTTATAATTAGCGGAGAAGAAAACTTCCATGCCATTGATCGGAACGTCGCTGACATAATGGAAGTAGCGGCGCCCCTTTTCGCTCCAGGTGCGACGCAGTTCGCCCGGGGCAACTGCTACCTGGCCCTCTTGCGTTCCAATAGTCGCTTCAAATGTGCCTGCACTGCCCGCTGCCTGATGCGGATCAATATCACCTGGTGAAGACAGCGTGGTCTGTCGCGGTAGTCCGTACTTGCGTCGGTCATCAGCACTCCAGAGCTCCCGCATTGGTTGATAGCCAATGACCGGCAGCGCACTGCCCGTGAGGTAGGTGCCGTTCGCTAGAATTGCCTGACCTGCGCCGGTATTACGTGGACTACTGTTGCTGAAACCACGCCGCTCGAATTGCAGTTCGAAGTTGAGGATTAGCGAGTCACCAGGCTGGAGCGGTTCGTCTAATTTGTAGATATGATGACCGAGCTTGTCGTTTGTAATTATTTGGCGGAAAGCCCGATCAAACGTTACGCTTGTTTTGACATAAAACGCCGGTTCTAAATGCACCGCATTGATTGGCACTGTATCGCGGTTGACAAGTTGGTAACTGCCGCGGATTGTCGCCGCTCTGCGGTCGGGATAGATTTCAATTTGGAGCTTGGTAGCAGTTCGCTTCGGTTGTGGAATGCCTTCATACATTCCGTACTGCCGTTCGTAGTCAGCGCGGCGTTGCACCATTTCGTCTTCGGTAATGTATTCGTGGAGTACATTGGTATTATAAAAAATAAAGCCGCCAAGTCCGATAATGAGTACCACCGCCAGTGCGGTAACACCTACTGTTGGGCGGATAAAGCGTCGCCGCGTGATTTGCAGCCGAGTCCCGAATCCAGGTTCCCGACCACGCACCCAAAACAACCGTGCCACCACCGCCAGCAGCAGCGCCCAAGCTGTCCAGTAAAGCTTGAACCATAGCCACGGACCGCGGGAAGCGCCGAAGCCGAGCATATCCGTGTAATACCAATCGGGACCGCCTCCATAAACGAGCAGGTTGTGCTTAATGCCAATCCAGGGCGCCAGCACGATGAGCAAGTAGGCCACAAGTGCCACCAGCAGGGCAACATACTTCTGGTTTACTACTACATGAATCACAAATGCGAGCACGGCAAATAGCAGATATTCAGGGAGTTGCAGACCGAATAGGAATTGCAGGTACAAGTCGATTCGAAAATCGTAGTAACCCATAATGACCTGCGCGAGCATACCCGCTGCCATTAAGCTAGCCATAGATGCTACAAGAACCAACCCAAGTCCAAGGAATTTTCCGAGGAAAAGCGCCCATTCTGGTGTCGGTGTCGCGTCCACATTCTCGCTGAGCCGCGTATCACGTTCCCGCCAGACCAGCTCACCGGCAAAGTAAATAATCAGGAGCGGTATCATCACTCGAAAATCAGATGCCTGCGTCAGCGGCGCGGTGAGATGCTTCGAGACGATGTACCCCGTGCGCGGCAACAGCGGAATGCCCCACTGCTCCGATTGCACGACCAACACCAGCACAACAAACGCAGGAAAAACGACCAGCAGGAAGAGCCCGGCTAAGCTTTTTACCATCATCCCAAAGGATGACCCGGCGACCGAAAGTGTCTGATGCACCTGCGTTGAAAAACCGAAGGAACGACGAACCCGTGGAACGGAGATTGTGATTGGTTCTAATGCGGCTCCGCCCGGCGTCGGCGCTTTTGCAATATAAGAACCGGTACTAAACCAGTCAACAAATCGGGTAATTCGAGTCCAAAAACCATCGACAGCTATATGTGCGAAGCGAAAGCGAAGATACACCATGCCAAGCGTTCCTACGGCAATACCGAGCCAGAGCAAGCGGTTCCAAAGCATTGTCCCCTCCAGCGTGAACATGCGGACGTTCTTTTCCACCAGGGTCCACTCCAGCATCATCGCATTCATAATGGCAAACATGCCGATTGGATCCGCCATCATTGCTATTTTTGGCTCTCCTATGGCAAAGTACAGC
Source organism: Saprospiraceae bacterium (assembly GCA_046314415.1). Classification (GTDB taxonomy): domain Bacteria; phylum Bacteroidota; class Bacteroidia; order Chitinophagales; family Saprospiraceae; genus JADJNW01. The sequence continues at coordinate 11,232 of JBKBWT010000025.1, forward strand.
ATCAAGGGAACGGGCACCGTAAAGAAAAGGAGGATTACGCTGCCGAAGTAGCTCGCTATCGTCCGACCACTCAGCAGCGCTGATGCAAATTGGATGGTCGTTGCTACAAAAGCATTGGGCAAAGCAATGAATGCATAGGCGGCGAGATAAGCAGCCGGTCGGAATGGACCAATGATCTCCGGATTGACCCCTCCTGCATACACGCCAAGCAGGCTACCGATCTGCACGCCAGTCAGTACGAGGGCATTTAGCATAAAAGCAGCAAAGAAGCGCCCGCCCAGGTATTCGATCTTGCGCACTGAACTCGTGTAAGTAAGGGGATACATTCCCGTCTGCACGTCCCGCGCAGCGGCTTCTCCTGCCATCATGGAGGCTACTAAGAGCCAGATCAGGCAGCTAAAGACAGAGACAGACGCGATGATGAACGGCGAGTTGAGAATGAAGTCCTGCGGAAGCGTGACCGGTACGATGCCCACCCTCGTATTCTCAAAGCTGAAGGCGACCAGAACAGCGAAGGCAAGCCAAGGCCAGGGTCGGTGCAGCTGATATGTCAACTCATAGCGGAGGATTTCCTGGAATTTCATGGTTGCACCTCCTGTTTTTGTTGTCCAGATGTTTGCCCCAAATGCCCTGCCATTGTGCTGAAATACACATCTTCCAGGTCAGGCTCCACCGACTCGAAACCATTGCCAGGCGATCCTTCATGGTAAACATAAACGACTGTACGCCCACTGAATAGTTTGGTGGAAACAATCCTAAACTCGCGTTCCACTTGCGGCAATGCACTTTTCTCAACAACTTTACGCCAGATTCGCCCTTGCAGGGCTTCTATCGCTTTTAAAGGCTCCGCTTCCAGCAAAATTTGCCCCTGATTGATAATCGCCATTCGGGTGCACAGTTCACTGACATCCTCCACAATGTGCGTAGAAAGAATCACCACGCTATGCTCGCCTAATTCACTCAACAAGTTCAGAAAACGGACGCGCTCTGCCGGGTCTAGCCCTGCCGTCGGTTCATCTACGATCATTAGCTTTGGATTGCCTAAAAGCGCCACGGCGACGCCAAAGCGCTGCCGCATACCGCCCGAATAGCCTCCCAATCGCTGCTTCCGCACCTCCCAAAGATTGGTTTGCCGAAGCAATGCTTCCACCACTTCCTTTCGCGCTGCGCGTTGTGTAATGCCTTTAAGTATGGCGAAATGATTGAGCAAATCCTCTGCTCTCGCTTTCGGATAAACGCCGAATTCCTGCGGCAGGTAGCCCAGTGTTTGGCGTACTTGATCTTTCTCTCTCAGCACATCAATGCCATCCAGGTGTACACTACCGGTATCCGGTTCCTGAAGGGTTGCCAGAATCCGCATCAGAGTGGACTTGCCGGCACCATTGGGTCCCAGCAATCCATACATGCCATTGGGAATGGTGAGTGTCACATTTTTCAACGCTTGCACCCCATTCGAGTAGGTTTTAGAAATATTATTTATTTGTAATTCCATATTGTTGGATGATTTCTTTCAAAGTTTTCATAAACATTCAACCAATCCACATTTTAATGTTTATCGCATTACAAGTACAAAAGTACTTTGCACCGCAAAGTTAATCAAAAGTACTTTGCATTTCAAAGTAAACGATTAAAAAAATTTACCCTGGCTTATTCCTTTTGTGATAAAAACTATAGGAAAGTAATAGTGCAAGCTTCTGATAAGGTAAAATATCTACACAACAACGCGTTGGGAGAATGCGTCAAACTTTCATGCAGCGCCGCTATATTCAAAAACAATCTCATTATTTTTTGAAAGTTCCGTGTCAAAAAAGCCAACATTTCTGGTTTTTAAACCAATACAATTAAATAATATTTATTATATATAATTTGAAATGAGATTAACGGAAAATGGCATTGAAGCTGATTCATTCTGCGTGTACAGTCGTATTTTAGTTTCTGCAACAGAAATGAAAGGCACTGAAAATGAAAAATCCCTTAACTCCTTGTTTTAAAGAAAGTTAAGGGATTTGAAATTTACTTTGGAGGTCAGGAGCGGAATCGAACCGCCGTACGAGGTTTTGCAGACCTCTGCCTAACCGCTCGGCCACCTGACCCTGTGTTACCTTTTTTCGGTTAGAGTTGCAAAGGTAAGGGATTTTTTAGAATTGCGCCACAAATTTTGAGTTGGTGGACGTTTTTTTTACCATCCTTTTTACAAAAAACTGATTTTCAGCTTGGTACTGCCACAATAAATTCCAATATGTTCTTATAACTACCGTACCAGCAAAACGGTTCCCGCTTTTTGTATCGTTGCACCATCTTCTTTTGCAATGCGGATGAGATAGGTGTAAGTGCCTTGAGGCGCGTCTTTCCCTCGGCTGCGCCCGTCCCATCCTTCGCTAAAATCGCGTGTTTCAAAGATTAAATTACCCCAACGGTCAAAAATAGACATGCTATAAGTAGCAGGCTCTCCAAATTGTAGATAAGGACGAAATTCACGGTTGGTGCCATTGGGTGCAAAGGCATTGGGAATATACACCTTAGCATCCTGGCTGGAGCAAGCCGTGTTAGAACGGGATTGAATTTCCTGCTCCTTGCCGTCGGGCAAGGTAATGCGGGCTTTCGCCAAAACATAGTAACAAGCGGCGGCTTGACCAGGATTGTTCAAATCTACATTATCGGTAAATTCTCGGGTAGCGCTATCGGTTGTTGCAATCAGGGTTGGCGCAGCATTGGTTTCCACCCGATACAACTCATAAGTCAGATTCGTAGCATTTTCATTGATGTAACTCGTCCAACGGAGTACATTATTACCGGCTGTACCTTGCGCAGCGCTTTCGAGGAAAATAGTCGCTACGCGATTGGAAGTGACCTCGGCATTACAGGCGTCCTGGGTCTTAATTTGGTAATAAACCACGCCTTGACCCGGGTTGGCACCATTGTCATTCAGGATATTGCTGAAATTAAGCGGAGTCGGCGGCGTAGTTTGGGTATTTACATTGGTAAAAGTATTACCATTCGTAGAACGCTGAATAAGAACGCTTTTTAATTGAGCATCCGTATTCCAAATCCAACTTACTGCCACTTGATTCTCCGGCGTTACACTGACATTGGTAGCGACCAATTGCGTAATACCTGGCACTACGTCCAAGCGAAGACAAGATTGACTGGAAACAGCAATATTCTCGGTGTTGCTTTCTACTGCCCGCACGGAGAAACAATATTCAATATTGGCACCGGCATTCTGATAAGTATAGGTGGTCGCAGTTCCTGTTACTTCGCCTACCTTACGCGGTGTGCCACCATTTTCACTCACGAGGATTTCATGTTTCCCGATGGGGTTTTGCCAATTTCGGTACAATGCCCAATCCAACTTAACAGTACGATCGCAAGCGCTGGCACCAGTCGCCTTCAGCAGCAGCGTGCTGTGTGCCGGGGGAATCAAGCTACCATTGCCACAGCGGTCAAGCGTTGTCACATAATACGTTTCGACCCGTTCGTTGCCACGCGCCGAGCTATCCAGATAAGTGATCCCATTTACAACCGTGTCAATAATCGTCGTGCCGGATGCCAGATTTTTGGAAATGACATACGCATACGCTTCCGGTGAAGGGCTGGGCACCCAGTTCAAGCGCACATAACCATTGGGTTCCACTGAAACCGAACTGATACTGGGCGGCTCAGGAATACGATTGTCTAGTGTATCGGATGATAATATTGGCTGCCCTGGGCAGTTATAGCGGCTCTGCAAATAATAAAACCGACGGTTTGTACCGGCATTTTCGTGAAAATAGCTGGTTTGATTGGCATTGGTAATGGTATCCAAAGGGGAGTAAGGACCATTTTGATTTAGACTGGTATAAACAATATAACTGATGAATGTGCCGCAAGTATTGACCGGAACATCCCACTGCAAGGTATCATTTTTTATACACAGAAAATTCGGCGCCTGCACTTGTGCCTGAAGGCTATTTTTTGCAAAAACGAAAAGTACAATAAACAGCGAGACCGTAAGCGTGTATCTCACCTGCATTTTATAATGTCTCTTTCTTTTAGTTGCCCAATTTTTCATTGCTGTAGTTTTTGCTTGAAAATGCCTTCCAATTGTTCCATGGGGTAGCGATCAACCAAGCGATATTCCAGGACGAAAGTCGGTGATACGTCTTTGCGGTAATACACTAAGCCCAAGCCCTTTGCATACCACTCTGTACTGGAATATTGTTGCTCCAGCGCGCCTTCCTGTCGTTGTTCGATCAGCTCTTTTATGCTGAATATCACCGCATCATAGCGCTGATTTTTAAATACAAAAGTAGTATCGCCTACGTAGCGTCGGTTTTTAATTAAAGTGTAAGTTGCGTTTTGCGCCTTTGATTGCCAGGATGTTTTGAATAAAAATATGCCCCCGGAATCTCTTACCTCAAACGGGAAAATGCTTCCCCCTATTATTTGGGCTTCAATTTGCTGCTGCTTGCCGGTCGAATCGGTCTCAAAAAGGTACAAATTATTCACCATCATGCCATTACTTACCATTTCCTCGCGCATGAGCTGCGTAGGTGTCAAAGTGACAGGATCGTAATAAGTGCTGGTGAGATAAACTGCACTGTCCGTCACAAATGAACGGTAATACCAACGATCGGGCGCAAGCGTATCATTATTGACCGACTGATATTCATATACTAAGCCTTCCGTGAGTTCTTTAAGCGGGAAATAGTAATTGCGAATGTCTTTGGTATCAGAAGTACAACTAAATATCATATACAATAATAGAAACAATAGTACCCAACGAATATTCATTTTAAGGAGATTATTCTTTTTAGCAAATTATTACCATTCACCGACCAACAACTACTCAACTTCCTTTTTCGATAAAATGTTCTCTTTCAGAAAAATATACAACACCTACCTAAAACCGTTCAAAACCTTTCTCGTCCTTTATTTGTCATTTTGGCAGAAGCTAAGCTTTGGTACAATATCTGTGCAAAAATAGAAAGCCTTTCTGCGCAATCTATTGTATCTTTGTAGGCATTTTTAAGAAAGTAAAAATTAAACCATCATATTAATAGTTCCTCAGCGTTAAGAATTAGCTGCCAGCAAGTTTGGCAGGCATTAATACGAAATCAAGACATATGTTCAACTTTATAAGTAAATCTATTAAAAACATCTTCGGCACCAAATACGAGCGGGACGTAAATGCGTACCTGCCAGTGGTCGAAACCATCAACGAATACGCCGAAGCTTATCAATCGCTTAGCAACGATGACCTGCGCCACAAAACCCTGGAATTCAGGCAGCGCATCGCCGAACACCTGGCGGGAATTGACGAAGATATGCGTGCCATGCACGAGGAAGCCGTTAATGAAGAGGACATTTCCCGCAAGGAAGAACTCTTTGCGGAAATTGACAAGTTGCAGGAGGAACGAGACAAAGAACTCGAGGTCATTCTAAAAGATATCCTGCCGGAGGCATTCGCAGTAGTGAAGGAAACGGCTCGCCGCTTTACGAAAAATGAGACATTGACAGTGACAGCGACCGAGCACGACCGCGACCTGGCAGCCAATTTGAATAAAAATTATATCAAAATTGAAGGCGATCAAGCCATTTGGAAAAACCAATGGATAGCCGCCGGAGGCGACATTACGTGGAACATGATCCATTACGATGTGCAGCTCATTGGCGGTATGGTGCTCCACGATGGTAAAATAGCGGAAATGGCAACGGGTGAAGGTAAAACCCTGGTGGCAACGCTTCCAGCTTACCTGAATGGCTTGAGCGGTCAAGGAGTACACGTCGTTACTGTCAACGATTATTTGGCTCGACGTGACTCGGAGTGGGTCGGTCCTATTTTTGAATTCCTGTTCCTGACGGTGGATTGTATTGATAAGTACCGACCGCACTCGCAGGAACGCCGCGATGCTTATTATTCCGACATTACTTACGGTACGAATAACGAATTTGGCTTCGATTATCTGCGCGACAACATGGTGCGCTCCAGCGATGAAATGGTGCAGCGCAAACTCCATTTTGCCATGGTGGACGAAGTGGACTCCATTTTAATTGACGATGCACGTACCCCACTGATTATTTCTGGTCCGGTTAGCCACGATAGCGAAGACGAAGAGTACGTCAACCTCAAACCTTTTGTCGAAAAATTAATGTCGGCGCAGCAACGCCTGGCAACCCAATATTTGGCAGAAGCGAGAAATTTGGTGAAACAAGGAGCGAGCGGTTACAAAGAAGGTGAAGCGGGCATGGCATTATTACGAGCTTATCGGTCGTTGCCTAAATCCCGTCCGCTTATCAAGTTTTTGAGTGAAGATGGAATGCGGGTAATGTTACAAAAAGCGGAAAACTTCTACATGCAGGAGCAATCTAAAAATATGCACCTGGTGGACGAGCCGCTGTATTTTACCATCGACGAGAAGAACCGGCAGGTAGAATTAACCGAACTCGGCGCAGAATACCTCGCCAAAGGTCAGGAAGATGCGGATATGTTCATCGTGCCGGATATCACGTCGCGCATGGTGGAAATTGATAGTGATGAGGAGTTGAGTCGCGAAGAGAAAGAACTGGCTAAAAACCAACTGGCACAGGAGTTTGCGGTCAAATCGCGTCGCCTACACGCCATGAACCAATTGCTAAAAGCCTACACGCTTTTTGAACGCGATGAAGAATACGTGGTAATCAATGGGGAAGTGAAAATTGTAGATGAGCAAACCGGTCGTTTGATGGAGGGTCGCCGCTATTCGGACGGCTTGCACCAGGCGCTGGAAGCTAAGGAAAGTGTAAAAGTAGGCGAGATTACCCAAACATACGCTACCGTTACGCTGCAAAACTACTTCCGTATGTACCACAAACTCGCGGGTATGACCGGTACAGCGGAAACCGAAGCCGGCGAATTTTGGCAGATTTATAAACTAGATGTGGTCGTCATTCCGACCAACCGACAAGTGGTACGCGATGATAAACAGGATTTGGTGTTCAAAACTGCCAATGAAAAATTCAATGCGGTTATTGAAGAAATTGTCAAACTCAGCGAAGCTGGACGTCCGGTGCTGGTGGGCACCACTTCGGTAGATATTTCGGAAAAGTTGAGCCGTATGCTCAAACTACGCGGCATTGATCATAATGTGTTGAATGCCAAGCAACACCAGCGCGAAGCCGAAATTGTAGCCGAAGCCGGTAAATCGGGTAAAGTAACCATTGCCACCAACATGGCAGGTCGTGGTACTGACATCAAGATCAACGAACAGGTGAAAAAAGCCGGTGGTTTGGCAATCATCGGTACGGAGCGCCACGAGTCGCGCCGGGTAGATCGGCAGTTGCGTGGTCGTGCCGGTCGCCAGGGGGATCCCGGCACCTCGCAGTTCTACGTTTCGTTGGAAGACAACCTCATGCGGATGTTCGGCAGCGAGCGCATCGCTTCGCTCATGGATCGCATGGGGCATAAAGAAGGAGATGTAATTCAGCATTCAATGGTATCCAAATCCATTGAACGGGCACAGAAGAAAGTGGAAGAAAATAACTTCGGTATTCGGAAGCGCTTGCTGGAATACGACGATGTAATGAACATTCAGCGCGAAGCTATTTATAAAAAGCGCCGCAACGCTTTGTCGGGTGAACGTTTGGCAGTGGATTTGAATACCATGTTCCGTTCACAGATCGAAAATCTGGTTGCCGATCATAAAACCAATGGTGATTTTGAAACCTTCCGCCGGGATGCCCTCGGCAATTTAGGCATTGATCCGCAGATGGATGCGATTGATTTCAAGGAAGGCTCGCTCGATGAAGTGGCGGATCGGGTCGAAGCGCAATTCAATGAATTTTATCAACGTAAAGCGGGGCAAATTACAAGTGCCTTACTACCCGAAATCAAGCGGGTACACGAAACGCGCGGCAATCATTACAAGCGTATCCTGGTGCCATTTAGCGATGGGCGCTCGCATCCATTGATGATTACTGCCGATATTGAAGAAGCGATTCACAGCAACGGTAAGTCCATTATACGAGATATTGAAAAGGCGATCACGCTTACCATCATTGACGAAAAATGGAAGGAGCACCTGCGCAGCATGGATGACCTGAAAGAATCGGTGCAAGCCGCGTCTTTTGAGCAAAAGGATCCGCTGGTGATTTATAAAATGGAAGCGTACAATCTGTTTGAGCAGTTAATTGGCGAAGTAAATGAATCAGTAACTTCCTATTTATCAAAGGGTTCACTCATTTTACCGGATGGACGCTCGCTGGAGCAAGCCCGCGAACAACGTACTGACACCAGCAAAGTGCGTACGAATCGTGCAGCTGACCCGGTACGTGCGGCTGCCGAAGCAGTGAGCCAAACGAAAGTGGAGACGATTCGGCGTACCGAAGAGAAAATCAGCCGCAATGCACCTTGCCCTTGTGGCAGCGGCAAAAAATATAAAAATTGTCATGGCAAAGGTGCCTGATAATTTATAATAATTATGTGCTTTTTGTAAAAAGGGATACCAATAAATTGGTATCCCTTTCACATTATATAATATTTCAGTGCTAATATGATATTTTTACCACTGTTAAAGTCTCCGTTTTTAATTTAAAAAACTTGCTTTTCACTTATTTTCTCCATTATATTTGTGAAGTTTATAAAATATAGCTTCAGTAACATCCATTGAAGTACCTGAAATTACATTTCTAATCTCTCGTTACTTCATGTTTCAATTTTTTGCCAATCCAGGACTTGTGCAAGCATGCGCAGTGGTTTGTTTTGCATAGCAAATATTTTACGTAGAGAAAATTTAAAGAGAAACGGAATCCTGGCGTGATAGCCATTGCTGTGCCTTTTTTGGAAAAAAGGCTGATGCCGCCAAGTGCTAGCCCGGCGACAAAAGCCTTATTGTTTAACTCAATAAAGTACAAATCTATGAAAAAATGCCGAAACTGCAACGACAGTTCCTAGCGCTTTTGCTGCTGCCGCACTTGACCGGGCGCTAGTTTATCCCTTACAAGCCTGTATTTTTTAACGATTGAATGATCTGACTTAGACCATTCCTAACATAGTATTTCCTAAACTAAAAAATGAATAAACGTATGAAACCAGCGTCCTTACATTTTGCATTCCTGCTACTCTTGTTACTGAGCGCCACTACCGCCACCGCCCAACTGATGCGCAAAGATACCGCCAGCTTCCCCCGCAGTAAGTGGGAAATAGGACTCGACCTCAAACCCATCTGGGATCAACGCGAGCCTTACAATTTTGTAGTGCGGTACTTCTTCAAGGAAAAGTGGGCGCTGCGCGGGGGTATCGGCTTGGAGATGAATTGGGTAGATGATACCTTATCTACAATGGTCTTTGGAACAATAGATACTATAAGTAGACTAAACTATCTGTTTCGTGATGATCGTGAAACAAGACGAACAAATTTCAATGTATTTGTAGGCATTCAATACGAACGCAGTATAGAAAGGTTAAGATGGTATGCAGCGGCTGATCTCTTTTATACAAGAGAGAAAGATCGCTATTGGATACCTTTTAGGACAACTCTTAGTATTGGAAATCAAAACATTCCTGAACAAGCTAATTCAGTGATTGACCGAATGAGTTTGCGAGAAGGAGGCGGCATCCGCCTGATCAACGGATTTCGCTACCATTTACTTTCTCGTTTGTCTATCTCTGCTGAATCATCCTTAATTGTTCAAGGCGTTGATTTTTCTGATCAAATGCTTATTGTTAACGTTAATGCCGACAATAGCCTTCCTAATGAACAACTAGATAGACACATACTTGGACAAGGCTGGACTTACGATGTAGCGATCAAGCCTTTTTTTAGACTATTTGTGAATTACCATTTTTAAATTAAAAAAAGTAAAAAGTCATGAATAAAATCCTAATATTTGCTTTTATCATATTTTGCACTACATTAGCTTTAGGGCAGACACCTAATCCTACTGTCTCAATTAGTTGTAACTCTACCTCGTCTAATTGTTTTAATATTGATCCAGAATGTGTTACTGCCCTTTATAACTTAGGAGTCGCTAGCTCACCGGACGGTACCTGGATAAGGTCTATAAATTGGGATGTGGATCCGGTAGTAGATGGAGCAATCATTGGTCCAGACAATGCCTCCACAGTGAACGTTCGTTGGGAAAACACTTCCAACACTACCATCAAAAGGATTAAAGTGACCGTTACTTGGACAAAAGTCGGGCAAACAAATATCGTTCGTACTGTCGAACGAGTAGTGACTGTCAAACACATTGCTCCTATTTCTAATATCACAATCACGGGTGGAGGAGTAAGCGGTGCCTATTCCAATAATGCAACTGTTCCGGTACCGTGTGGTACCCGAACTTTCACGCTTACGGCGGCTCCGCCTACTACCAGCCCCAGCACCAGTGTGGTATATCAATGGGTTTTACCATCTGGCTGGAGCGGTTCTTCCACTACCAACAGCATCACAGTAACAGCCCCGGCAGGCAGTACGGATCAATTAATCAGTTTGCGTTATCGGCGAAGTGATTACAACTGTTTCTTGCAATATTTTGATCTTTTAATGGATCGCCCCCAGGTCGGCTTTCCAAGTATCAGTGGATTAAACAATGATGTCGTTTGCTCCGGTGAAACCAAAGCCCTGAGCGGCTCGGCTACCAATGCTACGTCTTTCTCCTGGAGTGGTACCAGTGGCATTACAGCCACACCCAACAACACTGCCAATACCAACATCTCGGCTACACAAAGCGGAACGCTTACGCTTACTGCCAACAACGCCTGCCAGGCGCCCCAGTCTGTACAGCAGTACGTACAGGCAGGTACCCCCACGCTCTATGGCGCTTCGCCTAATCAATCTATCAACTACATCAATGGCAATACGCTGCTGCGCATCGAATCGGAAAGCCCTTGTGCTTCTTACAAGTGGCGCATTGTAAACGGCAGCGGCTATATCTTACCCAACAGTGGCGCTTGCGGCTTTACCTTCAATGGAGTGACGTACAATGAAAGTAATGTTTGTTATGTATCTACCAGCAATTTTGTCAGGGTAGAAGTAAAGGCAGCGAATAGGTGCGGGGTTGGCGGCAGTTGGACTTACTACCTGCAAAATGGCTCCGGTTTTATGATGACCTCCGCTAATCCGGCGAATAGCACGGTCTCCTTACAATTCACGTCTGATTTTGCCGCTGAAAACCTGAAACGGGTAGAATTCATTCGCGATGGTGACTTACGCACTGCCCGCAACTTTACCCCTGGAGATAATCAACAAAATGCAGCTTTCCGTTCTAACCGAACCGTAGCTTTCGATGTGACCAATTTACCCAGAGGAAAATATTACCTGCATGTGGTATATAAAGATGAAAAGAAGTTTTCAGAGATTGTTTTACTACAATAGGATAGATTTAGGTTGGTAAACAAAAAGCACCAATGTCCTGACATTGGTGCTTTTTGTTTAATATTAGTAAATATAATTTATTTTAACATTATCAAATAGCTACTAGTTAGTGATTTTATAATATATTGCAGGCTGTTTATGTATTGTTGGACGACCTAATTAATCACACTTTTTAACCCCATGCCATATTATGAACTTGGCTAGCTTTATTGATCATACAATCTTGAAAGCAGATTGTACCTTCGAAGATATTAAGCGCATTTGTACCGAAGCGGTTCAGTATCAATTTGCGGCGGTATGCATCCCGCCATTTTATGTAAGTCATGCGGCTGACTTCCTGATGGGTGCCAATGCGAAAGTCAAAGTGGCTACTGTCGTTGGTTTCCCGATGGGCTACGCCCAAACGCCCGCAAAAGTAGAGGAAGTAAAGCGTGCAATTGACGACGGCGCTAGCGAGGTAGATGCGGTTATTAATCTTTGTGCCGTAAAAAACGGTAATTGGAATTACGTGCGCAATGATATTGATAGTATGGTGATGGCTGCTCACCTCAAGGGTAAATCCATTAAAATTATACTGGAAACCGGTTTACTCACGGAAGACGAACTGCGACGCTTGGCAGATATCTGCCTGGAAATCAAGCCTGATTTTGTTAAAACCTCTACCGGATTTAACGGCGAGGGTGCTACCGTAGAAGTAGTCAGCACTTTGAAGCATTTACTCAACGATCAAATTAAAATCAAAGCTTCTGGCGGTATTCGTACCCGCGAAGATGCACTGCGCCTGATTGATGCGGGTGCCAAACGTGTAGGGAGCTCTGCCGGTGTGACTTTAGTAAGAGAATCTTAGTACGAAATGTGAAATGTGAAATGTGAAATGTGAAATTAAATAATTATATATCAGTAATTTACAAATTATTTTTTATCTTATACTTAAAATTTCTAATCTATTATTTAAGATTTAATGTAAATAAAAACACCGCTTCGGTTATGATGCAGCTCAAACCAAAGCGGTGCTGCCAGGTAAACATTGTTGTAATTTTCTACGCTAGACTCTCTTTTTTAGTCCTTTTTTTAGAAAAGTCGAAATAGTTGCTATATCCGGGTTTTTGTAGCAGTTCGTACAAAAGTTCTTTGGCACGGAAGAGTTGTGCTTTCACTGTACCAAGCGGCAAATCCATTTCCTCGGCTATCTCGTCATAACTCAATTCTTCGAAATAGCGCATTTCAATCATCAAGCGGTACTTGCGATCCAACTGCATCAGTGCCCGCCGCATCAAATCTAGTCGCTGCTTGCGAATAAATTGCTCTTCGGGGTTACGTGCCCAGTCGCGCAGCTTGTCGCCAAATTCATTGTCGATTTCCGACTCCATTGATTCGTCCAAAGAAGTGAGCATCAGGCGCTTACGTCGGATGTGGTCAATGCAATTGTTAATCGCAATTTTGAACAGCCAGGTGCTAAATGCGTGACGCGGCACATAGCTGATCAGGTTACAAAATGCCTTGCCGAAGGCTTCCATTGTCAGGTCAGTGGCGTCTTCGTCATTGCGCACCATCCGGAACATGGTGTGGTACACCGATTGCTGATACCGATTCAATAATGAGGCATACGCTTGTTGGTTGCCTCGTACCGCCTGCTGCACCAGTTCATAGTCTTCATACGCCCGGTGGGTCAGGCAAAAGGGGCTAGGGGTTACTGCTTCCATACGTCCTTTCTACCGATTAGTAGCGCAGGTGCGAATACGAGGTAGTACAGGACATAAGCGGCGTCGAGCAGTGGAATCCACCGCCACAAGGCCATTGCTTGTAATTTTTGGAGTACGTTGTAATATGTCCATGAGACTACTGCCATTCTCACCAGCACTGTGATGAATATTGGGATTACAAATGTACCGCCCAACAACAGGGAAATCGCCAGTAGGTAGTGTAGTGCATGACTCAACGACAATGCACCCAACCACACCTGATGCCTACCCTGATAGCTGGTAGCGGTGCTTAGATGTCGGGATTTCTGGTGGTAGTAGCCTCTCCAGGTTCTTTTCGGTTCGGAAAACACAAAAGCGCCTGGATGTATGACAATTTGAACGTTTGCGTATTGTGCCGCTTCATTTACGAAGAGATCATCATCTCCGGAAGCGATATTTTGATGCTTTTGAAAGCCTTTTGTCTGGAAAAAAACGGATTTGGAGTAGATAAGATTTCGACCCACGCCCATGTAGGGCATGCCCATCAGCGCAAAAGAAAAATACTGAATTGCCGTGTAAATGGTCTCAAAGCGAATGAAAAGATTTAAAAAGCCTCTGTGTGACTGATATGGGCTGTAACCAAGCCCAATTTTGACTTTTTGCCGTAGCGCCCCTTGCATTAATCGAAGCCAATCAGGGCTGGCGGGTTGGCAATCTGCATCGCTTAACGCAATAGTGTCGTAACGTGCAGCTTTAATTCCAACGGTTAATGCAGCTTTTTTGCCCGGCAACTTATGCCCGCTGCAATTAACGAGACGCAAATTGGCATATTTTTTTTGAAAATTCAAGACCACCTCAGCAGTTTGATCGGTTGAATGGTCATTTACGACAATTATTTCAAAGGAACGGTAGTTTTGATTTAGGAAAAGGTCTAAATTTTTTTTCAAATTTTCTGCTTCGTTCCGGGCGCAAATGATAACAGAGATCGGCGCTTGCTCGTCATCCTCATCCATCAGCAGAGGCACTTTATAAAGTGCGAGTTTGGAAAAAATGAATAGCCAGTAAAAGAGTTGAACCAGTGTAGTACCTATGAAGATGAGGAAGAGCAACAACGTCATTTTGGTCCAATCTTTTCACAATTTAATTTTGTCAAAAAAAGGTTTATGCTTTCACCGGTGCTCCCTGTTTAAATGTCAAATCCAACATGCGCAGGCGGCGCTTTTTACCGAATTTGGTGATTTTATTCTTGAAAATCTTTGGCAGAATCCAACCGGTGAGCCAGGAAGTGCCCGTCACAACGGCATCCGACCAAAGATAATGCGTATCAGGGTTATTGTCGGTGAGCGTACCTATCAAGGCATTAGCCGACCAGCCGGCACCAAAAGTATAGAGCGAAGTGCGAGCCGCTTTACTCCAGCCTTTCGGGCGACGAAATGCTTCAATGCTATCGAGTGGCACGTAGCGGTCGGGCATTACAATCCAATTGCGTTCAATGTCGAGGTTTTCAATCACGCCGCGATACCACACCTCATCGTTCTTGAGTTTATAATTGATTTCCTGACCAATATAAATTTTTTTTGTTCTGGCACTGCCATATTTTTCTATTTGCAATACCTTTTGTGCATTAGCAGATAGCATTATACTTGAGAAAAGCAATAGAGCGAAGATTCGCATAGTCAGGATTTTAGGATGAAACACCTGGCACAGGGTATCGGTTCTCCGAATGCCGTTTAGCAAGAGAGCGCGCAAAATCAGATTTGGTTGTCTGCCCGCCATTTTTTTATAAAGCGACGTATCATCTGCTGCATGGCTGCTTCAATTTCCTGGAATGACAACGCCTCCTGACCAGTGTAAATAACCAAAAATGCCAATTGCGCGTCTGCACCCTCCAGTGCCCGATACAAGCGATGTTTGTTCAGTCGGTAGGCTTCTCGCACCAACCGGCGAATCCGATTGCGCTGCACGGCTTTTTTAAATTTTTTCTTGGGCACCGTCAAGGCAAATTGCACCGGAAACGCACTCTGTCGTTCCTCCTGCACGGTCCACACCAGCCGCAGTGGATACTGGGCAAACGATTGTCCCTGCTTGAACAATTGCTCAATCACAGTGCGACTCTTGAGGCGCTCGGCGCGTTTGAAGGTAAAATCAGGCATCCGGTTTGAACAAAAACATTAATTTTTTACTCTAAAATTTTTGACATTTTGCAAACGTATGCTTGCCAGAGCAAGTTTACTTATAAAAAGTCGGTTTTGGAAAAAATTCAATTCATTCGCCAATCTTTTTTACCATTGCAGCCAGGTGCTGACGGCAGGTCAAATGGGCAATTGCAGTATCAAGAATTCCAACCGAGCGAAGCGCTGCAGCCTTATGTTGCTTATTATTGGGAACTGAAGTCATCCGAAAAATTGCTGGGTTATGCTTATCAGGTAGTGGCGGACGGTGCCGTTGATTTGATTTTTAATTGCGAGGAGGCTGAAGAAAGTGTTTTGTCGGTGACGAATAAACAGGCATTTACCATTCCTTTAAGTGGCAAAGTTCATTATTTGGGCGTTCGGTTTTTGCCCGGTGGCGTGCATTATTTCTTTGACCTGCCGCTCACCGCATTAACCGGATTAACTTTGCCTTTCGGAGATTTTATTGCTAAAAAATTGATTAATTTAGAATTACAATAGACTTGCGTCAAATTGATTATCAGCATATTAAAAAATTCCAAAGACCGGCACAAATACCCAATATCATATCCATATCATATTGGCGCTTCATTCTGATTTGGTTGTAAATAATCCTA
>JBKBWT010000026.1:0-1255 GCA_046314415.1 Saprospiraceae bacterium
CTCGCCATTGTCGATCCTCTTTTATGGCTTTATAATTTAGGCTCATGCTCCTTTTTTAACCCCAAATTTAATCAACTTTGATTTTCAACTATTTACATGGACGCAACTCTATTATTTGTTACTCAAATATGATTGTACCCGTTGCCGGGCGTTATATCTTACATTTAAATAAAATAAATTATAATCACCGGCATGATAATTGGGATTCCACCAGAGAAAACTACCGGGAAACTTGGGCTTGTTGATCCAAAGCAAGCCATCATGTACCTGTGCGTCTGCTATTGCCGGTAAAATAACATTATATTTATATAATACGCCGCCATTATTAAGTGTCTTTTCGGCGTAGGACGTATCTGAACTCCAGGTCAGCGGATTGGTAACTACAACCGGCGTGCCGGGTTTGTGCCACTTCGGGTAACGCCCTTTCTGATAGGTGCGCCAACTCATAAAACACCCGTTATCCGTAGCGGAATCACAAGGTTTTAAGTATGAAAAATAATCCGCTTCTACCGGGATACCCACCAAATAAGCCGCCACTAATTGATTTTGTAATGGTTTGCCATCAAAAAATTCGCGCAACAGGCGCTTGGCATGCGTGGTGCCCTGGCTATGCGAGGCTATAATAATTGGGCGATTTTTATTATAATGTTTTAAATAATGTACAAAAGCGCGCTTTACATCATTATATGCGATATCAAATATTTCTTTTTGCTTAATTGTATCCTCCAGAAAATAAGCACTTAAATGCGCTTGCCGATAACGCGGCGCATACACACGCCCTGCTGCATTAAACAGACTTGCCTGGTAAAGAATGGGATAATCATCGGTTTTTTTATTGAGTTTAATATCATAAATGGAAGCATTCCAGGGGTCATTTTTTTTACGCTTTTCGGTATAAGTGGTTGGATGCAAGAAGAATACGTCGGCTTCGGCGCTTGCCTGCCGATCCGGCATTGTGTCAGCAGGGGTACGGTCAGCATTATCGGCTTTGGTCGGCAGCGCTGCCCAACTATCCGGCGCGAAATAATCCGGCGCATAAGATTTTGCTTCGCGTTGGCTAGGCAGCGAAGTAATTGTAGAACAAGCACTTATAAACAAAACGATCAGCAAAAGAAGAACTCTCATATTCAAACTAATTTTAAAATTTATGCACCCTGGCACCTTTTATTGTCCAGCGTACTCATTCGGTAAAATTGCAAATTTTTAGTAAACCGTCAGGAAAAAAATAAATTTTCCTACTTTTATTGCTTTAATC
>JBKBWT010000026.1:1265-1676 GCA_046314415.1 Saprospiraceae bacterium
AGCTATGAAAACCCGATTTTACCGGCTATTTTTATATGCATTTCTTCTATGCGTACAGCCAGCATTTTCACAGGATTATACCAAAGATACCGAGACGATTGAAAGCACGATGAATGCCATTCTGGAGGTCATTTCCGGTCCGGCAGGTAAAAAAATTGACGTAGATCGCTTCCGCAATCTGTTTAGAGGAGATGTAAAATTCCATATTCGCAGCAAAAATAAAGATGGCCAACTGTTCATCCGCGAAAGCTCGGTGGAAGATTACGCCAAAAACATTGCACCGCGCATCGAAGCGCAGGATTTTTTTGAAACGGTAGGCAGCCTGACCATCGACCGCTATGGCGACATTGCGCAGGTTTTTATGGTGTACGAAACGCTCCGCACCGCCACGGGCGAGCCTTTTGACAAAGG
>JBKBWT010000026.1:1686-27013 GCA_046314415.1 Saprospiraceae bacterium
CCAAAATCGCTGGTGGATTGTAAGCCTCATGTGGCAAGCCGAATCAAGCGGGGTGCCCATTCCGAAAAAATATTTGAAAGCAAAAAGAAAATAAAATTCCAAGACTTCCGAAGTCTTTATCTTATTCTTCACTTAAAAAACATAAATTCTATGAAGCAATTGATATTTCTCGCGCTGTTCCTGCTGGTGAGCACTTTTACCTTTGCACAAAAAGATGCCTCCGACAAAGCGGATGAAGAAGCCATTAAAACCGTCATTAAAAAACTATTTGATGCGTATCGCGCACAGGATACGAGTGTTATGAGCGCTTTATTTCACCCGGATGCAACGATGGGTTCCACCGGTATGGACAAAGAAGGCAAGCCTGTCTATCGCAAAGGCGATGTAAAAGGCTTCCTCAATTTTGCCGGCACGAAGAATGGCAATTATTATGATGAGCGCATTTACAGTTATGATGTAACGGTAGATGGTCAGCTGGCAACCGCCTGGACGGAGTATTCTTTCTTTCTGAATAAAAATTTCAGCCACTGCGGATATAATATGTTCACCATGTTTAAATCAGCGGACGGCTGGAAGATCATCAACATCACCGACACGCGGCGGAAAGAAGGCTGTAAAACGGAGTAAAGTAGCACGGGCTTCAGCCTGTGTGTGAATGTGTAATAGATTTACTAAACCTGTAAAGGTTTAGTAAATCTATGATTAACATATCATTTCAGTATAACCAATTGTTTAGTAGCGCTGATAATGCCCTGGCTATCCATCAGATTATAAAAATAAGTACCTGCCTCCCACTTCGTAAGGTCTAAGGTCATTTCAAATTGCCCTCCCGGCATTTGCAGGTTTTCACTGAACACTTCTATGCCCAACACATTATAAAGCTTCAAGCGATACTGCCCTGCTTTTACCGCATTCAAACGAAACTGCACCTTACCCGCTGCCGGATTCGGAAAAGCCAACACCTGCGGGCTTGCTGCCTCCACTTCCGTTACATCCGTCCTCAGGCGATTGGATTTGTATTGCACAAGCCTCGGCGTAGCCTGGTCACTGTTGAGCGTTACAATAGCAATGGGTTCTTTGGAAGTATTATTAAAAAAGTTGTACGTCACGGTCGTATCCACGCCCAAACTACTCAAGCCTGCTGCCTGAATCGCCACATCCGTCACATCCAGCCAGCCTAGCGGCGGCACTTTTGCATCCAATCGAGCCTCCCGATATTGCGTGCGCTTTTCGCGCAGCACCGGATACGTCCCGCCGGGAATCGTCAGGTTACCATAGCCATCTACCACATCTGTACGATTGATCGCAATTCTGATGCGCAGCGAATCCGGTGTAAAGGGCAGGCGCTGCCGGATCGCATCCGGTATCACATTGGGGTGAAAAGGAAACAGCACCCCCGATGACGCGGGTTTGATGTCAAAAAACTGTATGGGCGCGCGCCGTTCCACAATGGGTGGATTGTAGCGAATGGCAGCATTGAAGCCGATCCCAACCGGGTCGGCACCGTAGTACCCCAGGAGACGCACTTCCTGGTTGGTCACTTGCAGATAATTTTCAACCGTGCCGTTGACGTACAGTAGGTTAGCGCCGGGAAAATCCGCACCGGCAGTGCCGTTGGAGGGGCTTGTAAAAATCTGCCGCTGGGTAAAATCTGCCGTCAAACTGCTGAAATCCCAGTTCTGATTACCACCGGGAGGCGTAAAAACGAACACATCGGGACTTGTGTCAAAAGCATAGTAAAGCGTATCGCCTAAAACTGGAAAGGTCGTGTTTGTAACGGTAATCTGAGCCTGGCTACTCATGCTAAAACCAAGTAAGCCAAGGGTAAGTAAAAGGTAAGTGTTTCTCATCGTATTGAATCGGTTTTTAGAATAGAAATAGGTTTAGAATGCAGTCAAGCACTTGTTGCTTGCTCGTACAAAGCTACACATACTGGTGAGATTTTCTTTACAAGAAGTTGATTTATAATAGTATGTGGTTATTTCTATAGAAGAGCATAGCGGTATCAAGGATTCATTTTAATGTAAGATGCCATCCGTCAAATGGTTTCACCGTTGCACAATTCGGCGTTCCATCATTGCCCGTTCCCGGCACCCGCGTCTCCAAAATCAGATCAGGATTAGCAAGCATTTGCTCCACCATTGCCCAGGTAATGCCCTGCAAGGGAATTTTTAATCGCCGACTCCAAACCGAACCTGGCTGCCCTGCTAAGGTGCCGATATCCAAGTAAATAAAGCGTCCGTTTTTAGGACCTTGCACAAAGGGTCCCAGCAAATTGGGCGCTTCGGCTTGCTCGGCTTTCACCTGTACCGTACATTCAAATTGTAAATCTTCGGACCTGGAGCTTTGTGTTTGCAAGACTTCATACTGGTTGCCACTCCCTTTTTGCAAGCCAAAAGCGACACCGACCGGCGGTTTTTCTAAAACAATGCGGAGTTTTAATACTTGAGACATTTCAATCAGGTTTTTGATGCTTAAAGTTTCGAAGCCTAGCGTAATTAAAGGTATTCAAATTTTTGTGAAGTGATTTCGTAAATCTTCAAGATTTGCGAAATCTAAAAGAAAGAACAGCCGCATTAACCCATTACCTATTTTTTGAGGTATGCTTAAATTAAACTTTGGTTTTTTATCCTATCTAGAATTGCTTAAGCGGTTCTATAATTCGTTTTTCTTGTTCCTTTTGGCATCGCCCCAAAAGGAACCAAAAGGTCTAGGCAAATCCAATTGCTCCGCTGGATTTGCCGGGCAGCCACCACGCCGAGTATTTCAGTAGAGCCTTTTACAAAAGGAGCAAATAGGTATTTCATTGCAAAACGTGCGTGCATAGAATGATTCCACGCACGCACTGAATGACCCGGTGCACGCACTGAGTGACCCGATGCACGCACTGAATGATCCGATGCATGCACTGAGTGATCCGATGCACGCACTGAATGATCCGGTGCATGAACTGAGTGATCCGGTGCACGCACTGAGTGACCCGATGCACGCACTGAATGATCCGATGCACGCACTGTCAAATGAAAAAGGTGCCGCAAATGTTTATTTTGTTAATGAGAGAGGTGCGCCACACCGTGTAGGAAAGTTTTACAAATAAAAGTGATGTAAGAATTGGGCAAATACAGTAAAAGTGATTGCAGCCTACCCTGTTTTCTGAGCATTTGAAGCTATATTAATGTAGTTATTACAGATTAGGGCAACGTAAAATTCGCTAATTGCTTAATAAAAAGACCGGGCAACTCACTTGAAGCGAATTGCCCGGTCTTTTGGTTAGGTATCAACCTGTCAACCCTTCAACTTTTCAACCCTTTCACACACTACAAATGTCCACGCCTTCCTTCAGTGCGGCGATTTTATTTTCATACGTTGGAATGAATTCCTGTGCCACAAAGCCTTTAAAATCAAGGTCGGCGATGGCTTTCATGATGGCTTTATAGTTGAGTTCCTGGGACTCATTGATTTCGTGTCTGCCGGGAACGCCGCCGGTGTGGAAGTGGCTGATGTAGTCTTTGTGTTTGCGAATAGTGGCGATCACGTCGCCTTCCATGATTTGCATGTGGTAAATGTCGTATAATAATTTGAACTGCGGCGAGCCGATTTTCTCTGCGAGTTTAACGCCCCAGGCCGTGTGGTCGCACTGATAATCTTTGTGATCGACCTTGCTATTGAGCAATTCCATGATGACGGTGATGCCTCTTTTCTCGGCGTGTTTCACCACTTTGTCCAAGCCTTTGGCGCAGTTTTCAATGCCGGCGGTGTCGCTGATTTTGGCTTTGCCGGTCCCGCGATTGCCGGAGAAAACGATCACTTGCGGAATGCCTGCGTCCGCCGCCTGATCAATCACTTTTAAATGCGCTTGCTGCAATTTGGCATGATTGACGGGGTTGTTATACCCTTCGGTCAGACTAGCGTTGGGAATAGTGGCTACCGCGCAGGTTAAGCCATATTTTTGTACGGTTTTCCATTGGTCGGCAGTCAACAATTCGATCGAGGCAATGCCCAGGCTCTTCGCCTGCTCGGCAAAGGACTCCAGCGGAATGCTGCCGTAACACCAATAGCACACGGAGTGTCGGAAGTCGCGCTTGGGTACTTCCAGTGCGTCCAAGGTTTTGCTCATAACGGTTGTCGGCGTTAGTGCCAGAGCGCCGAGGCTCATGGCGGCAGTTTTTAAAGCATCGCGGCGAGAAGACATAGTGATAAATTTGAAAAGTGAAATGTGAAATCGGAAACGTGAAATTGGAAATTTGAGATCGGAAACGCAGGTAAAGGAAATGTGAGAAGTGAAGTTTTTATGCTTTCAAATCTCACATTTCACCTTTATTTACAACGAGTAAATGCGTTGGTTTGGTACATCCGACAAGGGGATGCAGCCTTTATATACGCCTGGATTCGGGTCGTAATTGGTTACTTCGGTGCCGACCAGTTTGGACGAGAAGTAGCCTGCCAGTACCAACTGCTTGAAACGCAGGTAGAACGGGTAGTCACTATTCAGGCGATTTCGCTCGAAAGCTTCCCAGTCCACCACCATTGGCGGCGTTTCCATTTCCTGGTTGCGGCTGTTGGCGCGTTTTTCGATCTGGCGCTCGATGTTTGCCATCGGATCAGAGAAATTGCGTTCGCGGCGCTCGATTTCGTTCAGAATCTCCTCACTTTCCATTTTCACCAGCACTTTTTCCTGCTCTTCCGTAGTCAATTCCAGGAAGGGCTTGCCAAATTGTGCAATGGCATTCGGATTGAAACTCTTCAACCCTAGTTGAAACGCTTCGCGCTCGCGTGGCTGAAAGGTGTTTTTCACCATGATTTCAATGTATTCCGGCACGCCGGCATCGAGGGCACCCGGCGTATTGGTACGCGGCAAGATGCGCTCCGCCGCCGCCGAAATCAGATCAGCCTGCTCCTGCGTAAAGTAGGAGGGCTTCCACTCGGCGTGGCTGGTGGTCGATTGGCAACCACTCATAATTCCCTGAATCATCGAAGCCGTAAGGGCATAGCCGGTGAGCAGGGCGGTTTGTTTTATAACTTCTCTGCGAGTCATTTTTTATTGTGTTCAGGTGTTGGTGTGTTCAGGTGTTCATGTTCACGCTAAGGTGAACACCAGCATACTTGAACACACGAACACAGTTTTACAAATTCAATTTCTTCAACTCATTCACAGCGTGATCTACGGCACGGGCGGTGAGCGCCATGTACGTCAGCGACGGATTCACACAAGATGCCGAAGTCATACAGGCTCCATCGGTTACAAATACATTTTTTGCATCATGTACTTGATTGTACGCATTCAAAACCGAGGTTTTCGGGTCGCGTCCCATGCGGGCGGTACCCATCTCGTGAATGCCCAAGCCGGGCCAGGAATTCGAGTCGAACATCCGCACATTTTTCAAGCCGGAGGCTTCGAGCATTTCCGCGGCAGCTTCCATCATGTCCTTGCGCATGAGTTGCTCATTTTCTTTCCACTCGGCGTCGAATTTCAAAGTCGGCTGTCCCCATTTATCGCGCACTTCTTCGGTCAGTTCCACCTTATTTTCGTAATACGGCAAGCATTCGCCAAATGCGGTAATCCCCATCTGCCAGGGTCCGGGTTCCAACAATGCATCTTTAAATGCAGCACCGGCGCCCACGCGCATTTCTGCCACCGACGACATCCAACTCTCGCGGCTCGCGCCACCTTGGTAACCGTAGCCCCGTAGGAAGTCTTTTTTAGTGTCCTTGTCGCCCAAATTGCGGAAACGCGGAATGTAAATGCCATTGGCACGACGCCCTTTGTAGAATTGATCGCCAAAATCTTCCGAAATACCGCTCGCGCCGCAACGGAAATGGTGATCCATCAAATTATGCCCCAACTGACCGCTGCTATTGCCCAATCCGGTTGGGAATGCCGCTGATTTTGAATTCATCAAAATAAAGGTAGAACCCAATGCTGATGCGCAGAGGAAGACCACTTTAGCGTAGTACTCGTGCGTTTCGTTGGTTTCAGCGTCGATGATGCGCACGCCTTTTGCCTTCTTGGTGGCAGGATCGTAAATGATGGAATTCACAATCGAGAATGGACGCAGCGTCAGATTGCCGGTCTTTTCTGCGGCGGGTAACGTCGCGGCGTTACTACTGAAATAACCGCCAAAAGGACACCCCCGAATGCAACGATTGCGATATTGACAAGCCGTCCGACCATTGTGGTCTTGCGTTAAATTCGCGACCCGACCAATGATGAGTTTGCGCTCTTTGAAATTGGATTCAATGCCTTTTTTTACATGCTGTTCCAGACAGTTCAGTTCCATCGGCGGCAGAAACTGTCCATCGGGCAATTGTGGCAAGCCCTCTTTGGAACCGCTGATGCCGGCAAATTTTTCCACATAATCGTACCAAGGCGCAATGTCGGCATAGCGAATGGGCCAATCCACCGCGATGCCTTCCTTCGCATTTGCCTCAAAATCCAAATCACTCAAGCGATAGCTCTGCCGTCCCCACATGATGGAACGCCCACCCACATGGTAGCCGCGCATCCAGTCGAAGCGCTTCACTTCCACATACGGGTTTTCGGTGTCCTTCACAAACCAGTGTTTGCTCGATTGACGGATGGTGTAGCCGGTACGGCTCTGTTTCGGATAATCCTTCATTTCCTCCGGCGTGAGCTGGTCGCGATTTTCCAGGTCCCAGGGATCCAAACCGGCCGTCGGGTAATCGCCGTGCTTCACGTCGCGCCCGCGTTCCAGCACCAGGGTCTTCAGCCCTTTTTCACAAAGCTCTTTTGCAGCCCAGCCCCCACTGATGCCCGATCCAACGACGATGGCATCGTAGGTCACTTCTGCTTTTCCATTCGAGTTAAAATACATACGATTGTAGGTTTAAATCATTGATGTGGTGAAGTAAACTAATGCACTATCTGTTATCTGACAATTCATAATAGCAATCTTTTTCAACCGAGGCTGGCAAATATATGGTTGGTTTTTAGGGAAGTTGTGCTTTCTTTTTCCAATCGCTAATCTATCAAAAAATTATTTTCCAAAAACAGTATTTGACCGCTTTTTTTCGGCTTTTTGTCATTTTAACACGAAGCGGTGCAGGAATGAGCATTCGGAAGAATTGAAGATCGGTTTCTAACTCATAAAAATAGTCTTTCCCAAGGAATTTGCCTATGATTATTTCAAATGCCCCGTTTGATTTTTCCCAATTTTTGCCAGCCAAATCAGATGTAATTTAGCGTTCACCAAACCTCTAACCTTATGAATTTTAATCGCCGCCATTTCCTGCGCCAGCTCTATCAGGCTAGCCTGGCTGGAATGGGCATTTCTTACGCTGCGGGCTGTGCCCAGGATTCCGAAGAAGCGCTGATTGTACGATTGAATGTTTCACAACCGATTTCCGGTGATTTGATCTGCATTGGCGAAAGTTTTCCCATCCGCTGGCAACTCCTGTTAAAATTATATTGCTAACCTGCGACAAAGTAAATAGTAAACTGCTTTCGTATCTAAAAAAGTGACAATTTGGGACTTTAACTCCAAAATTATAGTACCATGAAGCAGCTTTACTTTTTAATTTCAATTGCCAGTTTATGCACCGCAACGTTATCAGCGCAACAAACTCAATCCACTTTTGTGAATGAAAATAACCGCTGGCACGAAGCCTTCTGCGGCGTTGATTTTAACAATGGCAACATTGATTGTACCCTGATTCGCTTTCTTTTTCGAGATACGGTGCATCAGGATGGCAATATTTATTATAAATTATATGAAGCAAATGAATTTAATTATGATAGTTTAAAGTTTACCGGCAATCTTTATCGGGAAGACACTGCAGGCAATGTTTTTATGAAAGAATTATTAGGAAATGGCTATTCAGACGAGTTTTTAATGTATAAATTCCAGGCAAATATTGGCGAAACAATTCAACTTGGCGATTCATTTAATGATCTTCCTGTAAAAGTCACAGCCATTGATTCGGTCACACTTTTATCCGGCGCTAAACGAAAGCGACTCACTTTAGAATCAGATTTTATTCAGGAAAAAAGGTATTGGATCGAGGGCATCGGCGCAGATTACGGCACCCTGGATACACGTTATATGTACGCATTTGATGCTTGGCGAGAACTTGCTTGTTATCAATATAACGGCGAGATTGAATATGAAACCGAAGCCTGCAACCTCCGCACCGGCACCCGCGAGCCGCAATTATTACATTTTGTTACAGTTTTTCCCAATCCATTTACTCATTCATTAACCATTCGAACCGATCAGCCTGGATTTTATAATGTACAACTTTTTGACGCTATCGGACGCTTGCTTTGGCAACAGCAACTAATGAATAATGACCTGAATATGAGTCTATTACCGGCAGGCGCTTACTACTTGCGCATCCAGGATGAAAAAGGTAATTTTCAGATAGAAAAAGTGATAAAAACAAAATAACTTATTTACCGCACATAAAAACGACTCGTTTCCATTTTGCCATTCAATTCGGCAATACGACGCCAGGAGCTTTCATCATTCATGGCAATCCAGCGGCGCTCTTCGAGCCGGTAGTGCCAATCTTTATCATTCTGATAAAAACACTGCTGCCCTTCCAATTCTATAATTTTTAATATTTCATTATCATGATGATTGCGTTCGTCATAATCGGTGTAAGCACGCTGCGCCATTTCCGAATAGTATTCGTTGAGCAGCAGAAGTTTATCATTGATTTTTTCTTCTAATGGTTCCACTTTCAAACCTATATGCCTGGCTTCGCGCAACGTTACCGGATAACTATGGGAGGGATAATTGGAATTTAAATGGTGGCTGATTTCCTCGGCTTTTTGCAAATCTGTCATGTGATAGGATAAAATCTCCGTCGTCAATTTGATAGACAAGGAACTGGCACGATCCACCGCCCCCAACACCAGCGGGTGAATATAATTATACAAATTATTATACGGATTCAGATCATTTACTTGTTTGCTTTGCTCCCACAAGCGAATGACACGATCCAACTCATTCTGACTCACACTCACCAGGTCATTATCTTTATCAATCGGTGATAAATCATGAGTGATCGAGGTATCAATCGCCGACAAATATGCCAAAGATCCCATTTGTATGCTATCGGCACCCAAAGCCAGCATGGTAGCAGCGGAAGCGCAATCCAGCGGCACCAGCGCGATAATGGTATCATAATATTGCCGCAGCAAATTGACGATGCGTAATGCGCCCGTGCCAGAGCCACCGCCACTTTTGATAAAAAGATATAGTTTACGACGGCGTCCGCGCTCTTTTAATATTTTATAAAAAGCAAAGGTATCTTCGGAAATGATACGACTGCCATTGGAAATCCAATAGGTCAGGAAATCACCGTCACAGGCTGCCTGAATTTCCTGGATGACCCCCTGCGTTTCCTGAAAAAGGATCGGAGGCTTTTTGGTTTCAACGCTTTTTACTTTAGTTTTTGTTGCCATATAATGGGATTTAGCGGATTATAATATGTTATTTTATTTAATTAGAATATCGTAAATTCGTTACAATATTTACTTCACTTTCCTGGGTTTAAATTCTTCAAAAAAGAAATCATCATTTGGCACATCAAAATCCATCCCATTGATTTTCAGATTATTATCCAAATTAAATTTCACGGTACCAAAATCAAACCACGCCTGCGGCTTGTCCCACACAATCTCCCACACATCATAATGCCAATGGCGCAGCGTAGCGGCTAAATCCGGCGAGTGTTCAAATGATAATTTAAATTGATTATTTACCAATGTAATATTAATATTTCCGTAAATATCAGAATAATAAGTGCCCGCGTATTGCTCCAGCGGCAGCGAGGGCTTGGTATTCAGTACCCGTGCCTTTTTGCGGTCGGACACGCGCGTATCGTTCGCCTGATTCTTTTCCCAATTTTGTAGTCCCTGCGCCGACCAATCTTTTTCCGGATTTTTCAAAAATGCATCCAGCGTATAATTCATCACCGCGCTCATCGGCGTTTTTACCCCATTGGTTAATATAATAACGCCTAAATTTTCATCGGGAATTAAATTTAGTAACGACAACATGCCATCATAACCGCCACTGTGACTCGCACGCAGCCTACCATAATAATCGCTCAAGCCCCAGCCCAAGCCATAACCATTGAAATGCGTTGGATTTTTCGGGTCGGTCTGGTTCACCGTAAAATTGCTATGCGGCGTCCACATGATATTGCGGGAAGCCGCCGTTAAAATGGTATCTTTTCCCCAAATGCCATGATTTAGATTGAAAATCATCCAATTAGACATATCCTTTACGCTAGATATTAATCCGCCCATTGCTTGGGTATTATCCCAACTCACCCAGGGAATCACCACGGTTTTCCCGTCTTTCATGCCATGCGGCATTGCATAATTACCTTTTTTATCCAAATCATGAATACTCGCCACGGTGCGATTCATATTAAGTGGCGTCAGAAATTTTTCCTGAATGTAATCATCCCATTTTTTACCGGTAATTTTTGTAATAATTTCGCCTGCGGTGATATACATTACATTGGAATAGCCATAACCTGCCCGAAAATCAAAAGATTTAGGTAAATATTTTAAACGTTTAATAATTTCTTCCGCTGTTAAGTCGGATTTATACCATATTACATCGCCACTAAAGGTGCCTAGCCCCACGCGGTGGCTTAATAAATCGCGAATGGTGACTTCCCGGCTTACATAGGGGTCATACAATTCAAAATAAGGCAGGTATTTTTGCACTTTATCATTCCAGGAAAGCTTGCCCTCTTGCACCAAGGTAGCAATCGCCGCTGCGGTGAAAGCCTTTGATATAGAGGCAATTGCATATAAGGTATTTTCGTCTGGTTTTGCGGTTTTGCCTACTTCCAGCACACCGTAGCCTTTGCTGAATACCAGTTTGCCATCTTTCACAATACCAATGCTCATGCTCGGCACACCCCAGTCTTTCACTGCTTTTTCATAATACGCATCCAGTTTTTTATAATCAACCTGCGCAAAAAGGATAAAAGGAGCACATAACAATGTAATAATTCCCCAAATATTTCTCATAATGAATCAGCTTATGTAATAATATCGTGTTTTTTTATAAAAAAGCCTTCCGAAGTAAAAATACCAGGAAGGCTCCGTTTTTATTTTTGTTGCTGCGCTTTGAGCAAATCACGGATTTCCATCAACAGTTCTTCCTGCGTAGGTCCAGCCGGCGCGGGCGGTGCCGCTGCTTCTTCCTCTTTTTTGAAAGATTCAATCATGCGATTATAGCCGCGAATAATCATAAAAATAGCGAATGCAATAATTAAAAAATCAATAATGCGCTGAATAAAAATGCCGTAGCGAATCGCAACCGCTGCTTCAGCAACCGTGCCATCCGCGTTCAACACAGCAGGTTTCAATACATATTGCAATTCGCTGAAATTAACATCCCCCAGCAGCAAACCCACCGGCGGCATAATAATATCATCCGTTAATGATGTAACAATTGCGCCGAAAGCGCCCGCAACCACGACCGCTGTAGCCAGTTCGACCAAATTACCCCGGCTAATAAATGCTTTAAATTCTTTCCACATAGGTGTTTACGTTTTGTTTAGGTTGAAAAGATTGACGTTCTTGGCGGCTAAAATAACTATTTTACGGTAATTTTTGAGCGTTGAAAGCCATTAGATCTGCAAATTATAATTTATAAAATATGCATGTAATTTAATTTGCATGGGAACTTGTAAAAAAGATCATACGTTCAGTTGATAAATTTTGCTATTGTAATGATAAGAGAGCAAATACACGATTTATTACAACGAATTGAAAAAGAGCATAATGTACAGATTTTATTCGCTGCGGAGTCGGGCAGCCGCGCCTGGGGCTTTGCTTCGCCGGATAGTGATTATGATGTGCGAATTTTATTTTTACATCCGCGTGAGCGTTATTTATCGGTTTTTGAGCCAACTGATAATATCCGGTTAATGGAGGCTGATGGGTTACTGGATGTAAGTGGGTGGGACTTGCGTAAGGCGCTGCGCTTGTGTCATGGATCGAATAGTTCGGTTTTTGAGTGGTTGCAATCGCCGATTATTTATCGGGAAGTGCCTGATTTTAAGGCAGATATGTGGGCAACCATTTTACCCTATTTTTCAGCACGGCGTATTATTCGTCATTTTTTAGGCATTGCGAAAGGTACGCTGGAGCGCGATTTTGATAATGGCAATGCTACTGATGTAAAAATTAAAAAATATTTTTATATTTTGCGTCCGGTGCTGGCATCTATGTGGGCGGCAGCATTTCGTACTCCTCCGCCAACTGTTTTTCATAATATGCTATCTTTATTGGATGCATATCCTGATGTAAAAGAGGCTGTTTTAGCATTATTACAACGTAAAGAAACGGCAGCAGAAGGTGAACAAGTAAAGCGCATTCCGGTGATCGATCATTTTGTAAAAGAGCAGATGGAAAAGTGTCACCAAATTGCCGAAACGATTGAAAAACCGGTTATTTCCAGCGATGGGTTGGATCATTTTTATAAAAAATTATTGAAAATTATATGAGTGTGGCACATTAGCCCCTCTGGCTCCCCCAAGGGGAGAAAATGTGCCACACGTCAGCTCATTATTACATGGATATTAATACACTTTTATCAAATAAAGATTGGTTATTATTTGATGCGGTGAGCGGAAGCCACGCGTATGGCACGGCTTTGCCAACTTCGGATGAAGATCGGCGGGGTGTTTTTGTCTTGCCGAAAGATCAGTTTTATGGTTTGGAAAATATGACACAAGTAAATGACGAGCGAAATGATTTAGTGTATTATGAAGTCGGCAGATTTTTGGATTTGTTAGCTAAAAACAATCCAAACATGCTAGAAATGCTGGCTTCCCCAGAGGATTGCATCCGTTATAAACATCCATTATATGATATTATTAAACCGGAATATTTTATATCAAAATTGTGTTTTCAAACTTTTGCCGGATATGCTATATCGCAAATTAAAAAAGCACGTGGGCTGAATAAAAAAATCGTCAATCCCTTAGCCGAGGAGCGAAAATCTGTGTTGGAATTTTGTTATATGATACACCATCATGGTTCCATTACATTGGCTAAGTGGCTGGAAATGAATGGTTATGTGCAAGAAAATTGCGGATTGGTAAATATTCCTCATTTTAAAGATGTGTATGCCGTTTTTTATGATGCATCCGGCGAATTGGGTTTTAAAGGCATTATACAAAAGCCGACGGCGAATGAAGTAGCGCTCAGTTCTGTCCCTGCGGGCAAGGAAAAAGTTGGCATTTTATCCTTTAATAAAGATGGATATCAAACCTATTGTAAAGATTACCGGCAATATTGGGAATGGGTGGAGTTGCGTAACGAAGCGCGTTATGAAAATACGCTGGCGCATGGCAAACAATATGATGCTAAAAATATGATGCATACCTTCCGGCTGCTCGACATGGCTGCGGAAATTGCTCAATTTCAGGAGATTAGAGTGCGCCGACCCAATGTTGATTTTTTATTGGACATCCGGCGCGGCGAATTTGAATACGAGCAATTATTACATTGGGCAGAAGAAAAAATTCAACAAATTGAAATATTATATCAAAATAGTACTTTACCTGAACAACCTGATTTACAAAGAATTAACCAGCTTTTAATTGATATTCGCAGCGAATGGTATCAATAATTATTGACCATTTACTATTCTTCATTTTTTTCATTCTTTTATTCTTTTCAGCACTGCCACTTGCCGCACATTCACTGGGTAGGCGTACACGGGCGGGATGTCTTGCCCTTTGAATTTTTGGTTGCCGGTGGTACTCACAGGTTGTTTTCCGGTGGAAATGACCTCGTACACCAGGTTTTCGCCAACCATTTCGGTGGTGGCTAACAATACATTATTCATTACTTCAAATAAATTATATAATTTGCCGCCGAGCATATAAGATTCCATGACAATGGTGTTCTTTTCATCGGTGGCGTAGAAGCCTTTTTGTTCGTCAATCACCACTAATTCATAATCACGTTTTCCGGCAATTGTATCTTCCCCATAAATAATCATTTGCGTATAACGATTTATACTATCCGTTGGTAAAATGCGCAATTGCATCGGCACGCTTTGCACCAATCCTTTGGCATTGTAAATTTCGAGGGCGCCCGCCCATTTGCCAATCCAGCTTTTGGGAAATTGATTGGTTTTATTTTGCGCACTTAAAATATTACTTAATAAGGTTAATATGACTAAAGTAAATAATATTCTTTTCATAAACCGTGCAATTATCACTTTATAAATAATATCTTTCTATTATATTATACTCAATCTCCATGTTATTCACTTTTTAATAAAATAAAGCCCTCCCGCGAACGGAAGGGCTTATGCAGATGGTAATCATTCTTGGAAGTTATAAAAATGCGTCGGTTGTCAGTTCGTAACCGACTGCTGAAATTACATTGCCAATTCTACCGGGCTGAGTGACTCGCGAATCTTATTCAAAGCTGAACCCGCACGTACCCAGCTGATTTGCTGCTCGTTATACGTATGGGCAACTTCAAATTGATCCTGTGTGCCATCAGCGTGGTGCAGCACTACGGTCAGGTTTTTACCTGGTGCCATGTCTTCAAAACCAACAATATCAATCAGATCATCCTGGCGAATCAGGTCATAATCATATGGATTTACAAAGGTAAGCCCTAGCAATCCTTGTTTTTTCAGGTTGGTTTCGTGAATACGAGCAAAGGATTTTACAATCACAGCCTTAACTCCGATGTAACGCGGCTGCATGGCAGCGTGCTCGCGGGAAGAGCCTTCGCCGTAGTTTTCTTCGCCAAATACCACTGTGCCAACACCAGCATTGCGATACGCCAGCCCCGAATCAGGTACTGACATATAATCGTTCGTTACATAATTAATCACTTTATTCATTTCCCCATTATAAGAATTAATGGCGCTGATAAAGGTATTTTTCGAGATATTCTGCAAATGTCCGCGATATTCCAGCCAAGGACCCGCCATTGAAATGTGGTCGGTGGTACACTTGCCTTTCACTTTAATTAAAATACGCATATTTCGCAGTTGATCCTGCGTGATGGGCACGAAAGGCTCCAGCAATTGAATGCGCGAAGACTTCGGGTCAACGGCTACATTCACCCCGCTGCTGTCTTTTGCAGGTGCCTGATAACCAGCATCTTCTACGGCAAAGCCACGCGGCGGCAACTCATAGCCACTTGGTGGATCGAGGCGAACTTCCTGACCATCTTCGTTAACCAAGGTGTCCGTCAATGGGTTGAACGTCAAATCACCGGCAATCGCCAGGGCAGTAACAATCTCCGGCGAAGCTACAAATGCGCGGGTTTGCGGGTTACCATCATTACGCTTGGAGAAATTCCGGTTGAAAGAAGTAATAATCGAGTTGGCACGATTCGGATCATCCGTATGGCGATTCCACTGACCAATGCAAGGACCACAGGCATTCGCCAGCACAACACCACCCATATCTTCAAACGCCTGCAACTGCCCGTCGCGTGCCACCGTATAACGAATTTGCTCAGAACCCGGCGTTACCGTGAATTCCGATTTTACTTTCAATTTTTTAGCAACCGCTTGTTTTGCCAAAGAAGCCGCACGGTCGAGGTCTTCGTAGGACGAGTTCGTACAAGAGCCAATCAAACCGACTTCAAGCTTTTGCGGATAATCATTTTCTTTCACTGCCTGTGCAAACTGCGAGATGGGCCAAGCCAAATCGGGCGTGTAAGGACCATTGATGTGCGGTTCGAGCGTGCTCAGGTCAATTTCAATGACTTTGTCAAAATATTGTTCCGGATTCGCGTAGCATTCTGCATCGCCGGTAAGATAAGCACCCACGCTATCCGCCATTTCTGCGATTTCTGCACGCCCCGTTGCCCGCAGGTAGCGGCTCATACTTTCATCGTAACCAAAAATAGAAGTAGTAGCGCCAATTTCAGCACCCATGTTGCAAATAGTGCCTTTACCCGTACAAGACATGGCTTGAGCGCCTTCGCCAAAGTATTCTACAATCGCGCCGGTACCGCCTTTCACGGTCAGGATACCAGCTACTTTCAAAATCACATCTTTCGGAGAAGTCCAGCCGCTGAGTTTCCCGGTGAGCTTCACGCCAATTACTTTGGGCATTTTCAATTCCCAACCCATACCTACCATCACGTCCACTGCATCGGCACCACCTACACCGATTGCCACCATACCCAAACCACCGGCATTCGGCGTGTGCGAGTCGGTACCAATCATCATACCACCAGGGAAGGCGTAGTTTTCGAGCACAATTTGGTGAATGATACCTGAGCCAGGTTTCCAGAAACCAACCCCATATTTATTGGAAATCGAGGACAAAAAGTCATAAACTTCCGCGTTCACTTCATTCGCGGTTTTTAAATCCTCTGCTGCACCAACCTTAGCAGTGATGAGGTGGTCGCAATGCACCGTACTGGGTACAGCCGTTTTCTCGCGTCCGCAGGTCATAAATTGCAGCAGCGCCATTTGCGCCGTAGCATCCTGCATGGCTACGCGGTCAGGTGCAAAAAATACATAATCCTTACCACGTTCATAATTTTTCAATGAAGAATCAGCGTGGAGGTGAGCGTAAAGCACTTTTTCGGTTAGGGTAAGCGGACGTCCAAGGGTTGCTTTGGCTTGATCCACTCGTTGGGCAAATGACTCATAATGAGCCTTTATCATATCGAGATCGAATGGCATAGCGCTTGAATTTTGATAATTTTAAAAATGTTCCATACATTTAAAATGGGTCGTCAAAGGTAAAATTTTTAACCAAACTTTTCACTAAAATAAATATTCCCAGCCTTGCTTTTGTTTGGAACAAAACGCAGAAATCTTGGTTTTAACATACATTATTTGGGAAATATTTATAATGTCAGACAAATTTTAAATTCTCAACTCCAAACTTTATTTGGTATATCCTAATTTTTCCAAAGAAAAGGAAATTGCACCTTAGAATTATGCTTAAAATGACTGCCTTGCATTTCTGAAAAGAATCCATTATTTTACCAAAAAAATCTGCGTGACGGGAGTAGCGATACAACAATTGCCTATCAAACGTTTTGCGAAAGGTAATTCGACGACAGTGCCCTTTTTATTTAGTATTGTTAGCGACCTGAATCAACGCCAACTATTAATTTTTAATTTATAAAATTCTTATAAATAAGTATTTAAAAATATAACTAATTAAACCAATGACACCTTTAACAATTGATCAGATACAAGCTTATCATCGGGATGGCTACCTCTTGATTAAAAACTTTTGCAGCCGCGCCGAAATTGACAAACTTTATACCACTGCACTGGAAGACGATGCAATGGCAAAGAATGCGCTGGATCTCAACGATTTAAGTGGTAAAAAAACACGCCTTTCGCTCTGGTTTACGCCGGGTAATGATGTGTTTGGCTACCTCACACGCTGCGAAAAAATGATTCATTCTATCGAACAGTTGCTAGGCGATGAAGCGCCGGTCTGTCATTTTCACTCCAAGCTCATGCAAAAGGAGCCGCGCGTGGGCGGTGCCTGGGAATGGCATCAGGATTATGGTTACTGGTACAAAAATCAGTTCATGTTTCCCGATCAACTGATCAGTGTGATGGTGGCGCTCACGCCCGCCAACAAGGAAAATGGCTGTCTGCAAGTGATCAAAGGCTCGCACAAAATGGGCAGGGTGAATCATGGTTTTTCCGGCGAACAGGTCGGAGCAGACATGACGATGGTGAATAATGCCCTGAAAACCATGGACTTAGTTTATTGTGAACTGGAGCCGGGCGATGCCTTATTTTTCCATAGTAATATTTTGCACCGTTCGGAAGCCAATTTATCCGAGCACCCACGCTGGTCAATTATTTCCTGCTATTCGTTACAATCGAATTTAGCCTATAATGAAACCTCCACTTCCTGGAAAACGCCGGTGCAAGTAGTGCCGGATGAAGCTATTTTACAATGGCAGGCAGAATCGCTCTCCAATGCTGATTTCCTGAAAAAAGAAAATGATCCGGCATTGAAAGAAACCGGCTGGGAAAAAAATGTAACCGTGCAATAAGCCAGGTAAAATGGCACACTGATTTTATAAAATTAGCACGAATTTATTATAATCAATGTGCCATTTATTTACTTGATATTTAATAATTCATTCGCCGCACGGACGCCCGTTTCCAACGCACCGTGTACCGTGCTGTTGTGACCGGCAAAATGGGTCGCTTCGCCCGCAAAAAAGAGCTTGTTATTCACTGTTTTCGCCAGGGTTTGCCGCATTGCAATGCCGCCACCGACAATCGGATAAGAGTAAGCGCCTTTGATAAAAGGTTCTTTGCTCCAGTCAGCAATATGCGCCGCCACAAAATTTGCCGAGGCTTTATTTGCAAACATTTTATCCAGTTCACTCAGTACAATGGGCACCGCGTTCTGCCCCTGCGCACTCAGGAATTCAGCATTTTCACCCATTATAAAAGCTGTTAATACGGGTGTATTCCCGCGCCCTTCATTGGTCGCCCAAAATTCCGGCACGTAGCCAGTGCTGTAAATGGAGCCGGTATTCGCGGGCCAAAAACGCTGATTGAATTTTAAAATTATTTTCATACCTGCGCCCATGCCAATTTGTTGAATCGCGGCTCGTTTATCACTTGGCAGCGCTGGTATAAAATTGATATCATTTTGTTGTAAAATAGTAAGTGGTACCGTAATAATAATCCGATCCGCGGTAAATACCTGGTTATCAGCCGCTTCAACAGAAATTTTATCACTCGTATAATTAATTGTTTTAACCGGGGTATTGGTTATTACATTTTTAATCGCGTTGGCAAACTTTTCCTGCAAAATGGTGATGTAACTACGCCCGGCAATGACATAATTATCGTCTCCCGCCGACCAGAGTTCGTCTTCTTCACTAATGCCCTGAATGCTAAGCCGATCATTGGAAGTGCCGTATTCATTGCATAGTAGCGCATTTACCATTGGATAAGCCGGGGCTGGAACATTACTTTTTTGCAAGTTTTGTAATACCGTTTCATCTACGCGAAAATTATTATGCGCTTTATCCACAAAATCAAAAACTTTGGTGAGATCAGCCGCATTATCCACATTATTATCATTGTAAAGAATATTATTATAAAAATAAAAATCATTCCCACCACTATTTAATAATTTGGCGCCCGAACTTTGCACCAAGCGGTACCACTCGCTCCGGTTGCCATGAATTTCCTCTGCGCCCAACTCAATATCAAAATCAGCAAAGCCGCTCAAAACACGAATGCGTCCACCGATTCGGGAAGAAGCCTCTAAAATGCTGACATCCAATCCTTTAGCCAATAGCAATTCAGCAGCAGCCAAACCGGCAATACCGGCACCAATAACGATTACTTTGCCACTCCATTGAACAGGTGCATCGTCGCCTTCCTTGCTGCAAGCAACTGCGGTACCCGGCAGCAGTGTGAGCGCAGGCGTAGCCAGGGTCAGGTCTCGCAGGAATTTTCTACGTTTCATATAAGTATTTAATTTTATATAAAATTAGCATTATAAATCGTATCATTTACTATTTATTGATTATCAAACAAATACAAAGATTCAAATTTAATTCCTTTTGCATATATCCTGCCGTTAAATAAAAATTAGTTCGTCATTTAAAATTCAAAAATTAGTTTGTTAATCAAAGACTTGAGCCTGCAAAATTGAAAAAACGATCAAAAAGTCGTACCTTTGCGCCCTGAAAATTGTTGATCGTTATATTGTCCATTGATTCTTTTTGACAAGATAATCATCAACAAACCATTATAAATCAAAAATAATTCTCATGCAAGCGGTAGAAAATACCTTGAAGTACAAAGTAAAAGATATTAACCTTGCCGACTGGGGTCGCAAAGAAATCCAATTAGCCGAAGCAGAAATGCCAGGGTTGATGGCATTGCGCGAGCGCTACGGGGCAAGCAAGCCACTGAAAGGTGCACGGATTGCAGGCTGTCTGCACATGACGATTCAAACGGCGGTGTTGATTGAAACGCTGGTAGAATTGGGGGCAGAAGTGAGTTGGTCTTCTTGTAATATTTTTTCCACGCAAGACCATGCTGCCGCTGCCATCGCCGCTGCGGGTATTCCGGTTTTCGCCTGGAAGGGCATGAATGAAGAGGAGTTTGACTGGTGCATCGAGCAAACGCTGTATGCATTTGAAGGTGGTCAGCCTTTGAATATGATTCTGGATGATGGGGGCGACCTGACGAATATGGTGTTTGACAAAAATCCAGAATTGGTGCCGGGTATTAAAGGGTTGAGTGAAGAAACGACGACCGGTGTACACCGCTTGTACGAGCGCATGAAGAAGGGCACGCTGCCTATGCCGGCGATCAACGTGAATGACTCGGTGACGAAATCAAAATTTGATAATAAATACGGTTGTAAAGAATCGGCAGTGGATGCCATTCGTCGTGGTACGGATATCATGATGGCAGGTAAAGTGGCAGTTGTAGCGGGCTACGGCGACGTGGGCAAAGGTACGGCAGCTTCCTTGCGGGGCGCGGGTTGCCGCGTGATTGTAACCGAAATTGACCCGATCTGTGCTTTGCAGGCGGCGATGGACGGCTACGAAGTGAAAAAAATGGCGAATGCCATTCCGCGCGCGGACATCGTCATCACGGCTACGGGCAACTGTGATATTGTAACTGCCGAGCATTTCAAAATGATGAAGGACAAGACCATTGTGTGCAATATCGGTCACTTCGACAACGAGATTGACATGGCGTGGTTGAATAAAAATTATGGCAGCGCGAAAATAAACATTAAGCCGCAGGTGGATATGTTTAATGTTGATGGTAAGGATATTATCGTGTTGGCGGAAGGTCGTCTGGTGAATCTGGGCGTAGGCACGGGTCACCCGTCGTTTGTGATGTCGAACTCCTTCACCAATCAGGTATTGGCGCAGATTGAATTGTGGACGAATTCGGATAAATATGAAAATAAAGTGTATGTGTTGCCGAAACACCTCGATGAGGAAGTGGCTCGCCTGCACCTGGCAAAAATCGGCGTGGAACTGGAAGAGCTGAATGATAAACAAGCCGAGTACATCGGTGTAGAGAAAGAAGGTCCGTTCAAGCCGGAATACTACCGTTATTGATATTGAAAAGTTGAAGGGTTGATAAGGAGCCGAACGGTTTTAACCCTTCAACCTATCAACGCTTCAACTTACAGAGAAAAGGCTTTCGTGGCGGGCGCTGCGGGAGCCTTTTTTGCTTTTTTTACAAAGCCAATATAATATTTTCAAGGGTTTATTTATTTAATTTTGAATACATCACGCAACGTCTGCCTTGCCGCATGATACCCGCACATACCATGCACACCACCTCCCGGAGGCGTGGAAGCCGAACAAATGTAAAGCCCTTTTGACGATGTACGATAAGGCGAATAGCGCAGCGCCGGTCGAGTAAATAACTGTGTAATATCAATGGCACCGCCATTAATATCGCCGCCGATATAGTTGGGATTGTACAATTCCATTTGGCTGGTATTCATCGTGTTACGTGCTAAAATTCGCTCCCGAAATCCCGGTGCAAAGCGCTCTACCTGTTGCTCAATCGCCTCGGTCATATCTACTTTGGAGCCATTCGGCACATGACAATAGCCCCAGGCTACCTGCCTGCCTGTCGGGGCGCGTGAAGGATCGAATGAACTCTGCTGCGCCAATAAAACAAAAGGTCTATCAGGGTGCTTACCATGCCAAGTCGCTTGCTCCGAAGCGGCAATTTCTGCCAGGGTATTACCAATATGAATCGTACCGGCACGTCGGCAGGCTTCCGCAGTGAATGGAATTGGCTCGGCGAGCGCCCAATCTATTTTAAAAACGCCCATGCCGTAGCGATACCGTGACAATTGCCATTGGTATAATGAACTAAATGAATGCCCGGCGATTTGTAATAATTGGCGAGGTGTAATATCAAATATAACCGCTTTTGCCGAAGGCAATTGTTGTAAAGATGTTACATAAAAATTTGTCTCAATTTTACCTCCGATTGAAGTAAAATAAGCCGCCAGTGCTTGTGCAATTTGAAACGAGCCTCCCTTAGGGAATCCCCAACCATTGGCGTGCCCGGCTGCCATCAAAACCAAGCCAATGGCGGAAGTGGTTAATTTTGATAATGGTAGAATCGAATGTGCCGCCATGCCTGCAAACAATCCTTTGGCGGCTTCAGTTGTAAAGCGTTTGGCTAATAAAGTCGCGGGTTGTAAGGCATTCAAACCAAATTGAGCGAAAGCCAGTGGATTTTTAGGAATGCCAAGCGGTGCTAATAAATCCGGTAGTAATATTTCCCAGTTTTTAGTGAGTGGTTTTAATAAATTAATATAATTATTTTCATCTTTTTGTAATAATTGAGCCGTTTCTTGTAATGATTGCGTTAAAACAGCAGCCATGCCATTGTCAAAGGGATGCGCCGCAGCAATGGGCGGTTGGATAAACTCCAATCCAAAATCTTGTAATGGCAAAGCTTTAAAAAAGGGCGATGCCATTGCCAAAGGATGAATTGCCGAGCAAATATCATGCAGAAAACCTGGTAAAGTTAATTCCGCTGTGCGCAAGCCCCCGCCAATGGTGGATTTTCCTTCGATGAGCAGAACCGAAAGCCCTTGCTGTTGTAAGGTGATGGCAGCAGCTAGCCCATTCGGACCAGAGCCAACTACAATTGCGTCGAAATCGATCTTATTCAATTTTTTTTATTGTAATAGACATTGAATGAAGTACCAAGCTGTATTTATTTCCAACGCTTACATTTAGTACTTCATTCAAGCCAATTTAATTTAAATCTATCCGTTTTTCTTTTTCATTCTCAACCGTATGGTATATTTTTCAATTAAAGTGAGAAACAGCGCTCCTAGTATTAATATTATTATTCTTTCTAACGAAAAAGAAAAACCACGGTAAACAATAATTGATAATACGACTAATATTAGTAAATGTCTTAAATAAATTTTTAGCATATTTTAGTAAATGTTTTGAGTTGAAACCCTTTGTCTGTCAACCTTTTTCTTTAACAGGAGGGATGCAGAAATGCTCACAAGCACAATTATGATATTAAAAAAATAATTTTGTAATAAAAAGGGTATTCCTGCTAAATACTGAGATAGTTTTTCTTCTCCAGGCTCTGTAAAATTATCGATCATTTCAATATAAATAGCACTAACATTCAAAAGTTTATCCAATAAAAAATCAAAAATTAACAAGAAAACGAACACGCTAACCAAAGATATAGCCAAGTATTTGAATCGAGATAAATTTTTATTATCAATTTTCTCTACGTACATATTTTTTATACAAACTAAATAAACCGGAATAAATAATAAGAAACTGATGGACATTAGCCCAAATTGCATGATAGACGAAGTGTCAGTTACCAGTGCAGCTACCATTAGGTAAGTCAATAAACTGGCTATCAGACAAGCAAACAAATTAGCCTTGGAGAGCTCTATTATTTCTCTTTTCATAAATTCTATTTTTAATGATTAAAAAATATGATTTAACCGTTTCTATGGCTTTTTGATATTCTTTATCCGTAAAAAACACAAAGTAAGTCGCGATCATAATGGTAGAGAAATTATCAATTCTCATAAAAATCCAAATCCCTATATGTAATGCAGACATTAAGAGTAAGATAAAAAACTTAGTTCGCTTGAACCATACCAAAAATGGCATAGCAATTTCAACCAGCATCGTAAAGTAAGTACCTATCACCACAAAGTAAATATTCTCCGTGAGGGGTATATTCCAACTAGTTGCCCTAAATTCTTCGACCCTCATTACATAATAAAGTGCCGTACCTTTTTGCCAGAGACTTCCTTCTGATTTGGCAACTGCCGTAAAAAAATAGACAAAACATACTTGAATCATAAGCCCTAGAC
Source organism: Saprospiraceae bacterium (assembly GCA_046314415.1). Taxonomy (GTDB): domain Bacteria; phylum Bacteroidota; class Bacteroidia; order Chitinophagales; family Saprospiraceae; genus JADJNW01. The sequence goes on from JBKBWT010000026.1 coordinate 25,537, forward strand.
AAAAGAGTTTTGCTACCTGCACCACTAGTTTATTTGCTCTTAGTCTGGCTTCAAATTTTGGAAAATATTTTTCTTCTATAAAATAAGAATATGAGTTGGCAAGCAGCAGAAAAGGTAAAACCACCAAGAGAACGTTATCAGATCCATCCAGTATATAATTATTTTTTTGATGAACAAAGAACAACATAAAGTAAAGAATAATGCCGGTAATCGTGCCTCCTATACCAAACATGAATAGCAAGCCCAATATGCCCAGTATAATAAAATAGACTTTTAATAAATCGGGGTTGCTAAAGAAATAAAGGATAAAATCTAATTTCATAGATTGCACTAAGTAGGTGAAACCCAGATCGGGTACCATCCTTATATAGAGTTCTTCTATAATAGGAAATTGTAAAATGACATTTTTTACGACCAGGAACGCGACGAAAACTCTAAGAATAGAGAGCCCTATATTCCGGTCTTCTATATTTAGAAATCTCATACCAGGTTAAATTTTATTTTGGTGAATCAAAATTTGCACTTTTTTCATTTCTACTATTACTTGAAGCAATAGATTGCTTTATGTTTAAATCATATTCGCCCATATCATAATGTTTTATGTCCCAGTTTTTTAAATCATGATAATCTTGTAATCTGTTGGAAAACCTGGGAAACTCAGCATCTATGAGTCTGTATTGGAATTTTACATCCCAAAAGGGCGTGCTAGCTTCCGGCAGCTTTTCAAAGACCAGAGGCGCATAATGACACACCGTTTGATGGACAGAAGATTTAAGTAAGAGACTATCTAGATAAGCGGCTACCGAATCCTGTTTCAAAGAATCCATTTCATCAAAATTATGTTTTTTCATGTATTCCAATACATGATGTTGATTCTCAAAGCTGCCCTCAATAACAGAGGATAAATACTTTTCTACCCTTTGTAAAGGAGAAAATAAAATACCCTTTCTTTTTTCGGTAATAGGTGCCAGAATGTCAAACCATTCAGTAGTCACAGTATCATTAGGGTAAACAACTACGAATCTCATCGCCATGGTATGATTGGAATTAATCGGATTAGGCGCAAATAAATTCCAATTTTGAGTAAAGAAAGGATATACGTATGCATCTATTGCTTTTTTGTGAACATGCTTGATAGGGTTATCTGGTCCAACTGATAACCCGACAATAATAAAGTGTATCAGTAACAGTACTCCTATAGAATAGTATATGAGAGATTGGATGAAGTTTTTCATAGGAAAAAAGTTAAGTACCTATCAATAGATATTTTATAATAAGTAACAAGACCTAATTAAATATACATAATTTTTCTCGAAAAGCCCCGTCATTTAAGGAATTTAGCAGGATAATTGTGTATAGATAAATAAGACTTCTTAAGTACCTGGACAAAAATAAGTAAATAATAGCTACATTAGCGGCATGAGCCGTAAAAATAGATTTGTAGCAAAGTTGGATGAAGCGCAAAAGCGCGCTTTGG
>JBKBWT010000027.1:0-6547 GCA_046314415.1 Saprospiraceae bacterium
TAGGATTATTTACAACCAAATCAGAATGAAGCGCCAATATGATATGGATATGATATTGGGTATTTGTGCCGGTCTTTGGAATTTTTTAATATGCTGATAATCAATTTGACGCAAGTCTAATCTAAATTTATCATGAGTCAACAAACTGTTTCCGTAGAAGCTCCTGAATTGAAAAAAGGAGGTAATTTTAATCTTTCTGCTTTGGTTATCCCAATCGCATTGATTGCCGGTTACTTGTTCTGGCAGTATGTATGCGGTAATCCTGCCAACTTTGAAGGCGGTAATCCTGCCGGGCACGCCAAGCAAGGCAACTACCTGGGTATTGTTTACAAAGGTGGTTTCATTGTACCCATTTTGATGGGACTCTTCCTGGTGGTGGTTATTTTCTCTGTTGAACGTTTCCTTACCCTCGCCAGAGCTAAAGGTGTAGGTTCTATTCCAAATTTTGTGCGTCGCATCAAATTCTACCTGGAAAGCAGCAATACGGCTGCTGCCATAGAAGAATGTGATAAACAAAAAGGCTCCGTTGCCAATGTTGTTCGTGCCGGACTGGAGCGCTACGAGGAGATGGAAAAAGATGTACACGTGGACACCGACCAACGCGTTTTAGCCATTCGTCAGGAAATTGAAGAAGCTACGGCATTGGAGTTGCCGATGCTCGAAAGGAATTTGCCCATTCTGGCTACCATCACTTCCGTTGGTACCTTGGTTGCCTTGTTGGGAACCGTGTTAGGTATGATCCGTGCTTTTGCTGCTCTGGCAACACAAGGTAACCCAGACGCGGTAGCATTATCACAAGGTATTTCCGAAGCATTAATTAATACTGCACTGGGTATTTCTACCTCCGTTGTGGCAATGATTATGTACAACTACTTCACTGGTCGGATTGACAAACTGACCTATGCCATTGATGAAATGAGCTACAGCATTGCTACTACTTTCAATGCCAAGCATCTGAGCGAGACGCGTTTCAAAGCTTCTAAATAATTAAAAAGGGATTTTGTTATGCCAAAAGTAAAAGTACCACGCAAAAGTACCCTGGTGGATATGACCGCGATGTGCGATGTGGCATTCCTCTTGCTCACATTCTTCATCCTGACCTCTAAATTCCGCCCTACTGAGCCGGTACAAATCAATATGCCGGGTTCGCGTGCCGAGCGCAAAATTGCCGAAAACAACGTCATGCTGCTTACGGTGAACAATGACGGCAAAGTGTTCTTTGGGGTGGATAATCAAAACGTACGCGCCCGCATTCTAGAGCGCATGATGGCGAACTACCCGGATATACAATTCACGGAGAAGCAGAAAGAAAAATTCGTGCTGACCGAGAGTTTCGGTGTGCCTTTTCAATTGTTGCCAAAGTTGCTCGATGGTGAAGTAAAAAACGATGATTCATCGCCAGGTATTCCGGTAGATTCTACGGCGAGCCGTTACAATCGCAATGAATTGGCAGACTGGGTATTCGCGGGTCGGGTTGCCGATAACGAGCTGCGCCAGGCTGGTGAAATTGAATCCGACGGCATCGAAGTAGCAGTGAAAGGCGACGGCGCCACCGATTATCCGAAGATGAAGAAAATAATGGATACACTGGTCGAAAAGAAGGTAAATAAATTCAAGCTTGTTACTGCCCTGAAAGGCGGAGAATCCACTTCGGAAGGCGGGGAATAGTCGGCTTATTTTCAAACCAAAAAAATCTGACAAACATGGCAGAAATGGCAGCCGCCGAATCCGGTGGCAGACAGCGAGGTAGTGGGGTGAAAAAGTCGAAAAAAAAATCCACCCGTGTGGACATGACGCCCATGGTGGACCTGGGTTTCCTGCTCATTACCTTCTTCGTATTGGTTACTACTTTCAACAAACCTTCGGCAATGGACTTGAACTTACCTGCCAAGGACGACAAGGAAGAAAAGGAAGATACACCGGAAATCAAGCAGTCGAAAGTCGTGCAATTCGTGTTAGGTCCGGAGAATAAACTCTACCATTTCATTGGCATTGAGAATATTCAGGTGGACAGCATTGACTTTTCGGTTTCCAAAAATGTACGCGAGGTAATTGCTGCACGGGAACAAGAAGTAGCTCGCCAGTGGGGGAGCCGCGATTCAGTTTTGCTTTTTATCAAACCGATGTACGCTTCTAAATACCGCAACATGGTGGACATTTTGGACAAGGTGAATATTGCCGGCGTAAAACGCTTTACATTGGTTGATTTTTCACCTGCCGATTCGCTGATGATGCTTGCCGCTATTAGCGGGCAGCCACAGGCTGGTGCCGGAGCTACGCAATAGCTTGTACAACTAAACGATGGTTAAACGGAGAAAAGTAATAATCGATCTTTTCTCTTTATAAAACGAAATTATGGATCCGCAAAAAGTGCTGGAAGCCCCACTGGATGACATCATCTTTGAAGGGCGAAACCAAGCTTATGGCGCTTATTTTCTGCGCAAAATTTACCCGCGGCACCTGTTCCGGTCACTTCTGGTGGCGCTCATCCTTACGATAGTAGGTACAGCTGCGCCGCTCGTTGCCAATTACATCAGTAACATGCTGGGCAAGGAAGAAGACGAGGAAATTTCGGTGGAAATCAACATGGAAAACTTGGACTTGCCACCGGAAGAAAAAAATGTGCCACCACCACCGCCACCACCACAGGAACCACCACCTGTGAAGTCCACTATTCGCTATGTGGTGCCGGAGCCGAAAAAAGATGAAGAGGTAGTAGATGAGGAGCCACCGCCTCCGGTTGAAGAATTAGCGGAAGTGGACATTAGTAACAAAACCCAGGAAGGCGCAGATGATGGGGTCAGTGAGGGTGTCATTGATGCTCCACCAGCAGAAGAACCGGCTCCGCCTCCAGTAGTCGAAGAAGCGCCACCGCCTCCAACAGAGATATTTAAAGTGGTAGAACAAATGCCTGAATTTGAAGGAGGTACAGCAGGCTTGTTGAAATACCTGGCGGAAAATATCAAGTACCCGGCAATCGCAAGGGAAAATGGTATTGAGGGTAGAGTGATTGTACAATTTGTAGTCGATGAAAACGGCGAAGTCTCGCAAACGAAAGTAGTGCGTGGCATCGGTGGAGGGTGCGACCAGGAAGCCACGCGCGTGGTGCAAACCATGAATGGCAAATGGAAGCCTGGTAAGCAGCGAGGACGCCCGGTGAAAGTGTGGTTTACACTGCCGGTTAACTTCCAGCTACAATAATTTTGGCTTTTTAAATTCAAGCAATAGAGTCTTTGACCGCAGGGTTTTTGCAAAAAGACTGCTGCGGTCTTTTTTCTTATTTAAATAGTGCACAAAAATGGCTACTACTATGCAGGAAACCCGCTTCAATCGGCACCGTACCGGGGCACTCGCTATTTTTTTAATGTATGCCAGCCTGGCGGGGTTATACATTGCAGTAGGTGCAGCGGTACTGATCTTTCAAAAATACTGGCGCGATTTTCCGGTAGGTATGAAAATAGCCTTCGGGGTGCTTTGTCTTTTGTACGGTTTGTTTCGCCTCTATCGCGCTTACAGCAATTATCAGGATAAACAGGCGGATTTGGAATAGCGAGTGGTTACGCGCTTATTAAGCCCAAGAAATTATTTATTGAAAAGGGCGAGCGCTATCAAACAACGTGAATAAATGAGTTAGTAGAGTCGCACGCAAGCTTTCATTTTAAATGCGCGCCTGCGATTCTTTGCTAAAACATTTTTATCAATTTGTAAAATGTATTTGTCTTGAAAAACCTTGAATTGTTGCTATGTGCCTTCCTTCTCTGGACAGGCTGTCAAAAAAGCAAAACAACAGCAGATACCCCTACCGGCGGCACGACTTACATTGCTGCCGACGCCACTTTACAACCAGTGATAGCATCAGAAATCAACGCCTTTGAACGCATTTATACCAATGCGAAAGTTCATTGCCAATTTGGCTCGGAAGCCGAAATTTTCCAGGCTTTACTCAGGGATAGTGTGCGAGCAGTTGTCGCCGCACGAGATTTGACGGAAGCTGAAAAAATGCATTTTGAGCAAAAAGAGATTGTTCCCCGGTACGTGCCCATTGGGGCGGATGCTATCGTGTTGTTGGTCAATCGCAATAACCCCGATAGTTTATTAAAATTTGAAGAACTACAGGTGCTTTTCAAAGGTGTCATTACTCGCTGGAAAGACTTGAATGAGCAAAACAGTGACGGCGATGTTGCTATTGTGTTCGATCAGGAAGGTTCCAGTACGGTCACCAGCACCATGCGTTTACTGGGCATTAACCAACTCCCTGCCAATGCCTACGCACTACGTACGAATAAGGAAGTAGTAGATTACGTTGCCAAAAATCAACATGCACTGGGCGTTGTAGGCATGAGTTGGATTAGTGATCTCACCGACTCAGAACGAGCCCAATTCAACGATAAGATCAGCATTGTATATCTGCGCCCCGCCAATTTTCAAGGCGATCGCTACTTCAAACCTGATCAGATCAATATTTCCGAAGGCAATTATCCTTTGTACCGACGCTTGCAAATTATTAACTGCGAAGGAAAATCGGGATTAGTGACGGGCTTTGCAACTTATGTCGCCAGCCCAAAAGGGCAGCTCATTTTGCTCAAAGCAGGCATTCTGTCAGCAACTTTACCCGAACGTGTTGTTCACAGCCCCAATGAATAAATGTAGAAACAGTTGATTTGCTAATTTTATAAAATCCAATTGACCATGTATCGTAAAATGGTTTTCTATTTCAACCTTGTTTTGTTAATAATGCTGGCACACACCATGTCGGCGCAGACACTCGACCAGGCAATTGCACTAATGGAGAAAGAAGACTTCATTGGTGCGCGCAAAATTCTGCGCGAATTGATCGCCAAAAATGACAAGGCAGCCGAGCCTTATTTTTACCTGGGTGAAACATTCTATCAAAATGAAAATGCCGATTCGGCTTTTTACTATTATGGTAAGGGGGTACGCACAGACCCTAAGTCTGGTTTGAGTTACATCGGCTTGGGTAAGTTGGCGCTGGACGCCAAGAATACCGCCGACGCTCAGAAACAATTTGATACCGCCAAAAAAATAGCCCGCGAAAAGGATGCACGCATTTACTACGAGTTAGGCAAAGCCCATTTGGAAAGTACTCAGGGAAATGCCCTGCAAGCCATCGAAAACCTGGAAAAAGCAGTGGTATTGGACATTAATAACAGCGATTATTATAGCGTGCTGGGCGATGCATATATCAAGAAAGGCGATGTAGGCAAAGGCATCAGTCAATATGAAACCGCTACGAGTAAGGACAAACAAGACCCAAAAAATTATTTGAAGCGGGCTATCCAGTGGAAAGAAGCGGGCATCTTTGAGCAGGCGGAGCAATCGTTGCTGGAATGTTTGACAGTTGACCCGAATTATGCGCCTGCCCTTCGCGAACTAACCGACGTTTATTATTATCAGAAGAAATATTCCATGATTATTCCTACCCTCGAGCGCTATACTAAGCTGGTAGGTGATGACATTGAAGCTCGGGAGCGCTTGCTGCGTTACCTTACCTTTCAGGCGCGCGAATACGACCGCGCCATTCAAGAAGGCGAAGCTATCTTAGCTAAAAAAACGGACAGCTACAGTGCGCAGCGTAGCTTAGGCGCTGCTTATTTCGAAAAAGGCATGTTTGAAAAATCGCTTGCTGCTATGAAGCAATTTTTTGCCAATAGTATTGGGCGTAAAATTTACGAATCCGATTATGATTATTTTATAAAAGCGGCATTAAAAGTTGGTGACTTCGATGCAGCTAAGGCTAAAATGATCGAGTTAGAAGCCGCTAATCCGAAGCGCACCGAATATTATTATGAATTGGCAAAGGCTTATTATGATAAGAAAGATTATGTAAATGCAGAGCTGGCATTTATCCAAAAAGTGGAGCGCACCAAGGCAACAACCCAGGATTATTTTTATCTGGGTAATAGTCAATATTATCAGAAAAAGTATGCCTTTGCAGATTCTACCTTTGCAAAATTGACGGCGCTGAGCCCAACCTATCTCACCGGTCACCTGATGCGGGCTAAATGCAACGCACCGCTTGACCCTGATCTGAAACTGGGTTTGGCAAAACCTCATTATGAGAAGGTGATCGAGTTGGGGGCAGCAGAGCCGACGAAAAATAAAAAATCGCTCATTGAGGCGTACAAGTACCTTGGCTATTACAACGTACAGTTTGATAAGCTAGAGGATGCTAAAGTCAATATTACCAAAGCCTACGAACTGGATTCTCCCGACGCGGAGTTGATAGATCTCTTAACGAAATTAAACGGTGGCACGCCGCCTGAGAAAAAAGGTGGAAAATAAGGTTTTTCCGCTACAACAGGGAACCGGGTGGCACGCCTCGTTCCCTGTTTTTATTCTACGCCAATGAATTAAGCTTGCTTATTTTTTACAAAATTTTATTTTAAAACCAGTGACCTTTTTGTTAAAATAAGTCATTTCTACAAACATGACACGGCAATACCAGCTATTACCTCACGCTGTGAAAATCATGTAAAGACTCTCTTGCAAGAAATTATCAAATCTTTTCAAATGGCTTTCTGTAAGT
>JBKBWT010000027.1:6557-26001 GCA_046314415.1 Saprospiraceae bacterium
AAGTATTTTATACATAAAAGTATAATATGATATAAAATTGGAGTTTATTTTTATCTATACTGTTTTAGTTTATTTGGAATAGCAATTCAAGGTTGGCGCAAGGCGGTTTGAGTATAAATAGGTTGAAACGCAAAAGTTGATTCTTACGGTCTGTTGCCGTTCAAGCCGTCCTTGCCTTTTCTCCGCTTTTACTCTAAAGCTTGAGGTATTCACGAACGCAAAAATGTAAAAAGATGAAGTCCAAAAATTTATTACATTCATCCCTCGGCTTTTGGCAAAATCACACCAAAACTGTGCACAGGGAATTCCCCAATCGCCAAGGTACTTATTCCCAATCATGGAATAGCCAGCGGCTCTATACCCATCATACGAATGTATCTCCCTCTAAAGTAAATGATTATGCATCTAAAAAAGAATATTATACTATTTTTATTAGTGATAAAATATTCTTTCGTATTTTATTTAGCATCGCTGCGGTAACTATTTTAATCAGTGCCATCAGCCTGATTTCTTATACCTATCAACTCCATTATTTACCAGAAAAAGACCATAGTGCTGTTCACACAATGAAAACACATTAATAAAATCTTTTCTTTATTCTGATTGTAATAAAAATATAAAGCGTGAGTCTTTTTATTAAAAAACTAATAGCAGCTTTGCTGGTAGCGGAATCCAATAACAGTTTTTTAATATTGATTGCAGTGACGTTACGGGCGATGAAAAACAAACAGGAGATATAATATGTAAATATATTATAATATTATATTGCAATTATATAATATCGATAGCTATTGTTAATTTATGAACCCTGTTATTAATTGTGGTAATAAGCCAATAAATAAAATAACAATGCACGTTAGCATCAACACGATCTGATGTAGCGGCTGAACACTCATCTTACTGCCGACACTTTCTCCCCAATACATGGCAATAATGATACGAAAGTAATAATACACGCCAATTAGCGAAGCAAATACCGCTATCAGTACCATCCAGAGATAACCCGCACTAAGCGCCGCCGAAAAAATGAAATATTTTGCCAGAAAGCCCGACAAAGGCGGAATCCCTGCCAGCGACAGCAGCGCCACCGTCATAATGAATGCCAAAGTCGGATTCGATTTGCTCAAGCCATTAAAAGCATGGATATCATCGCTCTTGCCGTTGGTTTGCAAAATATGCACCACAAAAAACGCCGCCAAAGACGCCACCGAATACGCTGCTGCGTAATATAAAATCGCTTTCGCCGACTGGTCATTTAGCGCGATGATCGCCAGCAATAAATACCCCGCGTGCGACACACTCGAAAATGCCAGCATCCGCTTCACACTGGTTTGCAGCACCGCTGTGACATTGCCAATCAAAAGCGTCAGCACTGCCATACCCAGTAAAATGCCTTCCCAGGAAGCCTTCGTCTCCACAAAACTGACCATAAACAAGCGCAAAAACGCCGCCACTGCTACCGATTTCACAATCGTTGCCATGAAAGCGGTCACCGGAGTGGGTGAACCTTGATATACATCGGGTCCCCAGAAGTGAAACGGTGCCATCGAAGCCTTGAAACCCAAGCCAACAATCATCAACAGAATTCCGGCGTATAAAACACTTAATGATTTTACCGCATTCGTATTTATCACATTCGCAATATCATATAGATCAAACGAACCCGTCATACCATAAACCAATGCAATGCCAAACAGCAAAAATCCCGAGGCAAACGCCCCCATCAAAAAGTATTTAAAAGCCGCTTCATTACTACCAAAATCGGTCTTTTGACTACCCGCCAGCACATACAAGCTGATCGATAAAATTTCAATCCCGATAAACAGTAGTACCAGATTCGTGTATGACACCATCACCAAGCCACCCGTCATCGCAAACAAAATCAGCGCAACATGATCGGTAAAGCTCGTCTCCTCTTTCAGGTACGTCTGCGCCAGCGAAAACCAGATCAAGCCACTCACACCCATTACCATCGTAAAGCCCAGCGCAAAATTATCCATGCGCATCATCCCGTATAAGGTCTCGTTTGACCCTAGGTCGAAATAGGCAAAACCTACCAGCAGCGCCAGCCCCAACAACACAATCGGAAACAGCGCCCGCTTAAAATAAAACATTTCAGCAAACAATGCGATCACGCCCAATGCGGATATCGTAATTAACTCTTTCATTGTTTATTTTTCGGTTGAGGTTTGATTGTCCTCAACTTTTACATTTTACATTTAATTTTTTTTGGTTTTTCGGATTATTTGGGCGCACCCCCGCTAAATCCACCTATTTCAAAACCACATCCTACTCTGCGGGGTCGGGCTATCCGCTCTTACCTCCATCCCTTCCTCCCCTTGGGGGGCGGGGGCTGTCGGTACCGCTTCTATCCCTTGCGCGGCAGCCATTTTCAAAAAATCAATCGTATCTGCAAAATCAGTGTACCATATTAGAGACGCGTGCAAGCCTGGTATCTTCTGGCATCTGACGTCAGGCATCTATTTTACTATCTGTTTTATCAGCAGTTCCACCGCTGGCGCCGTCGTATCCAGCAAGGGTTGGGGATAAACACCAAAAACAATGATTAATATTACCAGTGAAATTAATATGACTTTTTCATTCCAATCTAAATCTTTAAATCCTTCTGTCAACATATTAACTTCGCCCAACATAATACCCTGGTAGCTGCGCAGCATATACACCGCTCCCAAAATCACCGTCAAACCCGCGAAAACCGCCAGCGTTACATTGTATTGATACACCCCGGTCAAGAGTAAAAATTCACCCACAAAACCATTCGTCATCGGCAGCGCTACGCTTCCCAGCAACACCATCAAAAACAACACTGCAAACGTCGGTGCCACATTGCGAATTCCGCCTAATTCCGCGATATTCCGCGTGCCCATTCTCGATTGGATAATATCTACGATGTAAAACAAGCCTACTACGTTGATCCCGTGACTCAGCATTTGGAAAATACCGCCCTGCACGCCCTGCACATTGAACGCCAGCAAACCCGCCGCAATCAAACCTACGTGCGCAATCGAAGAATACGCGATCAGGCGTTTGAAATCTTTTTGCACCATCGCAATCGCCGACGCATACACGATGCCGATCACAGATAAAATTATCGCAATATTACCATACTGTTGCCAGCCGAGCGGTGCAATCGGAATCAGCCAGCGAATCAATCCGTACGTTCCCATTTTCAGCATAATCCCCGAAAGCAGCATCGTTCCTGCTGTTGGAGCCGCCACGTAAGTATCGGGCTGCCAGGTATGAAACGGGAAAACGGGCATCTTCACGGCAAAAGCGGCAAACAAACCAAAGAAAATCCATGCCTGCTCGGGCGCACTCAGCGCCTTACCGGCAGCATACAGCGCATCAATCGCAAAAGTATGATTGTCAGGCGTTTGTAAATACACATAAATCAATGCAACCAGCATCAGCAAGCTACCGGTGAGCGTATAAACAAAGAATTTGAACGTAATCTTGCCACTATTTTCCGCGCCCCAACGCAGACAGATAAAGTAAATCGGAATGAGCGCCAATTCCCAAAAGATATAAAACAAGAAACCATCCATCGCCGTGAACACGCCAATGAGCGCGCCTTGCATCAGCAACATCAGGCTGTAAAAGGAAGATTGATAATTCTTATTCCAGGTCGAAAGCATAATAAATGGATACAACAAATTCGTGAGCAACACCATTAACAAACTGATGCCATCCATGCTGAAATAAAATTCTGCCCCCAAATCGGGTATCCACGGCTGCCGCCAGGTTAGTAAAGCAGCATCGCTTTTCAGCAATTGGAAAGAATAAATCGTCATCCCCAATTGCAAGCCCGCAATTCCCAAGGTCAATTGTTGTGCCACTCTGCCCTGCGGTACGAGCAAAGTCACCAACATGCCTACTATCGGAATTAATATCAATAAAAGTGTAATCATAATCTTTTTAAACTTGATAGTACGCTGATTATCAATACAGTCGAATAGATTAAGAATTATATAAATTTTATTTCCAGCATAAAAATCAGTGTACTGTTCATATCAAATTCAAAGCCAAAATCAACAAAATCCCAATCACCATGGCAAACAAATAGAACCCGACGTGCCCGCTCTGCAAGCGCCGCAACAACGCACTACTACCTTCCACACCTTCGCCTGCCCCGTTCACGATACCATCCACCACTTTCAAATCAAAAATGCGGTAGAAAAAATCCGACGTTGTATTCAAAGGTTTGGTTACAAGGCTATTATAAATCTCATCTACATAAAATTTATTATACAATAGTCGCGCTAAAGGTGACAATTGTGCTACTTCGGCTGCGGGTAAGATTTGGCGTTTTACATAAATGCGGTACGCCATAAAAACCACCGCAAGCACTGCAATCGTAAGCCCAGCCATTAAAATGCCCGCTGAACCACCGATCATCGAAGTCGTATGCGCGCTGTACGCGCCCACCACCGGCTCCAGATAATGCTCAATCCAGTTGCCTGGCAGGTGCAAGTCTTCAAAATGTGGAATACCAATGAAACCGCTTACCACCGACAATGCTGCCAGCACGATCAGAGGAATCGTCATTGAAGCCGGACTCTCGTGCAGATGGTGCTCCTGCTCGTGCGTGCCTCGGAAAGTCCCGAAAAACGTGAGGTAAAACATGCGAAACATATAAAAAGCGGTTAGCAATGACACCAATATTCCACCCCAGCCGTAGATCGGATTTTTTGCAAAAGCGTACACCAAAATTTCATCTTTGGAGAAAAAACCTGCAAACGGGAAAATCCCCGCAATGGCAATGGTTGCCAGCAAAAACGTCCAGTAGGTTATCGGAATATACTTGCGCAAGCCGCCCATTCTGCGAATATCCTGCTCGCCGCTCATTGCATGAATCACGCTACCTGCCCCTAAGAACAAGCAAGCCTTAAAAAAAGCATGGGTCGTTACGTGGAAAACGCCTGCCGTGTAAGCACCCGCGCCCAGCGCCAAAAACATCAAACCCAATTGACTTACAGTAGAATACGCTAAAACTTTTTTAATATCATTTTGATAAATGCCAATCAATGCCGCCACCAGCGAAGTAGCCAAACCCACTATTGCTATCAATTCCAGCGTCACCGGAGCCAGCGAAAACAAAGCCGCCGAACGGGCAATCATGTAAATCCCCGCCGTTACCATCGTTGCTGCGTGAATCAAAGCCGACACCGGCGTAGGACCGGCCATTGCATCCGGCAACCAGGTATAAAGCGGAATCTGCGCACTTTTACCCGTCGCTCCAAGAAATAATAATAATGTAATGGTAGTAATAATTCCAACCGAAGCCTTATCCGCACCGGCAAAAACCGTCTGAAAATCAATGGCACCGTAGCTTACAAAAATTAAAATCACGCCTAGCAGAAACGCCAAATCACCAATGCGATTCATCACAAAAGCCTTCCGCGCCGCGTTATTATAATCCGAATTTTTAAACCAGTAACCAATCAACAGGTACGAGCACAAGCCCACACCTTCCCAGCCTACAAAAAGCACCAGAAAATTATCCCCCAATACTAACAACAGCATGAAAAACACGAACAAATTCAGGTAGGCAAAGTATCTGCGATAACCCTCGTCATCGTGCATATAACCCGTTGAATACAAATGAATTAAAAAGCCTACACCGGTGATAATTATTAAAAACAGGCTTGAAAGCGGGTCAACCAGAAAAGAAAAGTTAATCTGTAAATCACCGACACTCATCCATTCAAACAGCGTCACTACGTGTTGTTCGCCATGCTGCTCCATAAAAATCAGCACCGACACCACAAACGACGCCAGCACACTGCCACAAGCCACCCAGCCACTCACCCGCTTCGGCAGGCTGCGATTCAGCAACCCATTTATCAAAAATCCTAACAAGGGCAAAACCGGCACCAACCAAACCAATTGATACATATTCAGGTTTTTCGTAATTTTATACAGGAATCTACTTCCCCTTTCACCAAAGCCCCCTTTAGGGATTTAGGGACTATCCTTTCAACCTATTTAAAAAATCAATATCCGTGGACTTCGTATTTCGATACACCATCATCAAAATTGCGAGACCAACCGCTACTTCCGCCGCCGCCACCGCCATGATGAAAAACACAAATACCTGGGCACCGGCATCGCCCCACATCTTCGAAAACGCCACCAGCACCAGATTCACCGCGTTGAGCATCAATTCAATACACATAAAAAGAATAATTGCATTCCGCCGCATTAATACCCCCAGTACTCCGATACCAAACAGCACCGCACTTAATATCATATAATGTTCTATCGAAACTGGTAATCCGTTCATTTTCTTTTATTTACCATTTTTCATTTGAAGTTTGACGTTTATGCTTCATTACATACCAATATCAAATATCAAACGTCAAATAATGAATAATCAATCAATTATCATTTAAGCTCTCTTTTCCCCAGCATCACTGCACCTACCATACCTGCCAAAAACAAAATAGCCGACACTTCAAATGGCAATAAATACTGCTGATACAGCACCTTCCCAAGATTTTCTACCAAACCAATCTCATTGGCATCGGCTTGATTTACCGTTATTTGCTGCGCACTTTGAAAAGAGGCAATTAACAATAAAATCAATAATCCTGACGCAATAGTTGAGCCCAATAGCCATTTTTGACGCTTGGGTTTTTCCGTATCTTTATTTAAATTGAGCATCATAATTACATACAGAAATAAAACCATGATAGCGCCTGCGTAAACTATGATATGTACCGCCGCCAGGAATTGCGAATTGAGCATAAAATAATGCCCGGCTATTGCAAAAAAAGTTAATATCAATGCCAAAACACTATACACAGCATTGCGGGAAAAGACCACCACCAACGCACTCAGCACCGCCACTGCCGCCAGAAAATAAAAACCAAGTTCTGCACTCATCTATTTAGTTTGTTATCCGATGATCTAGTAATCTGGCTAGAGAGTGATTTAACTCACTACCTCTAAAGATCGCTTACTGAAGAGATCACTGCCCTTTGTCTGCAAAAGTCCGATTGTGCCCAAATTCTTTATGTTGTTTGAATTCCAACACTGCCGGGGTTTGTCGTTTAGTCACATCAATGCGCTGCGTGGGCTCCACTGGTTCTACCAATTTATCTTTGCCAAAAACAAAGCCGTCGCGTTCATAATCCGTTTCTACAATTCGATCCGTCAGGAAAATCGCCTCTTTCGGACAAGCCTCTTCGCACAAGCCACAGAAAATGCAGCGCAGCATGTTGATTTCATAAATCGCCGCATATTTTTCTTCCCGATACAAATGCTCCTCGCCGGGTTTGCGCTCTGCCGCTTCCATCGTGATCGCCTCCGCCGGGCACGCCACTGCACACAAACCACAAGCCGTACAACGCTCTGCACCCGCCTCATCGCGCTTCAGCACATGATGCCCCCGGTACACCGGCGCAAATTCGCGCGTCTCTTCCGGGTAGTTGATCGTCGCTTTTTTCTTGAAAAGGTGCTTTAACGTGATAGACATCCCCGACGCAATTGCCGGCAAATACATTCGCTCGCTTAGCGTCATTTCTTTATTTACAACGACTTTCGACCGATTGGTTAATTTCATAAGTCGCGATTTATTACTCGATTGTATAATAATTTATTCATTACAAGTAAATAACGCAAGTACTATTTGATATAGCCAAAAGCATACATTATCAAGCCGGTGCCAATAATATTCGCCAGTGACAGGGGTAATAATACTTTCCAACCTAAGTTGAGCAACTGATCATACCGAAATCTTGGAATCGTCCAGCGTACCCACATGAAAAAGAGAATAAAGAAGAACACCTTTATCAGAAAAGCAAGCACACTAATCACCGTTGCGAGCACCGGCCCCACCTGTGTTTCGACCCAACTCATTCCTGGATAATGATACCCGCCAAAAAACAAGGTTGAAATAATTGCCGACGAGATAAACATATTAATGTATTCCGCAAAAAGATAAAAACCGAGCTTCATGGAGCTGTATTCCGTGTGATAACCACCGACTAATTCAGATTCCGTTTCCGGCAAATCAAAGGGAGCGCGATTCGCTTCTGCAAAAGCACAAATCAGGAATATCAAAAAACCAAGCGGCTGGTAAAAAACATTCCAGACTTCCTTTTGATTTTGTACAATTTCCGCCAGGCTCAAGGTACCAGTCATCATGATAGTGGCAATAATAGATAAGCCCATCGCTATTTCGTAGCTGATCATCTGCGACGAGGCCCGCAAGGCTCCCAGTAAGGCATACTTATTATTAGAAGCCCAGCCACCGATCATAATGCCATACACCCCAATCGATACCACCCCAAAAACATAGAGGATGCCAATATTAATGTCTGCAATCTGCAATGGATAGGTTTGTCCGTTGATTACCAGCGGTCTGCCCCAAGGCACCACTACGCCGGTCATACAAGCGGTCAGCATGGCAATGCTCGGGCCCAGAATAAACAACCATTTATTCGATGCGACTGGAATAAACTCTTCCTTCATAAACATCTTCACCCCATCGGCAATGGGTTGCAATAATCCGAAAGGACCTGCCCGATTCGGACCAACTCGGTCTTGCAGAAATGCTGCAAACTTGCGCTCACCATAAGTCGAATATGCCGCTACACCCAACGATATCAGGAATACGACGACGACCATGATCAGCTTATACACCAAAAATCCTGTAACCATACTTTTATTTTTAGCTGCAAGTAGTGAGCCGCAAGCATTAAGATGTCCCGCTGAGCACTGTAGCTTGCTACCTACTCCTTGTGGCTATTTATTCACATTATTCGGATTCAACGCTCCTTCACCCAGCTCGACTTTTTTGCCTTCGAGCATTTTCAACTGTATGCTTGTATCAAATTGAATGGCTTTCAGTTCTTCATAATGATTCTGTGCAATCACCGAATGACGATTCACTTTTGTCGGTCCTTCAATCACCCAATCCGACACATCTTTCTTATGGAAACGACACTCATTACAAATCCAATCCACTACTTCGCCGTACTCATCCTTGCGAGCCGTCACGCGCAACACCTCATGCCCCTTGAACCACAAACGTACCTTACCCGCACAGGTCGGGCAGTCGCGATGCGCATCCACCGGCTTTGTAAACCACACCCGTTGCTTGAATCGGAAAGTCTTATCCGTCAATGCGCCTACCGGGCATACATCGATCATATTCCCCGACAATTCGTTCTCAATCGCCTTCTGGATATAGGTACTGATTTCCGCAACATCACCACGATTAATCACACCGTGCACCCGTTCCGGCGTCAACTGGTCTGCCACTTTCACACAGCGATAGCACAGAATACAGCGATTCATGTGTAACTGGATATAATCGCCAATGTCAATCTTCTCAAACGTCCGTCGTTCAAACTCATACCGGTTCTGTGCCTTGCCATGCTCATAGCCTAAATCTTGTAAGTGACACTCCCCAGCCTGATCACAAACCGGACAATCCAACGGATGATTAATCAACAGAAACTCCACCACGCCTGCCCGTGCTTCGAGCACCTCCGGCGAAGTCACATTTTGCACAACCATGCCATCCATCACGGTGGTGCGGCACGATGCCACCAGCTTCGGCATCGGTCTTGGATCCGCCGCCGAACCTTGCGCCACCTTTACCAAACACGTCCGGCAATACCCGCCACTCGTTGGCAATTTCGAGTAATAACACATGGCAGGAGGCACCACATCTCCACCGATCATTCGTGCTGCCTGCAAAATGGTCGTCCCATTCGGCACCTCTATTTCCGCCCCGTCTATTGTTATTTTTGGCATATTTATACTATTTAAAAGTCTGACTTTTAATGTCTTAAACTTTCAAATTTCACATTTAATATTTTCCAGTTTTCGGTTTGAAACATTTGCGTCAAAAGTATCACAACAATAAAATGAATCATTGTTCAGACGTCAAGCGATAGCAAATGCGCGCGGAGCTTCCATCCCTCGCAACCGATAATAATGTCGCACCTCCGGTATCGGATTTTTGATAAATTCCTCAAATTCATTACGGAAATGCCGAATGGCGCTCGCCACAGGCCAAGCCGCCGCATCCCCCAGCGGACAAATCGTTCGCCCATCAATTTTCGACTGTATATCCCACAGCAAATCAATATCTTGCAACGTACCGTGTCCATCCAGAATCTTGTGCAAAATTTTCTCCATCCAGCCCGTTCCTTCCCGACAGGGCGAACACTGACCACAACTTTCGTGATGATAGAATCGAGTAAACGTATAAAGGTTTTTTACAATACTCGTATCCTCATCCATCACAATAAAACCGCCCGAACCCAACATGGTACCCGTCTGAAAACCGCCGTCCGCCAAACTTTCGTAGCTCATCAAACGCGGCTCACCCGCTGCCGTTTTTAAGATCAAATCCTTTGGCAAAATCGGCACACTTGACCCACCGGCAACCACGGCTTTCAAATCCTTGCCATTGCGAATACCGCCGCAGTATTCATCCGAGTAAATAAATTCTTCCACCGGCAGGCCCAATTCAATTTCATATACCCCAGGTTTATTGATATGCCCACTCGCCGAAATCAGTTTTGTACCAGTTGACTTGCCCAAGCCAATCTGCGCATACTTCTCACCACCCATTTTTACAATCGGCACGACCGCAGCGATTGTTTCTACATTATTTACGACCGTCGGACGTCCCCACAACCCGGCTACTGCCGGAAATGGTGGCTTAATGCGTGGATTACCACGCTTACCTTCCAAACTTTCCAGTAAGGCGGTCTCTTCTCCGCAGATGTAAGCGCCCGCCCCAATGTGCATATGCAAATCAAGGGAATACCCTGTGCCTAAAATATTCTGCCCCAGCCAACCTGCTGCATACGCCTCCCGAATGGCGCGTTCCATAATTTTATAGACATAGGCATACTCTCCACGAATGTAGATGTACGATAAATTCGCTCCCAATGCATACGAAGCCAGAATCATCCCCTCGATCAACAAGTGCGGAATACGCTCCATCAAGTAGCGATCCTTGAACGTACCCGGCTCCGATTCATCCGCATTGCAGACCAGATGCCGCGGCACACCTTCCGGTTTTGCCAAGAATGACCACTTTAAACCCGTTGGAAACCCAGCACCTCCGCGCCCCCGCAAACCCGACTGTTTCACTTCTTCCACGACCTGCTCCGGCTGCATCTCTCGCAATGCCTTTTCCACCGCAGCGTACCCCCCTTCCCGACGATACACTTCGTAGCTTTGGATGCCTGACACATGATCTTTTTCTAATAATATTTTTCTACTCATGTAAATTATATCTTAAAAACAGTATGCTTATTTTTATAATTATGATATAATTTTAGCTTAAATTTTAAAAAATATAATAATCCACGCATTATTATTACATATAAGCCGAATACTGTTCCGCGTATGCTTCCCGAAACTGTTCAATTAATTCATCTACTTTTTCAATCGTCAGGTTTTCATAAAATTGATCTCCCACTTGCAACATTGGCGCGTAGCCACAAGCCCCTAAACACTCCACTGTTTTCAACGTAAACTGCCCATCCGACGTGGTTTCCCCTACTCCAATCCCCAGTTTTTGCTCCAAATGCTTCACAATATCCTCTGCGCCCATCAGCCAGCACGAACTGGTATGGCACACTTCAATTTTACAACGTCCTACCGGTTGCAAATTGAACATCGAATAAAACGATGCAACCTCATACACCTCAATAGGTTGAATATTCAAAATAGAAGCTATATAATCCATGACCGGCGCGCTCAACCAGCCCTCAAATTCCGCCTGTGCCAAGTGCAACACCGGTATCAACGCCGACTTTTCTTTGCCCTCCGGGTAGCGGCGGATGATTTCCTGCACCTGCGCTAGTCTTGCTTCTGAAAATTTAATTTCCATTTTTATTGTGTTCGTGTGTTCAAGTGTTCAAACTTCTGATGTGTTCGGGTGAGCAGACATAAACACCAAAACACATAAATACTTAAACACATATTTAAGCATCTAATTCCCCTGCAATTACATTCATGCTACTCAGTACAATAATCGCATCCGATAACATGCCGCCTTTGATCATTTCCGGGTACGCCTGATAGTAAATGAAGCATGGTCGCCGAAAATGTAAGCGGTACGGGGTACGCCCACCATCGCTGATGAGATAAAATCCTAACTCGCCATTGCCGCCTTCTACGCAGTGATACACCTCCCCCACCGGGATAGCCGTTTCGCCCATCACAATCTTGAAATGGTAAATGAGCGCCTCCATGTTGTTGTAAACCAGTTCTTTAGGTGGGAGGTAAAATTCCGGTAAGTCAGCGTGAAACGGCCCGTCGGGCAATTTTTTCATCGCTTGTTCAATAATCCGATAGCTTTGCCACATTTCTTCCAAACGTACCATAAAACGATCATACGTATCCCCCTGTGTACCAATAGGAATATCAAATTCAAAATCTTCGTAAGAAGAATACGGATTCATCACACGCACATCATAATCGACACCGGCTGCCCGTAAATTCGGACCCGTAAAGCCATAATTCAATGCTTTTTCCGCGGAAATAGGACCCGTCCCGATGGTTCGATCCATGAAAATGCGGTTGCGCACGACCAGTTTTTCAAATTCCTGGAGTTTTTCGGGAAATTCCTTCATGAAACGCTCCAGTTTCTGCCAGGCTTTTGGCGAGAAATCACGCTCCATGCCGCCAATCCGACCGATATTCGTAGTCAAACGGGCACCACAGATTTCTTCGTAGATCTCATAAATCAACTCCCGGTATTGAAACATATACAAAAATCCTGACAAAGCCCCTGTATCCACTGCAATCACCGTATCGCAGATGATATGATCGGCAATGCGCGCCAGTTCCATTACGATGACACGCAGGTATTGGGCACGCTTCGGCACTTCACAACCAATCAGCTTTTCTACCGTCATATGCCAACCCATATTATTAATGGGCGAGGAGCAATAATTCAGACGGTCAGTGATGGGTGGAATCTGATAAAAAGGACGATGTTCTGCCAGCTTTTCAAAAGCCCGATGAATGTAACCAATCGTTGGCTCGGCTTCCAATACAATTTCACCGTCGAGTTTTATAATATTTTGAAATACGCCATGCGTTGCCGGGTGCGTTGGTCCCAGGTTTAGGATGGAATACTCCTTATCTTCAATGATTTGTGTCGTTTGATTGTTAATCAACATATTTCTTCAGATGCCAGCTATTAAATTATTACATACTGATTCAGACTTTTTTATTACTTGTTTGAAATTATTATTTAACTTTACACAGTTTTATAATATTAAAATAATCACACATATTAATCTTAAAACGTCAAACCTCAAACGAGCAATAAATAACTACCTGCCAAACATTTTATCATCCTTATCATCGCGCGAGGCATCCTCCAGTGGATACTCCTTACGCAAAGGGAAATAATTCATTTCATCCATATTCAAAATACGGCGTAAATCGGGGTGCCCTTTGAATTGAATACCAAAAAAATCATATGTTTCGCGTTCCATCCAATTGGCTGTATTCCAAAGGCTTGTGACGCTATCTATCACTGGTTCATCAATTGGCATAAAGGCTTTTACACGAATCCGGCGGTTTTCGGGCATATTGTGCAATTGGTACATCACCCCGAGTTCTTGTCCATGTTTTTCAGGAAAATGCATACCGCAGAGCGTGGTGAGAAAATGGAAATTCAGTTCTGAATTCTCTTTTAAATATTGCAGAATTGCAAAAACCTGCTCCCTTTGAATGTAAAAAACCGGAAAATCATAATGCATTTCTGTTGCCAGCAATGCCTCGCCAAATCGCTCACTCAGTTTATCTTGCACTAAAGCCGTTAGTTCTTGTACCTTCATATTTTCTAGATGTCAGATGCCAGACAGCTTATTAAACTTTAAACAAAAAATTATTCAATGCCATATTTTGCTAACATTGCCTTGTATTCCGGTGAATCGCGTCGGCGCAAGGATTCACTTTCTACCAATGCCTGGATTTTCAAAATACCGTCCAACACTTGTTCTGGTCTCGGCGGACAGCCCGGCACATATACATCCACCGGAATAATGCGGTCGATGCCTTGCAAAACGCTGTACGTATCAAAAATACCGCCGCTCGACGCACAAGCTCCCATGGAAAGTACCCATTTTGGCTCCGCCATTTGCTCATAAATCTGTCGCAGAATTGGACCCATTTTTTTGGCAATCGTGCCCATCACCATCAGCAAGTCAGCCTGCCGTGGCGAAAAACTCAAGCGCTCCGACCCAAACCGAGCCAGATCGTAATGTGCGCCCATTGTCGCCATGAACTCAATGCCGCAGCAAGAAGTGGCAAAGGGCAGGGGCCACAATGAATTCTTGCGGGCTAAACCAACCACTTTATCCAGCGAAGTTGCAAAGAACCCCGCGCCTTCGATACCCTCCGGGCGATGCGCAGGCGATATATCAATAGCTGGCTGAATAATCGTACTCATAATTTTTATTTTCGTTTACGCACTTCAACCGGAGAAATGACCTATAATTATTATAAGGTCACCCGATTTTCGACTAATTTTTATCCCATTGCAAAGCTCCTTTGCGCAGGATATAGAAAAAACCTACCAACAGCACTGCCATAAAAGTGAGCATGCCAAATAAGCCGGTCGCTCCCAATTCTTTAAAGTTGACTGCCCAAGGGTACATAAAAATGACCTCTACATCGAACAAGACAAATAAAATTGCCACCAGGAAGTGCTTGACAGAAAAGGGTACCCGGGCATTGCCTTGTACCTCCACACCGCACTCAAAGGTTTCGTCTTTCACCGAAGATTTCTTCTTCGGTCCGAGCAAGTGCGTTATGAACATAGTAAACCCCACGAAGCCTGTAGCCAACACAAACATCATAGCAATTGGTAGATAATCAACCACTGTATTACTCATACCTTGTTTTTTAGATAAAGAAGTGACGGCAATAGCCGGTTTCAGATCAAAATCTTATCATCTTGCACAGGTGTTGGTTCTTTTGTATCAGCATACAAAAATTTACATCCCGCAAGCATAGCGCAAGACGATCAGAATCAACCATTTAGTTAATCAAATGAGCAAAAATTGGGTCGGTGTTTAACAAGTTTATCTAGACGAAGCAATAGAGTTGAAGTTATTTGTTTTTAGCAACCATTCAACAGTAAAAATTATTTTTGGTTCGCGTTTTCTGGGTGCAATGTTATCAACTTATTAGACAACTTACAAGCACTTGCGCTTAAAAATTTCTGTCAAAAATACAAGCATTGCCTACTTGGTTACTATGAACGAATGCTTCCATAACGATGGGCAGCTTCCGCATTTATTGAATGCTCATGTGTAGCCACTTCAAGTGAGCATACTTTTTATACAAGGTAACACTCGTGCAAGTTAATGCTTCGAGCCTCACTTATGAATCTGATAATCAAACAGATAAAAAATAAATATTTTTAACTATTTTCCTTTTTATAAATAAAATACAAAACCGTGTATTCAACCAAGTATCATACTTACTTGCCAATTTTAAATTTCGCCTTTACGGTCACACTCAATTTTGACTTTTTGAATGGAATATTCTTATTATTATCAGGGTTAAGGCTTGCATAATGTACACTTTGATTATAATTTATAAATGACATATAATTTTCTAAATAACTTCTTACATCATTTTCATAAAATTCACTTATAGTAATGACTTCTCCTATCGTCTCGCCAATAGCTGCTAATAATTGCTGTGCTTTTGTTTGGGCGTTTTCGAGCGCTCGAATTTTTAATT
Organism: Saprospiraceae bacterium; assembly: GCA_046314415.1. Classification (GTDB taxonomy): domain Bacteria; phylum Bacteroidota; class Bacteroidia; order Chitinophagales; family Saprospiraceae; genus JADJNW01. The sequence goes on from JBKBWT010000027.1 coordinate 22,320, forward strand.
GCGTTTCTAAAGCTATAATTTCCGTGTAATTTAATTTTGTAATACTTGCTTGCTCGATTGGAATAGCTTCTATAGCCTGCCCAAATTGGTCAAGCTGCTCAATATCAGCAAATTTTATAGTATAATTTTTAGTGCGAAATACTTCCTGATCTTTTCGCCGCATATAATATTTCCGACTATAAGTATCACTGATTTCGATATTTTCTAAAGGAATTTGATATTGTTTAGTCATATTTAAAAACCGCGCATCCAGCGTATCCAAGCTTATTTTGTTCCTGTTTTCAGTAAATTCTTTTAACTCTATAGTGTAATAAATTTCATCGGGTATAATTTCCGTTTCGGCATACCCCACTACTTCAATAAATCTTGATTCGGTATTCTGCGCTTGCGCAATTTGATAAAAAATAAATAAAAAAAGTAAAATTCTAATATTCATATCATATTTTTCTGCAAAGAGCATAAAATTTTAAAAATGGTTGTGTCGCAACGCTGGTTTTAAACTGTAAAAGTTTTGTACAAACTTCCAATTTTCTCCTGCTCCTATCCTCCCTTTTTACTATTTTCCACCCAAATTCTGGTTTATGAATTTACAAGCACTAGCCGCTCAATTGGAAGGCGAGCTCCATACCGATCATCTCCACCGCATTCTCTACGCCACGGATGCCTCTATTTATCGGGAATTGCCGCTGGCGGTGGCGTTTCCAAAGCATGTAAAAGATGTGCAAACGCTGGTGAAATTTGCGGCACAAAATAAAATTTCGCTCATTCCGCGCACGGCGGGCACCTCGCTGGCGGGGCAGTGCGTGGGTACGGGCATCGTAGTGGATGTGTCAAAATATATGAATGAAATTTTAGAAGTGAATGTGGGGGAAAGCTGGGTGCGGGTGCAGCCGGGCGTGATCCGCGATGAACTAAATGTTTTTTTGAAATCCTATGGTTTATTTTTTGGTCCGATCACTTCGACTGCCAACCGCGCGATGATTGGCGGTATGGTGGGGAATAATTCCAGCGGTACAACCTCGATAAAATATGGCGTCACCCGCGATCATGTAATGGAATTACACACGATTTTAAGTGATGGCTCAGAGGCGGCTTTTACTTCCTTATCGGTAAATGAATTTCAGGAAAAACTAAATAAAACGGACTTAGAAGGTAAAATTTATCAGCAAATTTATAAAGAACTAAATAATCCCGACATTCAGGAGGAAATTCGCAAAGAATTCCCTAAGCCCAATATTCACCGGCGGAATACAGGTTATGCCGTTGATGAATTATTAAAATCCAATATATTTACATCCGGTGGACCAGATTTTAATTTTTGTAAATTATTGACCGGCTCGGAAGGCACCTTGGCATTCACCACCGAAATAAAATTGCACGTCAATCCGCTCCCACCGCCCGAAGAAGCCACGGTTTGCGCACATTTTGCCACTTTATCCGAGTCTTTGGAAGCTACGCTCGTCGCCATGCGGCACCAGCCTTACGCCTGCGAATTGATGGACAAGTTTATTCTGGATTGTACCAAAGAAAATTTGGAACAGCAGAAAAACCGCTTTTTCCTGCAGGGCGCCCCGGAGGCGATTTTGATTATTGAATTTCGGGGTCAAACGCGCGAGGAAGCCACTGCTGCTGCCGAAGCCATGATCGCCGATATGAATATAAAAGGATATGGTTATGCGTTTCCGATTGTTTATCCGCCAGATACCAAGAATGTAATGGCATTGCGTGCCGCAGGATTCGGCGTGTTGTCGAATGTAAAAACCGACACCAAACCGCTGGAATTTGTGGAAGATACTGCGGTAGATTTACCGGATTTACCCGCTTACATTGAAGAATTTCGCAATTTGATGACCGAGTTCAGACAGCAGGCAGTGTATTATGCCCACGCGGGCGCGGGCGAGCTGCACATTCGTCCGGCGGTAAATTTAAAAACCTCTGAAGGGGTGAAAATGATGCGTGCTATTGCTGAAGCTTCCGCTAAATTGGTGAAGAAATATAATGGTTCGCTGAGCGGCGAGCACGGCGATGGGCGCGTGCGGGGCGAATTCATTCCTTTAATGTTAGGTAATAAAAATTTTGAGTTATTAAAAAATATTAAAAAAACCTGGGATCCTTATTACATTTTTAATCCGAATAAAATAACCGGCGCACCGCCGATGGATCAGGATTTGCGGTATTTACAGGATGCGCCGAAGCCTGAATTTGATACGGTTTTTGACTTTTCGGAAACGGGCGGAATCCTCAGAACTGCCGAAAAATGTAGCGGTTCGGGCGATTGTCGCAAGCTCGCGCACGTGAGCGGCGGCGTGATGTGCCCCTCTTACATGGCGACGCGCAACGAAAAAGACACCACCAGAGCAAGGGCAAACGCATTACGAGAATTTTTAACCAGAAGTGAAAATGGGGAGAATCGCTTTGCCCATCAAGAATTAAAAGATGTAATGGATTTATGCATTTCATGTAAAGGTTGTACTTCGGAATGCCCGTCGAATGTGGATATGTCCACGCTCAAGGCGGAATTTTTACATCAATATTATAAAACGAAAGGCGTACCGCTGCGCGCCAAAATGTTTGCTAACATCAGCAGTATCAATCGCTTAGCGACGATCATGCCGGGTATTAGTAATTTCTTTTTAACCAATGGTGTAACGAGTAATATTGCAAAACGAATGCTGGGGGTGGCGCCAAAGCGCTCTTTACCTGAAGTTTCTAAAATTACATTACGGAAGTGGTATGATAAAAATAAAGAACGATTACAAACCGCTGCAAAGCAAAGTAAAAATAAACACCGGTTGGAAACCGGCGCCAGCGTTTACTTTTTCTGCGATGAATTTACCAATTATAATGATGCAAATATCGGAATCAAAGCCATTGAATTATTAATAAAATTGGGTTATGATGTAATAATGCCGGAGCACGCGGAGAGCGGAAGAGCGCATATTTCCAAGGGTTTGCTACCGGAAGCGCAAGAAATGGCAAAGCAGAATGTAAAGATTTTTAAAGATATTATAAATGAAAATACGCCATTAATTGGCATCGAACCCTCGGCGATTTTAAGTTTCCGCGATGAGTATCCCAAGTTAGTAGCGCCTGAAAATCAATCCATTGCAAAAGCATTAGGCAAGCACGCCTTGTTAATCGAAGAATTTATTGCGAGGGAAATCCGCAAGGGAAATATTACATCTAATTCATTTACTAAACAGGAAAAACGCATTTTATTACATGGGCATTGTCATCAGAAAGCACTGGCGAGCACCGAGGTAAGCGCCTGGGCATTGGGCTTGCCGGAAAATTATTTAGTCGAAGTGATACCTTCCGGTTGTTGCGGTATGGCGGGTTCATTTGGTTATGAAGCGGAGCATTATGATATTAGTATGCAAATCGGCAGTTTAGTATTATTTCCAGCCATTAATAATGCAAGAAAAGATGTAATAATTGCTGCGCCAGGCACGAGCTGTCGGCATCAAATTCTGGATGGTACAGGTCGAAAAGCCCTGCATCCGGTGGAAGTGCTGTGGGAAGCGTTAATATAATATATTTGATATTTGATATTTGATATTTGATATTTGATATTTAAACTTGCGTCAAATTGATTATCAGCATATTAAAAAATTCCAAAGACCGGCACAAATACCCAATATCATATCCATATCATATTGGCGCTTCATTCTGATTTGGTTGT
>JBKBWT010000028.1:0-21458 GCA_046314415.1 Saprospiraceae bacterium
CTATCACAAAGGTATCATTATTTCCATCACTATTGGGCGAGAAAGCGGTGGGGATGTAAGATCGGCAAGGTCCGCAATATTGCATGGCAATATCAATGGAATACGTATTTTCGCCACAATCATTCCCTACCGTTACTAAATAAAGCCCAGGTTTAGTAACCGGGTAAATCGGTTCATTTAGTCCATCCTGCCACTGATAAAAAGTAGCATTCGGGGCAGTCGCATTCAGCCGGAATACTTCCCCTTCGCATACGACGGTATCAGTTATGATATTCACCGGCTTAGGTATATCATAAAAACGGATTCTTATTTCATCGGAAGCGCTGTTTCCACAAAAATCATTTACTACAACTTGATAAATACCTGGCTGCGTTACATTATAAGTAGGCGTATTGGCGCCATCCTGCCATAAATAATTTTTCGCATCCGTAGTGGTCGCATTTAATAACAGATTTTCGCCCACACACAGTGATGTATCGCGCGGACCAATATTTACATCCTTAACCAATTGATAATAAGCAATTTGCACGCTATCATTTAGTACATTATTACAATTATCTTCAATAATAACTGAATAAATTCCCGGCGATGTTACTTTAAAATCAGACTGCGTACTGCCATCTTGCCAACGATAACGGATTGCTGCCGGATCTGCCGCATTCAATTGAATAGAAGTCCCGGGACATAAAGACGTATCTCTACCTAAATCCAATTTTGTTAATACCGGAAAATATTTTATTTCAATGGCATCACTCAAGGTATTCCCACAATTATCCGTTACTTGTACTGTATAAACACCTGGTTGTGAGGCTGTAAGCGTAGGTTGCGTACTACCATTCTGCCAACGGTAAAATTTTGCGGCAGGATCAGTCGCATTTAATAACAAGGTTTCACCCGGACATAAAGTCGTATCGCGTCCAATATTGACCGCAGTTATTACATCAAAATAGCCTACGCGTATAATATCTGTACTCGTATTACCACAATTATCCGCCATGTAAACAATGTAACTTCCGGCGCGATTGACTAAATAAGTCGGATTTCGGCTGCCATCCTGCCAGCGATAAATCACCGCCGCACTATCAAAAGCATTGAGTAATAAAGTTTGTCCGGGACATAACATCGTATCGCGACCCAACTCCAGATTATTTAGCACTTTATGATATTGTACCTGAATCGAATCGCTGAATTGATTACCACAGGCATCGGTAATTGTAACCGTATAATTTCCAGCACGTTGTACATTAAAATTCGATGTAGTACTTCCATCCTGCCATTGATAGCGAATAGCAGCAGGATCGGTTACTTGTAATAATAATGTTTCTCCGGGACATAATATGGTATCTTTTCCTAAACTAAATGGTTTTACCAATTCAAAGTATTGAATATCAATAGAATCAGTTAAATTATTATTGCAATTATCTGTTAATGTAACGGCATAAATGCCGGCGTTATTTACTAAAAAATTGGCGTTATTACTACCATCCTGCCATTGGTAACGAATGGCGGCGCTATCCTGCACACTCAAGATTAAAGTTTGTCCCGAACAAAGCGTCGTATCATTCCCAAGTTGTAATGGTTTTAAAATTTTATAATAATCGATGTAAATCGAATCGGTCGTCGTCCTGCCACAAACATCGGTAAGCATTACATGATATAATCCGGCGGTTTGAACATTATAAGTAGCCGTGGTTGCTCCATCCTGCCAGCGATAAGTGGCGGCGGTTGCCAACGTGGCGTTTAAAGTCAAGATCACGCCATTACATAGGATGGTATCATTTCCCAGATTTATTTCAGGGAGATTATAATATTCTATTTGAATGCTATCGGTAAAAGTCTGGTTATCAATTTCTATTGTAGCAATATATAATCCTGCTTTATTTACAATTTGTGTAGCATTGGTTGAGCCATTTTGCCAGCGATAACGCGCGCAAGGATAAGTTTGCCCCAGCACCAGCGAATCGCCGAGACAAAGGGTGGTATCATTTCCTAAAAATCCGACACTTGGAAAGCTCAAGTTATTTAGTCCAACATAAATACTATCACTAATTGTGATACAGTTTTTATAATTAACCGCGACTTTATAATATCCGGTATCCTTGGGATTGACAGAATTTAATAAAACGCTGGCTTGATTGGACGTAAAACCACTGGGACCCGACCAGCTAAAAGTCGCACCGGCTAGGGCTTGCGCACGCAGTTGTACGGGCTCGCCCCGGCAAACGCTGGTATCATTACTCAATTGAAAATCTAAACTAAATGCCAAAGATGGCGCCGGTGTGGAATTATTACAATCTGTAAAATCTTCCATCCAGATTTGCTGATTATTACGGTCGTATAATTTTACCCAGTCCAATAAACCTGAACCTTTGAAGCGCACCATTATTTGCTCGATAAAATTTATTTCACCGGTATAAGGCAAAGTAAATAACAATACGCCGTCGAGGCGCACGGAAAAATTATTATTGCGGATTTCATAACGCAGCACGCGCCAGAAGGAAAAATCCTGCACAAAGTTGACAATATCCGTTCGCCCGCGCGTACCCGCGTAAATCGAGGTAAACGACAGCGCCCGCATATCGCCCATCAGCGAAGCTCCAAAATCAATAGAACAGCCTTCTATATACATACCCGGATCAAACGCATTGATGCCGCCATTGGCTTCCGCATTTAAAATGCGCGCCTCAATCGCAAATTGGTTACCCACATAAAAAGTATCATTGAGCACAAGCCGGGTGCGATAGTCATCAGAATTCACCGCCGCAGGCGGAATCTGGGCAATGCCATTTTGCACCGAATTGCAGAAAGGATAAGGGTTGAGGCCGCCCAGCTCTATCAGGGGCTGCCAGTTTTGTGCCGCCATCTGATCAGTCAACAATAGCAATAAGAAGCACCAAAGTGTGTGTTTGCTCATACTTTTTACTAAATTTAACCTAAATGCATGTAATAATAGTGTGCTTTATTTACTGATTCATGATAAGGCAGGTATAATGATTATAATACTTCCGACGAAGCAGTCGAAGGAGCGCTCAGATAAATAGAGTGGATGCTATTCTGTTGACAAATTTAATGGAAATTGCCCTAATTTCAAGCTTTTCGATGAAAAATCAATCGGGCTAAATCTTTTTCGGCTTTAAAAACCCGATCCAGCCGTTTGGTAACGGGCAACAGCGTATTTTCTAAAAAAAGTGAAATGCCACTCAAGGGCTCACCTTCTTTGCGTTTTGCCGGATTCAATCCTTTGCGGATTGCGCCACACACATAATAGCTAATATTAATATTAATAAATTCGACGTCTTTTAAAATAAAGCCTTTTTCATTACATAACTGCTCGTAATAAGCGACCGGACGCCCTTTCATCAGTTCGTCACCGCTGATGGTTTGGTTGATTTGTTCAAATAATACCAACTCGCGTGCGGTGACACGGCACAATTCAAACAGGATTTTCTGCATCATTGCCTCGTCGGTATTGTGTTGTAACACCGTTGCCGTAAACGCCAGGTCGAACTCCTGATCGGCAAAAGGCAAACGTTCGCCATCAATCTTTACAAGTTCAATATCATTTTTTACGCCGAGGTTTTTCCGGGCCAGCTGAATCATATTTGCTGAAATATCAGCACCTACGAGCCGCGCCGGTTGATGTTTATGAATTTCGTGCAAATTACCGCCGGGTCCACTCCCTAACTCCAGCACACTCTTTCCATCAAAAGCCAATCCATTCAACAATTCCAGAAAACGCTGTCGCTTATAATGATAATAAGGTTCATCATCTCCGGCAATAACATTGCGCTCGCCGCGACTGTCAATACGCTGCGCTACTTCTGACCAGTAAGATTCAGGATGATATGAAGTATTTTTATTTTGCATGGGTGATTATTTTTGTTTATGCCTAAAGGTACAAATAGAAATAGAATAGCCGATTACCGACGTTTGGAAAAACGTCAATAACCGACTATTAATTTTTTGAAGTATCGTATTTAAGTATAAAAAATTAATAGCGGATGCCGACTTTCTGATAAATAAAATGCAGCAACCATGCGGGTCCAATTAATAAAAACTGCACATCTTCAAGGAAAGACGGCTTTTTACCTTCTATCTTGTGTCCGATGAATTGTCCCACCCAGGCAACGGCAAATATAATAATGGAAATAAGCGCTAATTGACCACTGCTTCTACCCACTGCCTCATAGATGGCATTGTTCCCCCACAGCATTAAACCTCCAATGAGTACAAAGCCAAGAAACATGGTAAAAGATAAGCGCAGATAATACAGCAGTGCCAACAAGAGCAACAAGGCTGCCCAATTGGTAAACAACCCTTTCTCGGCAAAGGGAAATGGAATGGAAAAAATGAGCCCAAACAAACTGAACATGATGCTTGGCACACACACCCAATGGATGAGCTTATTGGTGGCGTTTTGGTGGCTTTCGCCATATTTGTCAAGGAACCACTGCATTGTTTTTGCCATAAACTTAACGTTGTAAAGATTAAAGTACGAAGTTCAATTAAAAAAGAAAAAATCCGTTTTAAATTTGGATTTTGCGAAAAATAGCAAACAATGCTTGGATTTTCAAAAAAGAAAACGATTATTTTTATAAACGATGCAAATATTCCAGTAATTGGGTTTCGATCACCGGCTCTAATTTAACCGTGACTTGCTGACTCGACGTTTTGTCCATTTTATGCGAGCCGTAGAACCACTCCCCTTGTCGGCAACCGATCATTATAATCGAAGCAGCCTGATTGGCAGGAATATTAACCCCCGTAAAGCGATTCCCGTTCGGATACATGCGCGTCACCGAATTCAATTCATTAAAAACCAGATAAGCAGCCAGTTCATCCAGGTCTTCTATCGGTGAGCTACAGCGGGCACTCACCATCGTTCGGGGTGTTCTTTTGGCGTAAAAGGTACTACAGGCAAACCAATTTAACTCGGTGATATAAAAATAAAAATATTTCTTTTTGGATATTTTATTGACTTTCAAATATTTATCAACCACCATTTTCCAGTCAAACACTTTTCCGGCAACAGAAGTCAGGGTACTCGACAAACTTCCTACAAATAAACGCATCGAAAGCGTATGCGAAAAACGAGGCAGTATGGGCATTTCTACCCCAATCGGAATGGCTAATTGCAAAGGAACCCCTTCCTGAAATGCGTGAATACTGAATTGACCGCCGGTTTCAAGCAGTCGGTCTTCGGAAGTTGTTAATCGGTTGGACAAAATAATATCTTCTTTGTGAAACACCTCTTCCAATAAAATTTGCACTTCACCATACACGGTTTCTCCCGAAAGTGTTTGAAAACTCAAGGGCGCAAACGTAAAACGGATGCCCGCCTTACTGATAAGCATCGTAAGCCGGGTAGCATCAATGTAAAATGCCTGTACGCTTGGGGTAGCGCGGAAGTCTCTTAACAGCGTACGGGAATTGTCAAGTAATGTTCCCGTCACTGGTGTTGATCTTGTGAGCATACCAATCAAGTTTTCTCATAATACCAATAAATTAGCCCTCAACGCTCCTTGGCAAAACTAGGCGAAATAAGCAGATTGATGTGAATGTAAAGGATTTTCCTGGATTGTGTGTGTGGAACAAAGATACGTATATCGCATCAAAAATACCTGTAGAATTGTATTTTATCGTCATTCAGACAAAAATATTTTTTCTGTTCATTTAAAAAATTCTGCTATGAGAAAAAGTTTGAAACGAAATCTGTTATATTGGTTCAATGAGTTGAATCAGGGTAACGCCTTGTATAAAATTACTACAGGTTTTAATATTTAAGTAAATAAACATGAAACCATTAGCAGAAAGAATGCGCCCCATGAGCTTTGAGGAGTACGTCGGGCAGCAACACTTGGTGGGGCAGAATGGCGTTTTGCGCAAAGCAGTGGAGTCAGGCAAGCTGCCATCCTTTATTTTGTGGGGACCGCCCGGTGTAGGCAAAACAACACTTGCAAAAATCATTTCCAATCAATTGGAACGACCTTTTTATACTTTGAGCGCCGTTCATTCCGGTGTAAAAGATGTGCGCGACACTCTGGAGAAAGCGCGAAGCCAACGCTTTTTCACGGCACCGCGCCCAATTTTATTTATTGACGAAATTCACCGGTTTAATAAATCACAACAAGACTCATTGCTGGGTGCGGTAGAAGAAGGCGTCGTGACCCTGATCGGTGCTACCACCGAAAATCCGTCTTTTGAAGTGATTCCGGCATTACTCTCCCGCTGTCAGGTATATGTTTTACAATCGCTTAATAAAGACGATTTGATTCAATTATTGCACCAGGCGTTAGAAAAAGATGAGTATCTGAGTACTAAAAATATTGAAATACAAGAATATGATGCACTGCTGCGCTACTCCGGCGGCGATGCCCGGAAATTATATAATATTTTAGAAATCGTTACAAATGATGTAAAAGAAGCGGAATTATTTATCATTAATAATGATGTTGTTACCAACAAAATTCAACAAAATATTGCCAATTATGATAAAGGTGGCGAACAACATTATGATGTAGCTTCGGCTTTTATAAAATCTATTCGCGGCAGCGACCCAAATGCAGCGGTCTATTGGCTGGCAAGAATGATTGAAGGGGGCGAGGATGTAAAATTCATTGCCCGACGTATCATAATTTCTGCCGCAGAAGACATTGGTTTAGCCAATCCCAATGCCCTGTTGATGGCAACTACTGCATTTCAGGCGGTACAAGCAGTGGGATTTCCAGAGTCGCGCATTATCCTGTCTGAAGCAGTTATTTATTTGGCAACATCCCCCAAAAGCAATTCGGCGTACCAGGCAATCAATAAAGCCCAAGAACTCGTGCAACGTACCGGCGGATTGCCCGTGCCCCTGCATTTGCGCAATGCTCCCACCAAATTGATGCAGGAACTCGATTACAGTAAGGATTATCGCTACGCCCACGATTTTAGTGGCAACTTTATTGAGCAAGAGTTTTTACCATCAGAAGTAAGCGGCACCAAACTCTTTGATCCTCAGGCAAATGCAAGTGAGGCAAAAATACGCGAGCGATTACAGCAACAATGGAAAGATAAGTATAAGTATTAATATAATTTCAAGGGTTTCAAATTCCATAATTGAAACCCTTGAATCATTCTTATTTATTTGCACTGCCCAATGGCGGTACCAGTTGGGCTTGTTTCCACGCATCTATGGTAGCATTGCGCATCGTCAGGAAAGACACCATATTAATGGTCGTATCCGCATAGGCAGGCTCTATTGCATTATAAAAGCTTTGCAAGTAATTGGCTACATCTTCCCGGCTTTCAGCATTTAATAACTTAAAACTTTTGACGGTCTGCAATAATGTTTCCTTTTGCTGCAAAAAATGTGCTACCGTTTGCCGCAGCAGTGCCTCTTCTTTGAAAGCGCCAAAATAAATACGATCGCGCATGGTAAGGATGCCTTTATCGCCCTGCGGAATGGCATAAGAAGCATTCACCAGACCAGAGAAATCAAAGTCATAGGGTACCGGAATCGCTTTGGCACTGCCTTTGGGCATGATCAACTTTACATTGCGCAGCATTTCGGTAGTCCAGTCAGCATTAGCAATCATATACTGAAACATCGCCATCAAGGCTTCATCCTTGGCAGAAATAGAATCCCGGCTGGTGTTCATGATATCTACCTCCTTTCCTCCCAAGCGTTCAGCCATTTCATCCGTATCTTCCAGTAGGATACCGTAGCGCTTTAATTTACTTACTTTCCCTTGCGAATCCACATAGGTAACTTTCACCAGTTGAGCCCGATAGGTATTTGGCGTTAGTTTACCATACAATTCATAAATCAGGTATTCTTTCAGCAGGTTGTCATTACCAATGTTTTTATCATCAATACAATGCGTTACCAATTTAATTTTATTAAATGCTGAATTCAAGCCCTCACTTTCCAGATCTTTTTTGGCAAATTTGAGACGCACCGGCGGAAAATCACACACCCGACGGCGGAATTTACCCCGTGGTTGCAGTTCAATATCGCGGGTTACAGTTTCCCCTTGTTCGTTCAGGTGTGTAAAAGTTGCTGGACTATATTCTTCCGTACGGCGGTTTTCAATAAGATTGGTGAGATCAGTTGTAATTGTAATTTCTACCACTTCTTTATTTGACAAAATTTCAAAAATGCTTTTTTGAGTTTTTGCCAAAGGATCGTTGGTTATTCTGGGGGCAGCAACAACTTTTATGGTAGTCAATACGTTGAAGCCAAAAGCAACAATAAGTAACAGTCGAATGTGGAATGTCATGGCGATTTCATTTGATTACAAAATTGCAATAAGTCAGGCTTTGCTTCCATTTTTTTCGATGGATATTGGTAAAGATTCGAGCAAAATGCAAAAGTTGCTTCTTTCTTATTTTTTAACTTTGTGAGAATGAAGGTAAAAGCGTATTTTTGACGAATCTTTTATTACAAAGCGCTACAAAGTTAAGGCAATCCAAATAAAATTTCAATTTATTGAGTTAAAATAAGTGTTAACAATATTTTATTTTGCCTTATTTGTATTTTATAAAGAAAAGATGGTCTCTGCTTCGTTTTTCCATAGGTGATTTTTCATTTTAAGCGACTTATAAAACACAAGCAATAGCAATGCCTCACAGCAAGGTAATCTACTGGGCAATCCTACTGATTTTAGTGGTTTCATGCAAAACTACTTCTACCGAAACGGAGCATCGGGCACTCCCCCTCTCTGTACAGGATCAAAAGCCCAAAAATATTATTCTGATGATCGGCGACGGCATGGGAGTCAGCCAAATTACTGCCGGTTTGTATAGCAACAATAATCGGTTGGCACTCGAAAAATTTCCCGTTGTTGGTTTCCACAAATCCTATTCTTTCGATGATTTAATTACTGACTCGGCGGCAGGCGCTACCGCTTTTGCCTGTGGTGTGAAAACTTACAACGGAGCAATAGGGTTGAACGCCGATACAATTCCCTGCACTACTATCCTTGAAGAATCGGAGCGCAATGGACTTGCTACGGGTATGGTGGTCACCTCTACGATTGTTCACGCTACACCTGCTTCTTTTATAGCCCATCAGCAGATACGGGTACTCAATGAAGAAATTGCTGCAGATTTTCTGAAAACCGATATCGATTTGATAATTGGCGGCGGTAAACGCTATTTTGATCGGCGGGATATTGACAATCGCAATTTATATGAGGAGTTGGAACGCAAAGGCTATTTTGTGTCTGACTACATGAAAGCGGAACTCACTCAATTAGGATTGAATCCCAAACAAAATTTTGCCTATTTCACTGCCGATACGGACCCCCTTCCCGCACCCGCCGGTAGAGATTATTTACCTTATGCGGTAAAGCAGGCGCTGCCTTTCTTAGAGCAGCGTAGTGATAAAGGCTTTTTCCTGATGGTGGAAGGCTCCCAAATCGACTGGGCTGGACATGCCCGAAAAGGGGATATTTTGATTGAAGAAATGCTGGATTTTTACAAAGCCATTGAAATAGTACTCGAGTTTGCACACAAACGCGGCAATACACTGGTGATCGTTACCGGTGACCACGAAACAGGCGGCTTTTCTATCACGGAAGGATCAAAAATGAATCGCCTAAAGACGGCTTTTACTACAAATGGACATACGGCAGCCTTGATACCTGTTTTTGCTTACGGACCATCCGCACAGTTATTCAGTGGTATTTACGAAAATACGGATATTTATAAAAAGATGCGCTATGCACTGGGCTTTGCAGATTCTACTGCTGCGCTGCGGCTGTCAAATGAACTAAAACAAAAGTAATATTCTGCTTTTTTCAATAAAGTTTAAACAATTTTGCTGCCGAAAAATTGTATAAGCAATTGATCGGACAAATTTTTCATTATTACATACGCTAATTTGCCCGCTTCAGCCGTATTTTTGAAACCAGAACTCAATCGCTTCGTATTTATACTAAATTTGAAATGAGAAGGCGTAAATAAGAAAACATTAAACTATTAAAAATCAGCAGTTTAATTAATCATCAATACGCCATTATCAATTGAAAATAGTATTATTTACACGAAGCATTACAACAAAACTTCGAACGCATGAACGTTGCAACTACCGGCGCAGGTATTGACAATCTGCATCTCATTCGCGAAAGCGCCCGCGATTTTGCCGAGACCTACATCCGCCCCCATGTAATGGAATGGGATGAAGCACAGCATTTTCCCATTGATCTCTTTCACCGAATGGGTGAGTATGGATTTCTAGGCGTACTTGTACCCGAAGAATATGGTGGAGCAGGGTTGGATTATCAAGCTTATATTACTGTTATAGAAGAAATTGCTAAAGTATGTGGTGCCATCGGATTGTCAGTTGCTGCACATAATTCTTTGTGTACCAATCACATCTTACAATTCGCCAATGAATCACTGAAAGCGAAATACCTCCCCAAACTAGCCAGCGGCGAGTGGATCGGTGCCTGGGGCTTGACCGAGCCAAATACTGGCAGTGATGCCATGCGTATGCAGTGTACAGCTGAAAAAGATGGCGATTATTATGTACTTAATGGTACTAAAAACTGGATCACGCATGGGAAATCGGGAAATGTAGCAGTCGTTATTGCACGTACCGGAGACTTACTCGACAGTCACGGAATGACTGCTTTTGTCGTAGAGCGGGGTACACCAGGTTTTCACGCAGGTAAAAAGGAGAACAAATTAGGCATGCGTGCCTCCGAAACTGCAGAAATGATTTTTGACAACTGCCGGGTACATCAAGACCAGATTCTGGGTGAGGTAGGTGATGGTTTTATTCAGGCGATGAAAATTCTAGATGGTGGTCGCATTTCCATTGCGGCTTTATCACTCGGTATTGCCAAAGGCGCTTATGAAGCCGCCGTAAAATATGCACAAGAACGCCAGCAATTTGGTCAGCCTATTGCTCATTTCCAAGGCATCAGCTTTAAACTGGCAGATATGGCCGTGAAAGTCGAGGCAGCAGAATTGCTCACGCGCAAGGCTGGCGATCTGAAAAACCGCGGTGAAAAAGCCACCAAAGTCTCGGCTATGGCGAAATATTATGCCTCGGAAATTGCCGTACAAATTTCGACGGATGCGGTACAAGTACATGGCGGATATGGGTACACCAAAGATTTTCCGGTTGAAAAATTCTATCGGGATGCCAAGCTTTGTACTATTGGCGAAGGCACTTCCGAAATTCAGAAACTCGTTATTTCCCGCGAAGTTTTAAGAGAACTGTAGCGTTTTAATGACAAAAAATATAACTTGCAGGGCTTTCGTTTACTCCTAACGAAAGCTCTTCTTATTTAAAAAATCATAACTATGAAAACTTTAATACCACTCCTGATTGCTGTGCTAAGCAGCTTTACAAGCTTTGCAGGCACTAATCTTACACTTGCTGATTCTACTGAATTTGTCACCATTATTCTGGTACGCCACGGTGAAAAGGCGACCGCCGACCCGGATACCGAACTTGCTCCTGCCGGACAAGAACGTGCCAAACGATTGGCTATGTTATTGAAAGACATAAATGTCGATGAATTTTATTCCACACCATTCAAACGCACTCAAGGTACGATTGCACCTTTGGCACAATTGCAAAAGAAAGAGGTCGCCACTTATAAAACCAATGATTTGAAAGGTTTTGCTGACTCCATTCGCAATAAATGGGGCAAAACCATTTTAATAGCCGGACATTCTAACACCACGCCAACACTCACGAATTTACTCTTGC
The DNA here is from genome assembly GCA_046314415.1 of Saprospiraceae bacterium. Classification (GTDB taxonomy): domain Bacteria; phylum Bacteroidota; class Bacteroidia; order Chitinophagales; family Saprospiraceae; genus JADJNW01. The sequence goes on from JBKBWT010000028.1 coordinate 11,708, forward strand.
AAAAAGAGCGCTTCGCAGCCTTGAGCGACGATGAATACGGCAAAGTGTTTTTCGTCACCATTCACAAGAGCGGCGCCACTCAGGTGAAGGTGCTGAATTACTAGCTATTGATAAGTACCTTATCAGTATTACAACTCAATAGCTTAGATGTTGGCAGAAATAAATTGCTATTTCTACTCCTAAAATGTTGCGCTAGGTGTAAACTCGCCTTCTGTGAAAGGGTTTGAAAAAAATTTAATATTTTGGGTTATTCTGTTGGAATAACCCTGTGTAAATCGGGTTTCGGCGTTGATTGGATGTAATGCGTGGTTTTGTAATGTAGCTCTTGGGAACTAAAACAAATGTGAATTGAATTAAAACAGATTTTGTGTCTAGCTAATTAAAGCTGATCAATGGAGATGTTAGGCTATATTAGCCTGTTTGAATTTGTTTGGGTAGTAAAGCACCGTACTCGGTGGAAATGTGAAGCAAAGATGCAGCAATTTTTGAATATTTCAAAAAATATAACTCCTTTTTTTAAGAAATAATTTTTGCAATTATTGAAAAATATCATATCAACTATTTAATTATATGACACAAATCGATATCCCCTTTAGAATCAATAAACAATCTTATTCTTATATCACTGATCTGGTCTCGAAGTGTAAATTAGCACCTGGTCATATCACCATATTAAAAAAGTTGTAGCTTTGCACGCGTTAACCAAAAAAAATAAGACCAATGGCAAATGCTTTTTTTGAATTGCCCAAAGCAGTCAATGAGCGGGTGCTCGAATACCGACCAGGATCGCCCGAAAGAGCTGCGCTGAAATCGGCAATCCAAGCAATGAAATCCCAGGAACAACTGATACCGATGTACATTGGTGGGAAGCACGTTATCACCGAAGATAAAGTTCGTATTCATCCGCCCCACGATATTCAACATACCCTGGGTTATCATAGCCGAGGCACCGCCGAACACGTCCGGCAGGCAATTGATGCGGCTATGCAGGCAAAACCGGCATGGGAAAATATGTCCTGGCAAGACCGAGCGGCTATTTTTCTGAAAGCTGCCGATTTATTGGCAGGTCCTTACCGCCAAAAAATGAATGCTGCAACCATGCTCGGGCAGTCCAAAAACATCTTCCAGTCAGAAATTGATGCGGTAGCGGAATTATGCGATTTTTATCGCTTCAATGTGGAGTATATGGCACAGCTGTACAGCCAACAGCCCTTTAGTCCGCCGCAAACCTGGAATCGCCTGGAATACAGAGCTTTAGAAGGATTCGTATTTGCATTAACACCCTTCAACTTCACCTCAATTGGTGGCAACCTGCCTGGTGCGCCAGCATTGATGGGCAATACCGTAGTGTGGAAACCGGCTGAAACGCAAATTTATTCGGCTGCCGTAATTATGGAAATTCTGGAAGAGGCAGGTTTACCCGCAGGTGTAATTAATTTGGTTTTTGTAGATGGACCAACAGCGGGAGAAGTGATTTTTAATCATCCCGATTTTGGTGGCTTACATTTCACCGGCAGTACCGGCGTTTTCCAAAATCTATGGAAAACCATTGGTAATAATATTGCTAAGTATCGTTCTTACCCACGCATCGTGGGCGAAACGGGTGGTAAAGATTTTGTGATTGCGCATCCTTCTGCCAATCCGGCGGCAGTAGCAACCGCCTTGTCGCGCGGTGCTTTTGAGTTCCAAGGACAAAAATGTTCGGCAGCGTCACGTGCCTATATCCCAAGTGAAATCTGGGATGAAGTAAAAAAGACCTTGACTGAGCAGGTGCATTCATTTAAAATGGGTTCACCGGAAGACTTTACCAATTTTATTAATGCCGTAATTGATGAGCGGGCTTTTGATAAAATTACCAGTTATATTGCAGAAGCCAAGGAAAATCCCGATACCGAAATTATCCTCGGTGGTAATTATGATAAATCAAATGGGTATTTTATTGAACCAACGGTGATTGTAGTAAAGGACCCAAATTACCGAACCATGTGTGAAGAAATTTTTGGTCCGGTACTCACCATTTATGTGTACGAAGGCAAAGATTTTGAAAAAACGCTGGAATTACTGGATAAAACCTCGCCTTATGCTTTAACCGGCGCGATTTTTGCAAAAGATCGCTCGATTATTGCATTGGCAACAGAAAAATTACGACATTCGGCAGGAAATTTCTATATCAACGACAAACCCACGGGCGCAGTGGTTGGTCAACAGCCATTCGGCGGCGCACGGGGCTCCGGTACCAATGATAAAGCCGGCTCTCTGCTCAATCTGATTCGCTGGGTGTCGCCGCGTACGATTAAAGAAAATTTTGTATCGCCAACGGATTATCGCTATCCATTCATGGCGGAAGAATAGTTCCAACCGGAACAAGCTCGCTAATAACAAGTTGAGGAGGGTGGCTTCGTAGGGGAGTCGCCCTCACTTTTTTCGGGAAATTTTATACAATTTTTCCAAAATATTATAAACCTTCTTTCTTGCTTTTGCTTCAATTTTGTGACATCTGATTCAACACTATTTCAAGATTGTTATTTAAAACTTAAAATCAAAAAAGCTTTACTTTTTTATAATATCTTTGCAGCGCATGTTATTACGAATCGCACATATTACCTTGGCATTATTGGTGTTCGTCAGTTCAACGGGCGCGCCATTGTTCCGGCATTATTGCATGGATCGGGTAAAGGATGTGTCGCTATTCACCAAAGCAGCCACTTGTCAACCGGTACAAAAAACTTGTGCTAAAAATTCGGATCATAAAAACGGTATTCAACGCAAAAAATGCTGCCAGGATCGGGTTGACTACCTCAAGATTTCTTCTGATTTAACCGATCACGTCTTACATCATAATTTTAACCTCGATATAATAGCAACGTTGCCTGTATTGCCTGTCGCTGAAATCCTGGCGACATCTCTTCAAACGGTGCAGTGGCTCAACTATCGCCCACCGCCACCCATTAATACCGCTATTTACATCTGGGTTCAATCTTTCCTGTGTTAAGCCATTCACATTATTTTACATTCGTTTGTAAATAAAACCCTATTTTATTATAAAATGTGAATGCTTCTCTTATGAAAAAGTATGTTATTTTATTACTGATTTGCTGGTCAGCAAGTCAAGTCTTGCAGGCACAAGGTCCGCCTATTATGACGGATAAGCCTATTATGATGGGTGCAGGGCGAAGCGCCATTATGACCAGCGTGCAGCACCGGGCAAATGAAATGCTCCGATTTACTTACATTCCTGTTATGTTTCATCATGATTTTAGTGATAATTTCGAGCTATCCTTCATGCCCTCCGTTGTTTTTCAGGAGCAATTAGAAAACCGGATTAGTCTGGGCGATCTCGCCATTGAGGCGAAATATCAATTCCTGCGCAAAGATGCCGTAGGCAGAACCTTTCGCATGGCTACCCGCGCCCGACAAGTATTTCCCACAGGTAAAAACTTCCGCACATTCGACCTTGGTTTGGGTGCCTGGCAAACCAACTTTGCGGTAGTGGGCGGCATCGAAAGCTTGAAATATGGCTTACAAGGCGAATTAGGTTATACTTTTATTTACGCCGAAAAAAATCCGGAGAATAACGGCGAAATCATGCCGAATATGCTGGAAGCCAAGCTGGGCTTTGGTTTGCCACTGCTAAAACCGACCTATCCGGTTAATCAATTGAATCTTTATTTTGAATATGAAGGCGTTTACATGACCGGATTTTTACATAATGGGATTCATGATTATGGCGCGCAGTATGGCATTTACTTTGCCCAAGGTATTCAGTATGCTATCAAACAATGGACGATTGACTTTTCGGTGCAAGTCCCGCTCTCGCAGGAAATGCCCGAACACATGGCACGTAAAGTGAATGTATTAAGCGGTTTTAGATTTATCTTTTAAAATTATTATAATTAATACAAACTTTATTATTTTTTAAACTAAATAAACTTTAATTATCATGAAAAACATCATAATTCTTGCTTTTGCATTATTTGCATCGGTAGTTGCTTCGGCACAAAAGGATAATTTCACCGTAAAAGTGGAAGGTTTGGGTTGCCCGTTCTGCGCCTATGGCTTGGAGAAAAAGTTTAAGGAAGTGGATGGCGTGAAGAATATCAAGATTGAAATTGAGACGGGATTGATGACGTTTACGGCTGATGCTACGAAAAATTTAACTATTGAAAAGATTGATAGTCAAGTAGATAAGGCAGGTTATACCGCAAAAGAGATCACGATTGAGCGTGCCAATGGCAAAGTAGAAACTTCAGCGGGCAAGCAAACAACTGCTTCCGCCGGTAACAAAACAGAAACTTTTAAAGTATATGGCAATTGCACGATGTGCGAAGCCCGTATTGAAAAAGCAGCAAAATCGCTGGATGGCGTGGCTTTTGCCGATTGGAAAGTGGAAAGCAAAATGCTGACGGTGAAATTTGATGCTAAAAAAGTATCGCTCGATGATATTCATAAAAAAATGGCGGCAGTGGGACATGATACCGAAAAAGCCAGCGCCGACAAGTCGGTTTATGACAATCTGCCGGGCTGCTGCCATTATGATCGCAAAAGCAGTAAATAAAAAGTAAATGAGAAATTTGAAATGTGAAATGAGAAAGTGTAAATATAAATCATTAAACACCTGAAAATCAGGTTATTCAGCAATATTAAATGTGCCATTATCAATTTTGCCAAGGGCATCCATTCGGGAAAATGGTATAATTTCAAATCTCACATTTCATATTTCTCATTTTTTACTATTCCTTATCAAAATTATAAATAAAGAAATGAAATATATATTCTTTCTGATGGCGTCGCTGCTGTTGGCTGGCTGTGCGCAAGTACCTCGTTATGAGTGGGTTTATGAGAAAAATATCTCGCTCGACGGGATTTCGCCGGTCGGTTTGGTGGTCACCGAAAACGGCATTTGGATTGCTGATAGCGATCATAATCGCATTGTAAAAACCGACTTTAGTGGTCAGATTTTGGAAAGTTATGATGATCTGCAGCGCCCGATGCACCTGGGTTATTACGAAAACACCTTATATTTTCCCGAATACAGTTCCGATACGATTCGTACTTTAAAAAACGGTAATATGAGTTTTATTGGAATACCCGAAGAACCCGATGCCCCGGCGGGTGTAGAAGTGGCGGAAAATTTAGTTGCCGTAGCAGATTTTTATAATGGTCGTATCATATTACAAAAAGATGGCAATAATAAAACTTTTGGGAAGAAAGGCAGCCAGCCCGGTGAATTGAATTACCCGACAGATGTGCAATGGATGAATAATCAATTATATGTGGCAGATGCTTACAACCACCGTGTGCAGGTGTTTGATGAAAATGGCAAAGTGCTGAAAGTCATCGGTGAAGCTGAAAAAATGAATGCTGCGACTGGTTTATTTGTAGCTGATAATCATTTAGTTGTGACCGATTTTGAAAATAATCGGGTACTGACTTACACCCCTGAAGGTGAGCTAAAGCATCTTATCAAAGAACATCTGGACAAGCCGGTTGATGTATATATTTATAAGGACAAATTATACGTCGCTAATTACAAAGGTAAATCCATTGCAATTTTTAAGCTGTAATATAATATTAAAAGTCAGACGATTTAAAACCGTCTGACTTTCTGTTAATTACGGCTCTTGTTCTTCTTTTCTTTTCTCGGTGGCAGTTTGCGGGCGATTGCCGGCATTGCGTACCTGTATCAGTTTTTTCAACAAATCGAACCAAAATGGCGCGCCCAGTGATACCGCCAGCGCGGTGACAATCCAACCCAGGATCTTAATACCCCAACCCTGCGCGCCTTGGGGCATTCCCTGCCAGCCTAATCCTAGTGGCGACGGCACATTGCGTATCTCATTGAGAATCAGAGAGTCCACTACTTGTCTTAATTCTGCCGGTCGATCCGTGGGCTCAGCATAAGGATCAAGTTGGGTAGAATCCAGCGGTGCCGTGTACACCACTACCCGATCTTCCTCCACAAAATCCTGCGCCAATTGCAAAAGCGCCGCCCGGTCATCGGGGTAACGGGTGAGGTTACTATAAATTTTAAAAGTATCTGCATCAAAAGCCGCCGCCAATAATAAGCCGATGGTAATCAGGCTCCACTGAATGCCCCGTTTGTACCAGTCGGTCGCTCGGTCCATTATTTCATCATATTGCTGTTGAAAAGCCCTTTTCGCTTTTGCCACCAAGTCTTCCTGCGCTTTGGTTTCGGGTCCATCCACAATAGTTCGTTCGCCGGGTAAAGGTACCGCCGGGCTACCTTGATAAATGATATTCAATTGCTTACGTAGTTCATCTTGTTGAATATTTGCCAACATGGCGGGTTGAGTCGTTGTTTGCGGTACGAAGGTGAGGCTTCGTTCCCCTTCCGTTGGCGGCGTCGCGGGCAACTGCATGTCTTTTTCCATCAATTCCTTGATGAGTGCAGTAACCTGATCTGCTGACAGATACGATGGCAATTGTTTTAATCCCAGATAGCGGTCGCTATATTTCTGGTAAATCTTACTGTTCTCGATTTTTTTACGAAAATCGGCAAATACTTTTTCTTTGGATTCGCCGGTAACGGCTGACTGGTTTTCAACTTCCAGCAGTTTGGCAATGGCTTTGAGCAACATTTTGCCTCGTAAAGAGGTCAAAGATGCCCATAACTCCTGAATAATGGATGCCAGCAAGCTGACCAACAGGTAAATAAAAACCATGCCGATAATGATTTCTAAGGTTTCCATGGTTGTCCGTTTTTAGATATTTTTAGTAGCGTTTATTGTAATATTTTAATGCCGACAAATATAATATATAGGATTTTATAATTTATAACATACTAATAAACAAGTACTTTTATAAATAAAGGGATTATAACATTATTAAAATATAAAATATTATAATAAAATTTTCACCGCTTATAAAATTGGCTTGGGGGCTAACGACCCCAAAAGATAAGCTTTTTCACTTATACCGGGAATTTCCGGCGTAACCTTTTATGAAAGACAATAATTTTCGGAGAAATTTGACAGAATTTTCTATTCGTGTAGAAATTACACTATTTTGAGCAAAAATCATTGTATGAACTGGATTGAAATAACCGGTTACATAGCGGCTTTTCTTACAACGGCTGCCTATGTACCGCAAGCTGCCAAGACCATTAAAACACGCTCTACTCATGATCTTTCGCTCGGCACATTTTTAATGATTTTTGCCGGTACCTTGCTATGGTTCACCTATGGCTTGTTTATTCATAATATGCCCATGATTTTAGCGAATGGCATCACCGCAGCGTTGGCAGCTATTATACTTTATCTTAAATTGACGACCAAAAATCATTAACCATAACACTCAAACACCAATATACCAATAACAAATTAACAATATTCCTATGATACAAATACTTGATCTACAGTTTTTAAATCACGCTGATACCATCGCAGTATTTTTAATCGAAACCAGCGAAGGTCCCATCCTGATCGAGACGGGTCCCTACTCTACTTTTAAACGCTTGGAAAAATTATTATCAGAAAAAGGATATCATATACAAGATATAAAACATGTATTCCTTACTCATATTCATTTAGATCATGCCGGAGCAGCCTGGGCATTTGCGCAAGCGGGCGCCACCATTTATGTGCATCCGTTTGGACAGAAGCATTTGCACAATCCCGAAAAACTCTGGAATTCGGCTAAAATGATTTATCAGGATAAAATGGAATATTTGTGGGGCGATATGCAGGGTATTCCGGAGACACAATTATACACGGTATCACATGGTGAAAATTTTAATATTGGTGGGGTGGAAATCATTGGCTGGCACACGCCGGGGCACGCCGTGCATCATATTGCCTGGCAAATCGGCGAAGCATTATTATGTGGCGATGTTGCGGGCGTGCGCATCGGCAGTGGCACGGTAGTACCGCCTTGTCCGCCGCCGGATATCAACATTGAAGATTGGCAGACATCTTTAAACTTGATACGTAAACTAAATGTTAAGACACTTTATTTAACGCATTATGGGGCGTTTAATGACGTTGAAAATCATCTGAACACACTGGAAATGAGGCTTTTAGATCGAGCCCAATGGATGAAGCCTTATTTTGAAGCACAAAAAAGCCCTCAAGAAATTACACCTTTATTTATGCAATATGTTCGGGAAGAATTGGTGGCAAGTGGCGTAACCGACGAAGAAAAGCTGCTGCAATATGAAAATGCGAATCCCTCGTGGATGAGCGTAGCAGGGCTACTACGCTATTGGCAAAAGAAATTGGCAAGTTAAGAGGCAGGTACAATCCGCTTTCCTACTTCATAGATTTTCTTGAGCAGCATTACATCGGGCAGCATGATATCTACATTTTCCAGCGCCTTCAGCTCATTTGCCTCGGATTCTACTTTATCATTAGCAGGGGTTGAGGATTTCGGTGTAACGGTATTTAAGAAAACGTAGGAGCTTAGGCTCATTGTCGCCAGCAGCATCACTACAACAGTACGGGTGGTCACTTTCCTCATCTGACATTTGATTTTTACTTTGAATTAGGTCACATAAATTTACGCGCTTTTCTACAAAATTGCTAGTAATATGCGACTAAATCACCTGATTTTCAGACTAAAATTATTTATTTCCACTTCATAGACGGGGTAATCTTGCAAAAGGTTGCAAATTTTCGCTTTTTTTTGAAAATTTTCTGCTATTGCTTGCTAATACATTGATTTTGTGACAATTTGAAAATTCAAAAACTAAAAAATGGAGGAAAGATTTTATACGGTATGTCAATTGGCTGAAGCTGCATTTAATAAAAATAGTATAACTTCCACAAAGATTTTGGCTGAGGAATATCATGTCATGCTAAATGATAAATTGAACCGCTTGAATTTCAAGCATTAAACTAAAAACCTTGAACCATTGGGAATAGCCGCGATCAACTTTCTGGTATATTCTGATTGGGGATTTTCATAAATGGCATCGGCTGGTCCGAATTCAACAATTTTACCCGCATTCATTACCATCATCCGATCGCTCATTAGTTTTACAACGGATAAATCGTGTGAAATAAATATATACGTAAGTTTTTGTCTTTCACGTAATTCCATCAATAAATTCAACACTTGTGCCTGTACCGACACATCAAGGGCAGAGACGGCTTCGTCGCAAATAATAAATTTTGGATTCAATGCCAAAGCTCTGGCGATACAAATTCTTTGTCGCTGCCCACCGGAAAACTCGTGCGGATACCGCTGAAAATGCCGACTTTCCAGTCCTACGGTTTGTAGCAATTCCATCGTTCGGTCGCGGCGCTCGCGCTCATTCGTGCCTACACCGTGTACGCGCATAGGTTCCATGATAGCATTTCCAATCGTGAGGCGAGGATTTAAAGCCGAATACGGGTCTTGGAAAATGATTTGCATTTCGCGGCGAAAATGGCGTAGTTCAAAGGGTGTAAGGGTTTCAAGATTTTTATTTTCAACAATGACGCTGCCGCTAGTCGGCTGAATCAAATGCAAAATTGAACGCCCTAAAGTTGTTTTACCACAGCCGGACTCCCCTACCAACCCCAGGGTTTCACCGGGATACACCTCAAAACTTACATCATCTACTGCTTTCACATAATCCATCGCTTTACCTAAAAAATTCTTTTTGCCTGAAAACCAAGTCTTTAGCTGATGTACTTGAATCAAAGGCTGCTGCTCTTGCAAATTTTCCAATCGCGCAGCGGTTTCCTGCGGTTTTACTTTCCAATCTTCAATTGCCTTTGCAAAATCGGTTTTTGCTTGACTCAAAAAATCT
>JBKBWT010000028.1:21468-25872 GCA_046314415.1 Saprospiraceae bacterium
GCCAATAAACCCTGGGTGTAAGAATGTTGCGGATTTTGAAAAATATCAGCTACCCTACCCTGCTCCACAATCTTACCTTGATACATTACCAGCACGCGGTCGGCAACTTCAGCAATCACGCCTAAATCGTGAGTAATGAACAACATAGACATTTGAAATTCCTTTTTTATGTTGTTCATCAAATCCAGAATGGTCTTTTGTACCGATACATCAAGGGCGGTGGTTGGCTCGTCGGCTAACAAAATGCTCGGATTGCACGACATTGCCATCGCAATCATCACCCGCTGCTTCTGCCCGCCAGAAATCTGGTGCGGATAAGCCTCATAAATACATTGAGGATCAGGAAGTTGTACTTTTGTAAATAATTCAAGAGTGGCAGCTTTGGCAGTTTTGGCATCCATTTTGCGATGGAGCCGGAATACCTCTGCGACCTGGTCACCACATTTAAACACCGGATTCAGGGAAGTCATTGGCTCCTGAAAAATCATCGCCAGTTCATTCCCTCTATATCTTTGCAGTTGATTTTCAGTCAATTGCAACAAATCAACAGTCTCTCCCTGTTTAGAACGAAATAAAATCTCCCCATTTTCAACTCGCGCCGGTGGTGTTGACAGTAATCGCATCACGGATAATGCCGTCACGGATTTACCAGAGCCCGATTCACCAACAATGCCTACGGTTTCTTCTTGGTACAAGTCGAAACTAATGCCATCCACCGCCTGCACTAGCTGCTCGTCAGTTTGGAAAGATACACTTAGATTTTTGACTTCCAGTACTTTATGCTGCATTGCTTTTTGTAAATTGAAATATTTGAATGCTGACGGTTTTATGAGAAACAGACGCAATATTTTCCTACTCCCCTATCAACAATTCTATCGTAGTTTCTGACACTTTCATATCCAGCTTATCAAAATTCAAAATGCGTTCTACCAGCGCGTCACCAAATAATTGTTTACGCCAGCCATTTTCCAAACTTTGCATCAAACCGGCATCACCATTCCGCACTTTTTTAATGGCGGCTCGGGGCAAGGCTAAAGTTGGCGACACTCCATTCTCCAAGCACTTATACTTAACTAGCAAATATAATGTTTCCTGCAACATTTCCTCGTAAGGGTCTTCATTTTCTTCAGCCGGCAATTGCTGTAAAATCTTTTTTTCTGTTTCTGTGGCTGGTTCTTTGTAAAATCGTTCAAACAATTCAATGTACTGACGAATCAGTTTTTCCGGCAGTCGGCGATTTCGCAGCAGCGCGTCGCGCCCGGCAGACATACCCCGCACAATCTGACTGATGAGTTTGCCAGGCAAGATCATCTCTTTGGAGTAATTTTTCTCCTCTGCTGTACGCCGCCGCCAATCGAGTAGTCGGAGTAAAAAAATCTGTTCCCTTTTATTTAGTGATTTCATCAAGTCACTGCTCAGCGCCTCCTGATTGGGGTCTTTAGTATAATAATCGGGCGATTCCATACGCCGAAACTCTTCAACCGCCCAGTCCAGCCGATGATTGCGCTCCAGTTTTTCTGCCAGAATACCCCACAGATCATGCAGCGGCAACACATCCTCCAGAGCATAATCTAATTGCTTAGGCGTGAAAGGGCGCGCCTCCCAATCGGTTACAGCATAGCTTTTATTCAAACTGATTCGCAACTCGACTTCCACCAATTTGCGAAAAGAAACCGGATAACGGTACCCGGCAAATGCCGCCGCAATTTGTGTATCAAAAATGTTCTTTGGAATAGTGTCATATAAGGTATTCAGCAAACGGTAATCGTTGTCACCTGCATGTGTCACCTTTACAATGCGCTCATTTTCAATAAATTCCAAAAAAGGACTTAAATCTTCCACCACAAATGGATCGATCAGATAATTCCCATGCACGGTTGCTGCCTGCAACAGGCACAAGCTCGTCACGTAGCGTTTTTCTCCCACAAATTCCGTATCGAAACACAACCATTCGATACCCTGATTTTGTCTATAAAATAGATCGAGGTCTTTTTGGGATTCGATCAGCGTAAAATTTGAATGCTTTGTAAACATAATATTCCTAATGTCAGTGTCGGATAACAGAAGCCAGACTGTACAAAGATGAGACAAGAAATCGAAAATAAAAAAAGTGATTTTATTTTGTGCAATTAATCCTGTAAAAGCATCCCTTAAAGGATGTTTTTTGTACTGTTGAGAAAATTTTAAATATTTGCTAAAAGCCTTTAAAAATAGCAAATTTGCAGCCATTTTGGCGTTATTAATACAAAAGGTTGTTTGGGCACTAGGCGCTACCCTATTTTCCATTCACCAATAAACCAGCAACAAAATGAAACGTGGAATAAAAATTGCCCTCATTACCGTCGCAGTAGTATTTGCGCTTATTCTGGTCGCAGCGCTGACGGTACCTTACTTGTTTAAAGATCAGATTTTGGCAGCAGTAAAAGACGCCGCCAACAAAAGTTTGAATGCAAAAATGGATTTTTCGGATGTGAACTTGTCCTTGTTCCGCGACTTCCCCGATGTGAGCGTCCGGCTGGAAAATCTGAGCATTCGCAATATCGAACCATTTGAAGACATTCACCTTGCCGATGTGGAAGCAGCTGATCTTACCGTAGATATTATGTCCATTATTCGCAATCAAAAACCCTGGCGGATTAAATATATTGGCGTAAAACAACCTCGCATTAATGTATTTGTACTGGAAGACGGACGCGCCAATTATGATATTGCAAAGCCGAGCGTAGATACAGTAAGCGGTGCAGCCGACGAGGCTTCGGGCAGTTTTAATATTGCCCTGGATGAATATAATATTGAAGATGCCAATATTTTGTATGACGATGAAAGTCAAGGTGTTGTACTCAATATTAAAGGATTAAACCACCGTGGCTCAGGCGATTTCACTGAAACCATTTATGATCTAGACACGGACACCGATATTGATTCGCTGAGTTTAAGTTATGGCGGTATCCCGTATTTGAAAAAAGCGCATACGACTTTAGACGCGATATTTAATATTGACCAAAGCCAAAGTAAATACACGCTCAAAGATAACACCTTGAAAATCAATGAGCTTACCGTCAAAGCCGACGGTTTTGTACAAATGCCCGACACGAGCAACATCGTGATGGATTTAAAATTTTCAACACCGGAAAACAGCTTCAAAAATCTTCTATCGATGATTCCGAATGCTTACATCGCCGGTTACGAAAATGTAAAAGCCGAGGGCACCTTTGAATTTGGCGGTTTTGTTAAAGGCACATATAATGCTGAAAATGAGACCTATCCAGCATTTGCATTTAACCTTGGCGTTAATAATGGCAATATCAAATATCCCGACCTGCCGCTTGGCATTTCCAATATTAATACTAAAGTAAATGTCAACAGCCCTACCAGTAATTTTGATGATTTGGTGGTGGATGTGCCGACGTTTGCCATGAAATTAGGCTCTAATCCTATTAGAGCTATTTTTAATTTGAAGACACCGATTTCTGACCCGGATGTCAATACGCAAATCGATGGAACCTTGAATCTCAAGGAGTTATCCCAGGCTTTCCCTATGGAAGGCGTCAACGCACTCACGGGCATTATCACCGCCGATGTGGACGTAAAAACGCGCTTATCCACCATTGAAGCGCAGCGTTATGATGAAGTAAATATGCGCGGCACGATGGGCATCCGCGATTTTAATTATAAAGATGCTGCTTATCCAGCGATTAAAATTAATAATGCGCAGGCTGCTTTTACCCCGGAAAATGTAAAGATTCAGAATTTTGATGCAAAATTGGGTAAAAGTGATATAAAAGCCAGCGGTTCTATTCAAAATATTTTGGCGTATTTTTCACCAAAGAAAACCATGCGTGGCTCTTTCACGGTGCGTTCCAATCGGTTTGATGTGAATGAGTGGATGCCCCAGGAAACGACTACCGCTGCAACGCCGGCACTTCCTGCCGCTGAAACCATACCGGCAACTGCTCAGCCAACCGAAATTTTCGACCGTTTTGACATGACGGTGGATGCGCAAATCGGTGAAATGAATTATGATATTTACAAGCTTAAAAATATGGTGGTGCGCGGTAATATGAAACCGAATAAATTAGTCGCGCAGGAATTCAGCACAGTCATTGGCGACAGCGATGTAAAAGCGTCCGGTACTATTACCAATTTATTTGACTATCTATTTGATAATCAAACACTTGGCGGAAATATTGCCGTGCGTTCTAAACTGATGAACCTGAATCAATTCATGACTGAAGACGGTTCTGTTCCTCCGGCGCCTGCGACCACTACCGAAGCAAACACTGCTGCTACCGCCAATATGGAGCCATTCCTGGTGCCGGAAAATATCGACATGAGCATTCAGGCAAATATTGATAAATTGGTTTATACGAATTTGGTCATCGACCATTTAGTCGGCACATTACA